>JAZRSB010000020.1:0-15512 GCA_045651325.1 Candidatus Spyradenecus sp.
CAAGGGGAGTTTCGGTGTTTATCTCTATGAGGTCTTCCTCGGAGAGTATCACTCGGACATTGCCAAGTTTATCCCGGCCGAAAACCTGGCACTTTACCCCGCGGCCGGCGCGCGCCCCCTAGGGGGCGTCATAGGGGAGGACTCTTCTTCGACAACTCTAAGTCTTGCTTCCAATCCCCAACCTTGTAATCTCTCTGTAACCTCAGAAGTGTAACCTATGTCTGACTCTAAAGTGTTACCTATGTCTGATTTCGCCAAGCTCTCTTTAATCTTTATCCTTTAATCTTTAATCTTTTTCCCCCTATCCGTTATCAGCTATCCACCATCACTTTTCTTTAAGCTTTAAGCCCTAAGCTCTAAGCTTTCTTTAAGCGAAGTATCGCTATTTTATTCACAAAACGGAGTCCAAACTTGCACGCGTTTTTTTTCTGTGCATCATTTGAAAAAACGATTTATGCAGACACTTTTTTCTTCGATTTTCTTGGCAAACGGCGAACCTTCCCGCGGGGCACTTTGGTATTGGGAGCAATGCGACAGTGCCGCCAAGGTTGTCATCGTCCTCATTGTCGCGCTCTCGGTTTGGTCGGTTACGGCCATCGTCAACAAGCTTCTCGACCTCAAGAAATTTCTCAACGGGAATGCCCGCTTTGAAGCGCGCCTGAATGCGGGGAAAACGCGCCTGACCCAGCTGCGTTTGGAACGCCACCCGGGTGCTTCGCCTTACGAAATGCTCACCATCGAAGCCTGTCAGGCCTACGCCCGAAACGGCAAGCATATCCGCACGGAAAGCGATGTCGATATCTGCATGCGCCACATCGAAAACGCCGTTCAGCGCGGCATGAGCCGTATCATGAACACCTACGAAAAATCCCTGGTGCTGCTGAGTTCTTTCGCGGCGGGCGGTCCCTTCCTCGGTCTGCTCGGAACGGTCTGGGGCATTATCGTCACCTTCGGCGAGCTCTCGGAAAAAGCAACGATCTCCGATCTCGCTCCGGGGGTTTCCGGTGCACTCGTCGCCACGCTCTCCGGCCTCCTGCTCGCCATTCCCGCAGTGTTTTTCTACAATATCATCCTTACGCGCACAAAGTTGCGGACGATGGAATTGGAAGCCTTTGCTTCGATGTTGCTCGATAAAATCGAACTCGAACTCTACGAAAACCTCCGAAGCGACGAAAACCCGGCAGCCGCTCCGACCCCGGAAACTCCCGCCGCAAGAATCGCGAAACCGCCCGCGCAAGACGGCTTGATTAATCCTTACTCGAACGCCGAATAACCGGTCCGCCATGGCACGCCGTTCCCGCACATTTCACAGAAAAAACAGCATTCAGGCGATGAGCGAAATCAACGTCACGCCCTTGCTGGACCTGTGTTTTTGTCTGCTGATTATCTTTATGATCACCACGCCGATGCTCGAACAAACGACACAGATCGATCTGCCCGTCGCCTCCGACAGCATCGGCAAGCCCATCGAAACCGAAACCAAGTATGCCGTCGTTTCCCTCGACAAAAACGGCTTCTACTTTCTCGACGGGAAACAACTCCTGCCGGAACAGCTCGCAGACGAATTTTCCCGCATCAGCAAACTCCCGGCCGACCGGCAACCCGTTGTCCGCGTCCGCGCCGACGGCTCGCTGATGGTTCAGCAACTCATCGCACTTTTTGACCTCGCCAAGCGCCACGGTCTCGCCAAAGTCGCTTTCGACACGGAAGTGGACAACGCGCCGAGCACGAAATGAGCAATTCCCTCTCAGCTCCCGGACTTTGCGTCGCCGTCGCCCTCCACGCGATTGCGCTCGGCGTGCTTTTGTTCGCCGGCACCGAGGAAACGCCCGTCAACGCATCCGATGCCGACCCGATTCTGCTGATGCTCGGCGGCGAAGATCCGAATAAAGATGCCGGACTCGTCGGACGGGAACGCGGCATCGCGCGCGGCACTCAAGACGGAAAAATCCCCGAGCCGAACGGCACCAGCCGCCTCGATGACATTCGCGAAAGCAACGAACGCCTGGCCCGGGAAGAGGCGGCTGCCGCCCAACGCGCCGCCGAAGAAGCGGCGAAGCAGGCACGGGCTGCCGCCGAAGCCGCCCGCCAAAAAGCGGCAAAGGAAGCAGCCGCAAAAACTCCGACAAAAAATCCGCCGCCCAAACCGAGCGGCTCCGGCGCGAAATCCTCCGGCGAAACCGTCGATATCAGCAAACTCGTTCAATCCAACCGCGACAAAGGGCTTTATAACAATTCCGGCACCAGCAACAGCAAACCCTCCGGCAGCGGAAGAAAAGGCCCCAAAATCGGCGAAGTTAAGGTCGGAAGAGTCGGCGGCGGAAGCGTCCTCGGCAGGCTCGACGGCACCGGCGGAAACGGCGGCGACGGCGGCAAGCGCGTTGCCGATGCCCGCATGACCTACGTCGAGGCCGTACGCGCCCGATTCGTCGTCCATTTCGAAAACGTCGTCGCCCAAAACCAGCCCTCCATTCAGAATTCGCTAAGCGTCAATGCCCGCTTCTCCGTCGGCAAAAACGGCGAAATCCGTTTTCTCGAAATCGAAGGCAGCAACAACCCTCAGATTCGAGAATGCATTCGCAAGGCTTTCGCACGCGCGTTCCCGAGTCGCTTCCAACGCCCGCCGAACGGTGATGCATTCACGGGGCGCCTCGACGGCATTGAATTCCTCGCCCAATAATTTCCCGCACCATGCCCGACAACGCCTGGAACATTCTGAAACTCTTTTCCGACCGCACGCGCCTGCGCATTCTCCATTTGCTGAAACGCGAACAGCTTTCCGTCGGCGAGCTTCAGGACATCCTCGGCATGGGCCAATCCCGCATTTCGACACATCTGGCGCAGTTGCTGAAGCTGAAGGTCGTCTCCCTGCGCCGCGAGGGGAAAAAAGCGTTTTATTCCCTCGCAGGAACACTTCCGCCGAATACGCGAAAACTACTCGACGCCACCTTTGAATCCATCGCCGGAGACTCCGAAATCCGAAACGACGAAGCCGCCCTCGCCCGCGTCATCGAAAAGCGCACGGCCGCCACTCAGGAATACTTCGACGCGATTGCCAAACGCGACGGCAACGCAGCCGTTCCCGGGCGCTCCGACGGCGGCATCATCCAAATGCTGCTTTCACTCGTCCCGCCTTTGACCATTGCCGACCTCGGATCCGGACGCGGCATCATCTCCCAACGCCTCGCCCTCTCCGCCAAAAAAATCTTCTGCATCGACAATTCCAAAACAACGCTCGACGAAGGCCGCGAGTTCATGAAAAAACACGGCGTCAAAAACGTGGAATTCATCCTCGGCGACATCCAAAACGTCCCGCTGAAAAATGCGAGCGTGGACGTCGCCCTGCTCAGCCAATCCCTCCACCACGCCAGCCGCCCGAAAGACGCCATCGACGAAGCCTTCCGCATCCTGAAACCGGGCGGGAAAATCATCATTCTCGACTTAAACAAACACCCCTACGAAATCGCTCGTGAACGCTACCATGACACTTGGCTCGGCTTCACCAAAAGCGATATCGAAACCTGGCTCACGGAAAGCGGATTCCAAAAAACATCCTCGCTGGTCTTCCCCGCCGACGACAAAAAACTCAAATTCGAAACCCTCTTCGCCCGCGGCGAAAAACCGCTCTAAGCTCCGACCAAAGTAACGTGCCGTAGGATATTTGTTGCAACAGTTAACTCTGCAACACATTCTATCCGACATGCTTAGTTTTTTGTGTGAAGTTATAAGTAGAATAGGAGGAAAGTCCGACTTCTTCATCATCCTCCAATACTCGATGATTTCGTCCGTTCTTTTGATCGGAGGCATTCTTGGCGGCATAGGCCGCGGAGCATTCGATTGGTTAATGGGCAACAACGGCCTGGGAAGAAATTGGTACAAACACCTCGGATGGCACGCCCTAATCGGCATCGCAGGTTCCGGATCCGGAACTTTCATCGCCCTGATGTTTAGCAAATATGAACTGGATTCAAGCCGCTTGGACAGCCTCGTTCTCTATACCGGTATTGCGATTTTCAGCGGGCTGATGATTAAATCTCTTCTCCCCTCGCTCGACCATCGAATCTTAAAACTTTTAGAAAACAAAGTAGATTCAATGTTCGGAACGTATAAGGAATTTTCGAACCATTTGGTCGATCTCGTTGCCCTTGCGGATGACGCCTTAGCTCTCGATAGTCCGAACTTCGTACAAATCAAATCCGCAATTGCACATATGGAAGCAGGAAAATCCAGCTACCGAACAGTTCGCGCCTTTAACATCAAGCTAGGACGACTCTACCGGAAAATCTCAGAGCTTGACCCGGGAAATTTCGAAGAACATATCGACAAGGCCATTTCCACACTCAGAAACTTCGAAAGAGAACAAAGAAGCTGTAATCAAACCCAAGAAGTAAAAGAAGCCATCGCAACAGCCCAATTTAATATCGCGTGTTACCTTTCGCTCAAAAGAAGAAAAGAAAGACGGGAGTCGGTTCGAAACGCATTGCTGGAAGAAATCCTTCGTCTATTGAGAGAAATACCGGAGCTCGGAAAAAACTTAGCCGAAGAAATCAAAAACGATCCGGATTTTGACGACGATATTAAAGCCAAGTTTTTATCTAGGGATTGACACTTTTATTTAATTTTGATGATAATGAACACATGAAAAAACACGAAGAAAGAAGATGTTAACCCTCCTTTAACCGGATTTTGAATCCAATAAACCATCAAAAGCCCCCGCAACGGCGGGGGCTTTTTGCATAAGCACCTTTATTGTAGCGCCCTACTTCCGTTCGTATGAACCGTCGGTTTTGCGGATAACGTGTCCTTCGAGTTCGAGCAAAAGCAGCGTGGAAAGCACGGCGGCAACAGGCATCCCCGTACGTTCGGCAATGGCGTCCGGCGAAAGCGCGTCTCCGCCATCGAGCGCGGCAAATACCTTCGCGGAATCGCCGGAAAGCGCGGGTGCCGCCTTCGCAGGCACGCTCGCCGGCAATTCCCCGAATTCAAGGGCAAGACTCGGTTGCGACGCCACACTCTCCATTTCTTCGACAATCTCCGCCGCCCCGGTTATCAGCGTTGCGCCCTCCCGGATCAGCTTGTGGCAACCGCGGGAATAAATCTGATCGACACGCCCCGGAAGCGCAAAAACCGTTCGTCCGTAATCCGCAGCAAAGCCGGCGGAAAGCATCGAACCGCCGCGCTCGTCGGATTCTACCACAAGCATCCCCGCCGAAAGCCCGGCGATAATGCGGTTGCGCTTGGGGAACGAACGCTTATCCGCCTTGCGACCAAGGCGAAATTCACTGATAACCGCACCGCCGCTCGAAGCAATTTTCCGATAAAGCTCCAAATTTTCCGGCGGATAAATGATGTCGAGCCCGCAACCGAGCACGGCGACAGTCACGCCCTTGCCGTCAAGCGCCCCGTTGTGCACGGCCGTGTCAATGCCGCGAGCCAATCCGCTGACGACATTCCAGCGCGCGCCGGCAAGATCGCGCGCAATCTTATGCGCCATCGTGCTTCCGTACAGGGAAGCCTTGCGCGTCCCGACAATCGAAAGGCTACGCCGTGTCTGCAAGGCACCCGCATCGCCGTAAACATAAAAACCGATCGGAGCATCCGGCATTTCCCGAAGCAAGGACGGATAACGTTCGTCAAAAAACGGAATAAATACAAAGCCGAATTTTTCTATGAGCTCCTCTTCCCGCACAAGGTCGAAATCAGTCTCCCAAGCGGCAATTTTTTCGACAAGCGAAGCGTTAAGCCCGCGAACAGCGGCAAGCTGCTTAGGCGAAGCCTCAAAAATGGCGGAAAGCTCGCCGCCGAAGTGATCGGAAAGTTTGCGGCAGGCAACAGCCCCGATTCCCGAAAGGGCGTTGAGCACAAGCGCGGATTGAGTCGGAGAAAGTTTCATGGGTTTGCGGCGACAATCTATAGCAGACAAGTAAAGTTTGAGGGCCGCCGCCAAGCAATCAATTTTTAGCGAAGTGAATCACGCAAGCACCCCACGGAGCAACAGGATTCTGCCGCCGCCAATGCCTTATTCTCCTTGCTCGGAACTTCGGCGATGAGCTATGATTGAGCAAGACCCGACCATGGAAATTCCCGCAAACCAACCTGCCGTCTCCGTCATCATTCCCGTTTACAACGCGGAATCGTTTTTGCCGGCCTGCCTCGATAGCGTTTTGGCGCAATCCCTGCGGGAAATCGAAGTCATCTGTGTCGATGACGGTTCCACGGACAATTCCCTCGCAATCCTGCAGGAATACGCCCGGAAGGACGCACGACTCCGCGTCTTTACACAGGCAAATGCCCGCCAAGGCGCCGCGCGCAACCGCGCACTGGCACACGCAAGCGGCGAATACATCGCATTTTTGGACTCCGACGACACCTTTGCCCCGGATGCGCTGAAAAAGCTCTACGAAACGGCACGCACCGACCGCCTCGACATGCTCATGCTCTCCTGCGTCCGCGTCGCCCCCAACGGCCGCGAACACCGCTGGAGCTATCACGATTTTTCCAAGTTCCTGCCGCTCGACTTCCCGCGCCGCTGCTTCTCCCGGCACGACTGCTCGCCGGAGCTTTTTTGGCGCCTGCCCTGCTCCTGCTGGGGAACCATTTACTCCCGCGCATTTCTCGAAGCCAACCAACTCCGTTTCCCGGAAAAAATCTTTTTCGAAGACCGCCCGTTTTTCTTCTTCGCCCTCTGCCAAGCCCAACGCGTCGGCATTCTCGACGAACCGCTTTACCGCTATTCGGACAACCCCGCCTCTACGATTTCATCAAAAGGCAAACACCTCGCGGACAACATCACACAGGGGGCGATGATTTTGCAAAAAATGCGCGAAGAGGCCTTCCCGCCGGAACTGATTCGCGAAGGCATCGTCGTCCATGTCCACGACCTTCTAAAATCGCTCGGACTAAGCCCCGAAGCCACCGTCGCCGCCTGTAAAAAACAACTCATTAGCACCTTCGAAGACCTCTTCCCTCTGCGGGAACGCAACACACTCATCGACGCACTCATCACAGAACAGGATCGCGCCTGCACGCGCATCATCCTCGGACAAGCCACGCCCGCAGACCAAGTCGTCATCCGCTTCGCCGCACTAAAATACTCGCTCCTGAAGTATTTCGCCAAAGGCGAACGCCGCGACCGCTACTTCGAAAAGGCCGGCATGTCGCAGAAAATCCTCTCGCTGAAAACCCTCAAACGCTCCGCGGCTACCGAGACACCCGAAATCTCCGTCATCATCCCGGTTTACAATGCGGAAACGCACCTGCGGGAATGCCTCGATTCCGTCGTTTCCCAGACACTCAAAAACATCGAAATTATCTGCATCGACGACGGTTCGACCGACGCCTCCCCGCAAATTTTGCAGGAATATGCCGCCGCAGATTCCCGCATCAAAATTCTGAACCAACAAAACCGCTTTGCCGGCGTTGCACGCAACCGCGGCCTGCAAATCGCCCGCGGCAAATACCTCTGCTTTTTGGATGCCGACGACATCTTCGACAAGGCGATGCTCAAAAAAGCATTCCGCCAAGCCGAGAAACACGCCGCCGAAATCGTACTCTGGGGCGGCAGCACCTTCAGCGAATCCCTCGAAGACGCTCAATACTCGGAAGGAATTTTGAACTTCAAACTCCTGCCGCGACGCAAAGCCTTCGCGCCGAAAGACGTCGCGGACAAACTCTTTCAACTCTCTTGGGGCGTCCCCTGGAACAAGCTCTTCCTGCGCAGTTTCATTGAGTACGAGGGTCTGCGCTTCTCGCCGACACGGATAAGCAACGATATCTTTTTCGTCTTTGCCGCCATGGCCCGCGCCCGGCGTATCGTCCGCCTCAAAAAACTCCTGGTTTTCTACCGGCGCCCGAATGCAGGAAAAAGCCTTCAGGAAAGCTTCGAAAAATCACCTACGGATTTCATCGCCGCACAGAGCGAACTCGAGCAATTCCTGAAAAAACGCACACACGGCGAATTCGAGCTGAGCTTCCTCATGATGCTCACGTGCAATTCTCTCTGCTACCTGAAGCGCGCCCAAAGCGATGCCTCCCGAGAGGCCATCAAAAAGGAACTTCTCGAGCACGTCCCCGCCCTTGCCGAAGGCCTGCCGGAAAGGCTTCTCTCCCGCTTCACCAAATGGGAACGCGTCGCCTACGAAGAATTGCGCGACCGGATTCGCTAAAAAAAGATTAAAGATTAGAGATTAAAGGTTAAAGAAGCTTAATGATTAGGGCTTAAAGCTTAAAGAAAAGGCTGGCGGATAACGGACAAGGGGGGGGGGAAAGATTAAAGAAGCCGCAGGCACTCGCTTGGTGCTCGATGCTTGATGCTTGGCGCTTTTCCGCCGCCGGAGGTGCACGACAAGCGAGCATGCCCTTCCCGTAGGCAAATCTCAAAAAAACGAATTTCTAGAGGTCGCCTTAAATACTCAGAAGACATTTTGATTTTTAATCGGCCCCAAATCGGAAAATTGTTTCATGCAATTCACGTTGAAATCAACTACACCCGACTCCGCTGAAACCGTAAAAATAAGCGAAAAGCACGCTAAAAAATACCTTCCTCTCACTATTTTTACACCCCGAAACCCGCACCAATAAAGGCTTCAGCGGCAAATGTAAAAATAAGCATGTTCGAGCGAGCTTATTTTTACATCGCCTACAAGCCTATCTCCCCAACGCGCCCGGAAAGCGTGTTTTTGCTTAAGTTCAGCGCATAAACGGCAGCCGGAATAAAGTGCAGGATACAGCCGTTTTGTAATCGCACATCCCCCGTCTTGCTCACGGTCGTGACAATGGCTTCTTGCAGGGCATTTTTCTCAGCGAAACGAATCAATGATTTCAGCTCGCCGGGCGCATCGATAAATTTGTCGCTCCATTTGACTTCGCTTGCCCAGGCAACCCTCTGCGTCGCCGGATCCAAGCCGACCAAATCGACTTCCCCCAAAGAACGCCCCTCCCGCCAATTCGCATAATGAATTCCCGCCGCACAGCCCCTCGGGAACAGCTGCGCGAATACAGCCGTCTCCACCGCCGCTCCGAGCATCGGATCCCCCTCCGCAATCGGCTGAAAAATCGCACTCCGCAACGAAGGATTCGTCAGAAAGATTTTAAACGATGTTGTCCGATGAAAATGCTTCGCGCTTTTATCCACGCGCCTTACGATTTTAATCAAAAACGCCGCTTCGAGGTATTCGATATATCTTTTTAAAGTTTCTTTTCGGACTTCCGAACTTTGTGAAAGACTTTCGTATGAAAACTCGTTTCCGGAATGATAGGCAATCACCGAGAAAAAACGGTTCAGCTCCTGCACATCCGTAATCCCGTACAAACTCGGCAAATCCCGAAGAAGCACCTTGTCGATAATATCCGAACGCACGAAACGGGAAGAATCCGAACGCAGCTTTCCGGAAAATGCAATCTCCGGATAGCCTCCGAAATTCAAATACTCCAAAAACCGCCGGTTAAGCTCGCGGATATCAAAAGTATCCAGATATTCAATCCTTCGATTGCCCCAATTCAACTCCTTCCGCAAAAGCAAATTCCCCGCCCCGCCCAAGCGCAAATACTCATAAAACGTAAGCGGAGGCAGATGAAAATCACTAAAGCGCCCGGCCCCGCTTTCATTGCTCTTAAGCCTGAGCGCGGCAGCCGCAGAACCCGATGCCACAAACTTCGATCGCCGATAAGAATCAATGAGCGACTTCAGATGCACTTCCCAATTCCGCAGATACTGGATCTCGTCGAAAAAAACATAAAACCCGTCGTATGCCTCTTTCGAACCCACCGCTTCGCGAGCCATCGCAAATAAATCTTCGAGCGAAGTCTGATTAAAAATAGGCGTATCCACCGACACATAAACAATCCTTCTCGCCTCCACGCCCGCCTCAAGCAGACGCTTTATCGCATGAAAAATCATCACCGTCTTTCCGACACGCCGCGGCCCCATCAGAATCACACCGCGGCGAATATCCATATCCCGCACAAGAGCGAAAAAACGCTCCAAATACTCTCGACGCCCCAGCGCATCAAAAAAAGGGTCAATTGCCCCGCTAACCCACCAAGGATTATCGAAGCGCAAACGCTCCAAAAGCTGCTCCCTATTAAAAACCTGCTTCATAATGTAAAAATAAGCACGCTCAATAGTGCTTATTTAAACAAAATCGTCAAATTTAATGCAAAACAAGTATCAAAATAAGAAATCCACGCCCCCAAAAACGCTTATTCCGCACTATTTTTACACCCGAAACCCGCACCAATAAAGGCTTCAACGGCAAATGTAAAAATAAGCACGTTCGAGCGAGCTTATTTTTACATCGTAACCCTCCCGTCTTATTGCGCCGCGTAACCCTCTCCCCCGCCGTCTTTAATCATTGCCTATTCAAGCGGCAAATTTTAGTCTCCGCCTAAGACTGTTTCTTAAGTGCGCGGTATCAAGACTCCGCCCCCGCCACCCGAGAAAACACCTCGAATTTCTCATTCAAAAATTCCGCAACCTATGCCCTCCGATTCACCGATTAAGGTCTCCGTCATCATTCCTTGCTACAACGTTGAAAAATACCTGCGGGAATGCCTCGATTCCGTCATCAATCAGACGCTCAAAGAAATCGAAATTATCTGCGTCGATGACGGTTCAACAGACTCGACTCCGAAAATCTTGGAAGAATATGCGGCGAAAGATTCCCGCTTTACAATCCTGCATCAAAAAAATCAATTTGCCGGAGTCGCGCGCAACAACGGAATGAAAATCGCTCGCGGAAAATATCTTTCATTCTTGGATTCAGACGACTTTTTTGAGCCAACAATGTTCGAGAAAATGGTTCGTCGAGCGGAAGATGTTGATGCAGAAATCGTGGTTTGTGAATTTAAGCACTTTTTTGAGTCTAATCCTAAGAATAATTGGATTTGGAGAGCTGGAGGATCAAATCGAGCTCTACGAGAGAAATACTACTTCTCCGGAGAAGATGAATTCATTACACTCCCTACACACAGTTGCTCCTTTGTCCCTTGGAACAAACTATTTAGTCACAAATTCATTAAGGAACTGAAAAATCAATTCTCCACAACTCGAAGCTCCAATGATTTGGCGTTTGTCTCATTCGCTCTTTTTAATGCAACACGTATTACTATTATTCCTGAGGCCCTCCTCTCTTATCGCCGAGAATCCAAAGGAGCAATTTCTTCCACGAGAGGGAAATTTTTAGAAACTAATATCGCAGCATGGGAAGACTTAAAAAATCGGCTTCTTGAAAAAAAAATCTACAACAAATTCAGAGCGAGCTTTTTAGATTCCCTTGTGGGAAGTGTATCATATGAATTAAAGCAAAATCCTTCACCTGAGTTCTTGGATGCAGTTTATGCAAAGTTCCCGGATGTACCTTATTCAAGTCGGGAAGCCATCGAACAGGAAGCGTTCAGAAAGGTTATTTCTTCACTCCCATTAGTCTCTGTTGTCGTTCCTGTTTACAACAAAGAAAGATATTTGAGAGAATGCCTCGATTCTCTACTTAATCAAACGTTACAAGAAATTGAAGTTATCTGTGTTGATAATGAATCAACAGATTTATCTGCAGAAATCCTTTACGAATACGCAAAAAAAGATAATCGGATTATAATCGCTCGCGAATCGAAAAAAGGAGTTTGTTATGCCCGAAATACGGGAATTCTATTGGCACATGGAAAATATATCGGATTTGTTGATGCGGATGACTATGTAGACGCTTCTCTGTATGAGAAACTTGTTCTCGCAGCCACAGAGACCAACGCAACAATCGCTAAAGGCAATGTAAAACTAGTCACCAAAGAGAGCGTAGCAGAACCCTCGTGGAGCCTAAACAATTTTATTCGCAATAACCAAGAAAAACTTCCGCTCTTTTCGCGATTCTCGTACCAGTTTTCGACCGCGATTTATAATACGGAGTTTATTCGTTCAAATGAAATCAGTTTCCCCTGCCCTAACTTAACAATGGGCGAGGATCTCCTTTTTCTTTTGAAAGTTGGCCTAAAAACAGACTCCTGCACATGCATTGACAATGCATACTACTATTACAGGCAGGTTGAAGACTCAGCGAGTCATATCTATTCTGAAAAGTATTTTGACAATGTTTTCCTGTATATTGACCAGGGGATTAAATTACTCAATCGTCGAGGTATCTGGGATCAAGGTTATTATCAGTGGATAGGAAGTCGATTTAGGCACCTCTTTTCCATTATAGTCTCCCAGTTCGAATCAATGAATCCACCGGAGGATGCAAAAAAATTATTTCATTCTAGAATTTACCACCTGCTCAAGCAGGTGGTATCAAACGACAAGCTCCCTAAAGAAGTTGTAAACAATCCCATTTTCACCAAATTTTTATCAGGCGAAAAACCTAAAATCTCTGTTGTTATTCCCGTATATAACGTCGAAAAGTATCTTCGGGAATGTTTGGATTCAATTTGTACTCAAAGCCTCAAAGAAATTGAGATTATCTGCGTAAATGATGGTTCTACGGATAGTTCGCTTGCTATTTTAGAGGATTACGCGAAGCAAGAATCTCGTGTTAAAATCATCTCACAAAAGAATGCCGGCTTAGGGGCCGCTCGGAATATGGGATTATCTAATGCTTTTGGCGAATTTGTATACTTCGTCGATTCCGATGATATGTTGCCGCAGAATGCGTTGGTTAAAATGTATTCTAGCCTGAAAAAGGAAAAGCTGGATGTTCTATTTTTCTCCGCGAAATCTTTTTATGAAACGCCAGAACTTGAGCAGTCCCATGCGCACTATAAAACTTATTACACAAGAAAAGAATTCGATGTTCGCAATGGACAGCTACTCGCATTGAATCTCCAAAAGGAGAAGTCAAATTTTGTCTCTGCCTGTTGCTATTGTTGCCGGAGAAAATTTTTAATCGAAAACGGAATTCGTTTCCCGGAACAATGTCTTTACGAAGATAATGCCGCGTTTTGGCAAATTTTATTGCACGCAAATCGAGCCAAGAGCATTACGGATGCTTTATTTCTGAGACGGGTGCGTCAGGGCAGTATCATGACCCAAAAGAAGCTTGGCTTTCGAAATTTCGAAGGATATGCAAAGGTTGTTTCAATCCTTGAAAAATCCGTTCAAACAGCCAAAAAGCTTTCGCCGGAGTTTGTTGAAATCTTGAAGTGGAACGCCGGTGCCTTTGGGCGGACGCTGGTTAATTTTTATCAAAAAATTTCTTTTGAGGAGCGTGCGCTCTCTCGCGAATTGCTTAACGGAGCGCTGAGAGATGCGGCATGGCTGAATGAGGTGCGAAAAAGCATTGCAGAAATTGATAAAAAAGAGGGTGTGGGAAGTTTAACCGACGTTGCTCCTTTATCAAAGAAGCTTTCTGATCTTGCCCAACCCAAGCAACCCATCCGTGAAAATCCGTGTTCATCTGTGGGCCTTTCTACTTCGAAGTCCTCGAAGAAGCTTCCGCGGCTTTTGGTGCGTCTCGGGGCGCTGTTTATTTGGAATAAGGCGGCTCGGAAGCGTTGGCGGGAAGAGCACATGGATTTAACGCCGAGGAACGGAATTGATATCAATGCGAATCCGGAATTGCGGCGGGATTCGGCGTTGAAACGATTTGCGGTGCGTGTGGCAGCGTTGTTTATCTTCTCGAAATCGAAGCGCCGGGCGTTTCGTGCACAGCATTTGAATTTGGTGCCGAAAGACGGCGTGGATGTTCGTGCGTTATCGCCGGAAGAGCGGCGGATCCGCAAGCGGAAGAAGCGGGAACGCAATCCGTTGCGGCGTTTGTTTAACGCACTTGTCCCCGCATCGCGTTCGAAGATTGCCCACACGGAAAAGCGTCTGACCCGCCACATGGAGTGGCAGACGCAGCAAATCCTTTCGGCGGTAAAAGCGGCGCAGGCACAAACGGAGCGTAAACTTGCGGAAATTCAAAATGCTCAAGTGCAGCTGAAAAACCAACACGCGTCACTGGAGCGCGGATTCATTCGCGAACGGGAGCTTGCTCAAAAAGCGCTGACGGATTCGTTGATGGACAGTGCAAACACCTTGGGCAATGAAATCGCCGCTGTTTTAAAGCGTCAAAAAGCCTTGGAAACGGCTGCGATCGAGGGCTACACCCGCGCCGGAAAGTGTCAACCGAACTCGCTGGAATTCAGGACTTTCGGCGACTTGGCACACTGTATCCGCAAGCAGTTGCACAAGATTCCCGCCGATGCGGATTTGGTGGTCGGGCTTCCCCGCTCCGGCATGATTCCCGCCTACATCATTGCGTTGTTCATGAATAAGAAGTGCTGCTCGTTGGACGAGTTTTTAAACGGCACGGCGATTTCGCACGGCAATCGTCCGGTCTCCGACATCGAGCCCCGCAAGGTTTTGATTGTGGACGATTCCTGCTACAGCGGCCGTGCGATGGATCTTGCGCGGGAACGCTTAAAGCCGATTGCGGACAAATACGAATTTGTTTACACCGTCGTTTACGGGCGCACGGAAAGCCTTGAAAAAATCGATTGCTGTCTGGAAGTCGTGAACGGCAATCGTGTTTGGCAATGGAATTACCTGAATCACGCCGTCGCTCAAACAGCGTGCTTTGACATGGACGGGGTTCTTTGCGTCGATCCGGCACCGGAGGAAAACGACGACGGCGTGAAATACTTAAACTTCATAAAAACCGCCGCTCCGCTTTACATTCCGAGCTACAAAATCCGCGCGATTGTGACAAGCCGCCTCGAAAAGTATCGTTCGGCAACGGAAGCGTGGCTACGGGAACACGGCGTCCAATACGACGAACTGGTCATGCTGGATTTGCCGACGGCCGAAGAACGCCGCCGCCAAAATTGCCACGCCACATTCAAAGCCGAAGCCTACAAAAATCGTAAGGGAACGACTCTTTTTGTGGAATCGGAAGAGCGCCAAGCCAAGGAAATCGCCTTCTTAACGGGGAAGAAGGTGCTTTGCCTCGCGACAGACGAGCTTTACTGAGCTACGTCACACGCGCAGTGTTTGCAGCCTTTTAGAGAGTTTTAGCAAGTTTTAGTAGGATTTAGCCGTTTTTTCCTAAAAGCCAATAAAACCTACTAAAACCTCCCACAGCGTTCCATACTCTCTGCCGAAGCTGTTGCTTGGCGGCATGGGTTGCAATTTGGGCTTTCAGGTTCGCATCGTTTGTTCAATCGCGTAGCCCGTTCCATTGCGCCGCCGGCACGTCAGGGATGTATCTGCATCACGGAGCGGCGCACAGCCCCGAAGGGGCAATTGCGAATAGCGAATCCCGAATTCCGAATGCTTACTGCGGAATAAGCGCCAAGCATCAAACATCGAGCATCAAGCGAGTGTTTGCGGCTTCTTTAATCTTTTCCATAAAGAAGCCTATCCGTTATCAGCTCTCTTTAAGCTTTAAGCCCTAAGCTCTAATCTGGCGGAAATTCACAGATAGGTAACACTTTAGAGTCAAACATAGGTAACACTTTTTTGGTTTTTGTGTTAAAAGCTACGGTGCGATGCCGTGGGAAAACAAAAGTGTTATCGACATGAAAAAAGAAATAATGGCTGCATT
>JAZRSB010000021.1:0-93706 GCA_045651325.1 Candidatus Spyradenecus sp.
AAGGCAGGGATGCCGCTCTGAGGCTTGGCGGATTTGGCTGGAAAATAATCTTGATGCCTGCCCGAATTTGGCAGACTGCTTTTCGTATTTCATCAATAAAGGCAGGGAAATACGATTTTATACTGCCGCCTCCAAGCTACTCAAAACTCTCGTCGAACCCAATGAGGAAATGCGGAAGCGTTTTAACGAAATGCAATTCTTGGAACGTTCCGAAAGCTATGACGGACTCATTAGCGCACAGAGAGAGTTCGGGAACCTCGGTGAAATTGAGCGACTGAAAAAGGAACGGGATTATTTTCTCCCGTTTATGCCGGAAACATTCCCCATTCTCGGATCATAACTCTGCTGAATCGACGCCGGGATAAACTCCGCGCAATACCCGCCCGCCCTTAGCCAAGGACGGGCCTTTTTGTCTGAAAATGGCGCTCTATTCCGCATAAACAAAAGGATTTGCCCTAAAATTTACGAGATTTTTACGAGCGCCCCGGTTTTTGCCGCCTGCAAACCCCTCTCACGGCAGTATTTAAGCGGATGAGTATTTTCCGGAAATCACCCGAGCGTCCTTTTTTGGGGGAAATCGCAGGCTCGTAAAAACACGTATTTTCCGGCTTACAGATTTTGAGAGGCTCGCCGCTCTCTAACCCGTATAAACAAAGGGGAAACGCCCCGAAAAACTGCTCGTAAATTTTTCGTAAATTTCTCTGCAAGAAATAGGCGTTTTTAGGCGTTTTCTGACGTTTTCAGGAGATTGAAAAAAGGCACGAAAAAGCCCGCAATCCCTTTATTTATGCGGTTTTGCGGGCTTTTGAAAGTGGTGCTCAAGAGGGGACTCGAACCCCTAAGCCTCTCGGCATATGCACCTCAAGCATACGTGTCTACCAATTTCACCACCTGAGCAATGGAAAAAATGTAAGTGTGATTACATCCTGTTTTCGCAAATAATGCAAGCCTTTTTTTAGAAATATTTTTTATTTCCGTTATTTTAAGGCTAAAAAAAGATTCCCGCGGCGTTTTGGGCCACGGGAATCTTTTGATTTTGCCGATTAGAGCGGCATGTTGCCGTGTTTCTTCGGCGGGCGGGTACCGCGCTTGTTCATCGTGTTGCGGAGCGCCATCGAGATGACCGCGCGCGATTTGGCGGGATCGATAACGTCGTCAACGATGCCTTGAGCGGCGGCGCGATACGGAGCGGCGAACTGTGCGGCGTATTCTTCCGCGTGGGCCTTCTTGCAGGCGGCGGAAGCCTGCTTGGCGGCCGCTTCGGCTTCGGCTTCGGACTTTCCGGCGGCGAGGGCTTCGGCCTTGGCCTTTTCCCCGGCGGCGACAATGTCCTTTTTGAAAATGATGTTCGCTGCGCCGTCCGGACCCATCACGGCGATTTCCGCGGTCGGCCATGCATAAACGGCGTCAGCGCCGAGGTGCTTGGAGCACATGGCGATATAAGCGCCGCCGTAGGCCTTGCGGAGAATGAGCGTGATTTTCGGCACCGTGGAAGCGGAGTAGGCGTGGAGCATTTTTGCGCCGTGACGGATAATCCCGCCGCGTTCCTGCTGTTTGCCGGGAAGGAAGCCGGGGACGTCCACGAGCGTGACCAAAGGAATATTGAACGCGTTACAGAAGCGGATGAAGCGCGCGCACTTGTCGGAAGCGTCGATATCGAGCACACCGGCCTTCTGCGTCGGCTGATTGGCGACGATACCGCAGACAATACCCTGCATGCGGGCGAAACCGATGACGGCGTTCTTTGCGAAGTCGCGCATCACTTCGAAGAAGGTGTCTTCGTCGAAGAGGCGTTCGATGACCTTCTTCATGTCGATCGGGTTCTTCGGATCTTCCGGCACGAGCTTTTCCATGTCCGGATCTTCCTGCGTGCTGACGCTCGGCGTCGGGTCATGCGGCGGATCCTTCATGTTGTTGGACGGAAGGTAGCTGAGGAGGCGGCGTGCAATCTGGAGCGCGTGCGCATCGTCTTCCGCGACGAAGTGAACGTTACCGCTGATGGAAGCGTGGGCGGCTGCAGAGCCGATTTCGTCCATCGTGCAAGCTTCACCGGTGACGGCCTTGATGACTTCCGGGCCGGTGATGAACATCTGCGCGTTGGACTTCTTCATGATGATAAAGTCCGTCAATGCCGGCGAGTAAGCGGCACCGCCTGCGCAGGGGCCGGCGATAATCGAAATCTGCGGCACGACGCCCGAGGATTGGACGTTGCGGTAGAAAATGTCGCCGAAGCCTTTGAGAGCCATTTCGCCTTCGGGGATACGGGCTCCTCCGGAGTCGTTAATCCCGATAATCGGCATTCCGTTCGTGAGTGCGTATTCCTGCGTGCGCACGATTTTCTGGGCGTGTGCGTTGCCGAGCGAACCGCCCTGCACCGTGAAGTCCTGAGCGAACATCGCGACGGGACGTCCGTCCACCAAGCCGACGCCGGTAACGACGCCGTCGCAGGGGAGGTCTTTGCCCTTCATGCCGAAGTCCTGGCACTGGTGCTTGACGTGCATGCCGAATTCCATGAAAGAACCGGGCGCCACCAAGCCGGCGATACGATCGCGAGCCGTCATCAGGCCCTTGGCACGGCGTGCGTTCAGTTTGTCTTCTCCGCCGCCGTCGAAGGCTTTTTTGCGAAGTTGTTTCAGATTTTCAATGAGCTCTTTCTTCATAAATAAATCTTTTAGGGTTTGAACGATTTTGTCCGACAATCTAACGCAGGCTCGTGAAATAATCAAAACGAAAAGCGGGGAGAAAAAGTCGGCATTCGGGAGCGGCGGGCGTCTGATTTTCCGGCCGTCAAAAACGATTCCCGCACCGGGAAACGCTTTTGTCTTCGCAAATTTGCAGACAGCAATAGAATTGCATCATGGTTACTACGGTATTTCAGACACTGGTTCCGGACCTTCCGGCGGCACTTCGCCTTGTGAGCTTTACACTCTGCGGCATCGCCGCCGGCTGGGTGTTGAGGAAATTGCTTCTCGCGGCGGCGGCCCTGATACGCCGCCCGGCGGAAACGGCTTCGACGGGCCGAATCATTGCGGAAGCGCTTCTCGAAACCGTTGCCCGCACGGCGATCTTTTTATGCACCGTGCTCGGGCTCGTCGCCTTCGGGAAATACTCCGCACACATCGACGCTCTCTCGTCGGAAGCGGCAACAACGCTTGAACGCCTGTTCTACATCGCCCTCACCTGCACCGTTATCGTTTTTCTTTGGAATCTGATTCGCCTGCCGCTCGCACTGATTCAACGCTACTCCGCGCCGGGCAACAAATCCGCCGCCACGCTCCTCCCGCTGATTTCCGCCCTGCTGAAACTCCTCCTTCTCGGAATCGGCACCCTCGCCGTCATTCGTATAACGACCAACACGCAACCTGCGGAAATCCTGACGATGCTCGGCATCGGCGGACTGGCCATCGGTCTGGCGTCCCAGGATACCGTCAAAAACTTCTTCGGCTCCGTCATGCTCGTTCTCGACCGCCCGTTTCAGGTCGGAGACACAATCGACATCGGCAACAGCCAAGCCGGCCGCGTCGAAGAAGTCGGCGTACGCTCCACACGCATCCGCGCCCGCGACGGTTCCGTTTTTTGCATTCCGAACGGCGACCTTGCCAACCGCACCATCCGCACCGTCACCGCCCGCGAAACCATCCGCGACGAAATCACACTCAACCTAAGCTATTCGACGAGCCCCGAAGCCCTTGAAAAAAGCATCGAAATCATCCGCGCCCTCCTCGACGATCCGCGTTGCATCCTAAGCGGCGGAAACGCCCCGCACATTTACTTCGGAAATTTCGGCGCCTCCTCGTTGGACATCACCGCCGTTTACCATTTTGCAAGCTCGAACTACGCCGATTTCCTCCGCTTCAAACACGCGCTCAATCTCGCCATTCTGCGCCGCTTCAACGCGTCCGGGCTCGAATTCGCCTATCCGACACAAACCGTTTATTTGAAGCGGGACGCGTCGTAGCCGCTACCAAACAGCCTTGGCCGTGCGCGCTTCCAGCGCCGCCTGCGCCGTTTCGGGCAAACGGGAAAAGAAATCCAGCCCCGTCGCCCGCTCAATCGCGTCGATACTCGTCAGATAACGCTTCGGATCATTTTTCGGCGATTCTTCGTGCGGGACCAGAAACGCCAAGCTGCGCAGCGCTCCGGAAGGTTCTTCGCGATCGACGACGACGAGGAAAAACGCGTCGGGAACCGCCGGCACAACGCCGCGCCTCTTCACCGCAAGCTTCTTGGGATTTTCCGAATAATAAACCGGACCGCACAGCACCCAAACATCGCCGAACTGCCGCGTATAACGCTTCAATACGCGCTGCTCGAGCGACTTCCAGACGCCGGCATTCAAGCCGTGACGCTGCGGTACGACATTGGACATCAGAAAGGTCTGCGCCTGTGCCGCCGCCCCGTAACAAACCGCAATCGCATGATTCGGCGCCATGTGCCCGCGATCAAAACCCGAGCGCACGTAAAGCTCCGTTGTAACGCGCGCACGCGTGCGGCGGTCCGTCTCAAAAGATTCCGGCCGCTCCGGCGCGTCTTTTTTCGCCTCGAAAACCCGGTACGCGCACCAGGCCGGATTCCCGCGCTGTTCGTCGTAGCCGACAAGGTAGGCGTCGTTTTCCAAAAGCGTCAGACGCCGATCGGCAAGCGGCGTCCCCGCAAGCACCATCGCATCCGCCTCAAGCGCAACCCCCGGATCGACGCTCGCTCCGTAAACAAAAGGTAAATTCAACGCGAGGGCATCGAGCCAGAATACCGCCTCCGACGGCAGAAGCGAACTTTCCCGCGCGAAATCGATAAAAGCAAGCGTCCCGCGCTCAATCGCCTCCCGGGTCTGCGAACTTCCGAAATAATGCGCCGTCTTAAGCCCCGAAGCGATAACGAGGATTGCGAAAAACGAGAAAATCCAATACCGCATCCGCAACTTGCGGGAACGGCGGGGAGAGCTTTGTTTTTTACGGGGACGCTTTGCCATGGACGCAGTAAAACGGGAATGCAAAAACTTTGCGACGGTTAAAAACAAAAAACGGAATCCGTTCGGATTCCGTTTTTATTGCGACTGGTGCGGCTAACCAGATTCGAACTGGTGTCACCACTTTGGAAGAGTGGGGTCCTACCACTGAACGATAGCCGCAATTCTAAGAAAATGGTGGGAGTAGCAGAAGTCGAATCTGCGACCTTTTGCGTGTCATGCAAACGCTCTAACCAACTGAGCTATACCCCCAAAAGGTGAAAGAGACGCTATAATCTCTTATTTTTTTTATTTTGGCAAGTACTTTTTTCAAAAAAAATTATTTTTTTGAAAAAAAATGAAGCCGAATCACGGATTTAGCGCTCTAAAGTAGCCAGATTAAAGAAAGAGAGAGCTTAATGCTTAAAGCTTAAAGAAAAGTGGACAGCGGATAACTGATAACGGATAGGGGAAAAGATTAGAGCTTAGGGCTTAGAGCTTAAAGAAAAGCGGTAGTGGGCGATCAGACATGATTTCGCTTGGTGCTCGATGCTTGATGCTTGGCGCTTTTTCCGCCGCCGGCACGTCAGGGATATATCTGCATCACGGAGCGGCGCACTTAGCTTTGGGCGAATCCGCGGGTTCCGACCCCATGCGCCGCTCGAGGACACGCTACATCCCTGACGTTCCTGCGGCGCAATGGAACGAGCTACACGCTCTTGCGGAACTCCTCTAAAAATGAATTTCTAAAGTAGCGTTAAAGATTAGAGATCAAAGACAACTTCTCTTTAAGCTTTAAGCCTTAAGCTCTAAGCTCTCTCTTTAATCTTTCTAATCTCTCCAAACGGGGAGAAAATTATTCTTCGTCGCCGTCATCGGCGTCGTCGAGCTCGTCGTCATCGACCGGAGCGGCGTTGTGGATGAGCTTGCGGCGATTCTGCGGCACGGGCGAGAGCATCGCGGTGATGGATCGGCCCATAAGCTTCGGCTGATTGTCGAGCGTACCGACATGTGCGACGGCTTCGACGAGCTTTTGAACGGCTTCGAATCCGAATTCCGGGTGTTCGAGTTCGCGGAAGCGGAACATCAGCGTGACCTTCACCTTGTTTCCGTTGAAAAGGAACATCTCGGCGAGGCGCACTTTGACAAAGAGGTCGTGATTGTCAATACGGGGACGCAGCTTAACTTCCTTCATTTTGGTTGCGGACTGCTTTTGCTGCTTTTGCTTTTTCGCTTCTTCGTAAAGGTATTTTCCGTAATCGACGATACGGCAGACGGGCGGCTGCGCGGTCGGTGCGATTTCGAGCAGATCCAAGCCGTGCAACTTTGCGATTTCGAGTGCTTCTTTGGTGGCAACGATTCCGAGCTGTTCGCCTCGCGGCCCGATGCAGCGGATTTCGGGGGCACGGATGCGTTCATTGCGACGCGGTCCGTTGTCGTTTCCGCGGCGGTTGCGATTGTCGCGTCCGTTGCGATTCATGCCGGGGCGCGGAGTATTATTGTTGCTGCTAAATTGCTTGGGTGCGGCCATTCAGGTGTGTTTGTTAAAAAAGCGTTGCTGAAATCGTGAGTAATTTACAAAAAAATCACAATTGAAATTTATCGTCAGAGGCTGATTTTTTCGCCGGAAGCGTAGAGTTCCTCGAGGTTGTAGAGGGAACGCATGTCGGCGGCGAAAACGTGGACGACGACGTCGAAGGCATCGACCACACACCAGCCGCTGTGCGGTTCATTCTGAATACGGACGGTTCCCTCGGGAACGACGGCGTCGATGACTTTTTCGAGTTCGATACGAATGGAACGCAAGTGCGGATCGGAAGTCCCCGTCGCCAAAATATAGAAATCCGTCACGGAAGATTGTTCACCGACGCGGATAACTTCGATATTCACCGCTTTTTTATCTTCAAGAGCGGCGACGCAACGGCGAACCAAGTCCATGCCGTGACCGATTTTTTCCGCCGGAACCGCCTTCTTTGCTCGGGAAACCGTTTTCTTGGCGGGTGCTTTCTTCGCTGCCGTCTTCTTGGCGGGTGCCTTTTTTTCCGCCGCTGCCGTTTTGCCGGCGAGCTTTTTGGTCACGGCCTTCTTCGGCGTTTTTTCGGCCGCGGGTTTCGCCGTTTTCTTGGCGGCGGTTTTCTTCGCGGGGGTGTCGGATTTTTCTTTTTTAGTCGGCATGAATATAAAGCTTATTTTTGCGAATGATGCGAATCACGGAGCGCGGCATGTAATGTTCGAGTTCCTCGTCGGAAAGCGTGGAAATCTTTTCGCGGATAAAGGAGGAGCTGATGTCCACCGGCGGCACGGAGAGCGGTTCTACGCTGACGAATTTCGCGAGGTCGGCGGGAAGTGCCGGCAGCGAATCGCCGTCACGGCACATCGCGGCAAAGCGAACGACGCGGGCGAGCGATTCGACATCGCGCCACTTACCGAGGGCGGCAAGCTGGTCGGCACCGAGGAGCCAGTAGAATTCCGCGAAGGGGAACATCTCGGAAAAGTGTTTCGCGGTCTCAATCGAGTAGCTCACGCCGCCGCGAGCAAGCTCCCAATCGGACACTTCAAAGCCGGCCTTTTTTTCGATGGCGGCATTGAGCATCTCCAGGCGGGCTTCGGAGCTCGCGTTAGGCACGCCTTCCTTGAGCGGAGAATGTGCGGCGGGAACAAAGACAACGCGGTCGAGGCCGAGGGCATCGCGGGCCGCTTCGGCAAGCGTCAAATGGGCGTTGTGGACGGGATCGAAGCAACCGCCGAAGATACCGACCTTCTCGTGGCAATTGCGCCAGCGGCCTTTCGGCGGCACCGGGTCAGCGCCGCCCGGGCAAAGCGGATTGCAGCGCAACAGGCGATAACAGGAAAGCGCGAAGCCCTTCATGAAGCCGTGGCGCATGAATGCCTGGCGGGCATATTCCGAGCACGAGGGCGTAAAGCGGCAAAATCCTTCCGAGCCGAAAACCGCATGGAGTGCCGGCGAAATTACACGGCGATAAAAAGCAATCAATCCGAGCATGAAGCGCACCGGAAAGCCCTTGAGCGTTTTGAATAAATTTTTCTTTTTCATGAGTTATGCGACGAGAGTTGAACGTTGCCGCTTGGCAATCTTGGCAATAAGGCGACGGGCGCCTTCGAGATACTTCGCGGTTAATTCCTCTACAGTTTGCTCCGAAAATGCTCGGCGTGCAACAACGATTACGTCCCACCCGGCGGGAAATGCCTCCGGATGGGTACGAAAAATCTGGCGAAAAACCCGCTTCGCCCGATTGCGCATCACGGCCCGGTTACCGACCATCTTCTTGGAGGCGACAATCCCCAAGCGCACGTAGTCGCGGGGAGGCACATCTCCGGCGGCGGAAGGCGGAGCCGCATTCAACACAAAAGACCCGCAGTCATACCGCGAGCCTTCTGTCCTCAAACGAGCGAAATCGGACTGATGCCGAATTCTATGTGAAGCGGGAAAGCGCATTGCGCTTCGCGCTTAGTCAGCGAGGCGTTTGCGCCCCTGAGCGCGACGGTTGTTAATCACCGCGCGACCGCCGCGGGTACGCATACGTGCACGGAAACCGCACTTACGCGCGCGGCAAAGTTTCGAAGGACGATAGGTCGGTTGCATAGTAAATGTCTCCTAAATTTAAAGTTGAACTGCTGATGGAATCGTTTTCCGCGTCCGTTGTCAACTGTGTTTTTTCATCGTCGCCCCTAAAAAGCCCCAAAAAGACGGCTATCAGGAACCAAACAATCAGCAACATGCACACGAAAAGCTTTACCAGAGTCGCTGCGAGAGCGCCGACTAAAGTGCCGAGTCCGGCGCGGGCGCTTCCGCCGCAGCTGTTTCCGCCGAGATATTCCCCGATGAAAGCGCCGATGATCGGCCCGATAAGCAAGCCGAGAATGGTTCCGGGAACCCCGAGCATAAACACGGAAAGGATAATCGGAAACACGATGGCGCCGACCAAGGCTCCAACGCCGCCGCGCCAGGTCGCCCCGAATTTCACCGCGCCCCAGTAGCTCGACCAATAATCGAACACGAACGAGCCGGCGACGAGGACGCCCGAAATAGTCAGCGTCCAAAGATTAACCGTCGGCCAAAGCGCTTCCTCCGGCGTACAAATGTAGTACGCGAGCAGACCCGCCCACGCAACCAGCGGTCCCGGAATGACGGGGACAAATACGCCGACCGCGCCGATTAACAGCACCAGAGTCAGCAGAATAATCCAAAAAATCTCCATGCGGATGAAAGATTAAAGATTAGAGCTTAATGCTTAAAGCTTAAAGAGAAGTGATAGTGGATAGGGGAAAAAGATTAAAGGGGAAAGATTAAAGAGTAGTAGTGGGCGGAATCAGACATGATTTCGCTTGGTGCTCGATGCTTGGCGCTTTTTCCGCCGCCGGAGGGGCACGACATAGGATAACCGCGTTTGCGGGACTCCCCCCCCAAAAAAATGAATTTCCGGAGGGAGTCTTAAAGGGAATTAATTGCGGAGTTGGCGTGCCGTCGGCTTTTCGATTTTGATGTCAACGGTCGCGGCGGGAAGCTTGCCGCCTGAAATCTTAAGGGTTGCCTTGCCGGCCGAATCGCGCTTTGACCGCAGGATGACCTGCGCCATCCCGGCGAAGGCCTTGATGCTTTCACCCTTCATCGAATCGTGGTCGGTCGGGTCGCCGTTGCAAACCCCGACGATTTCGGCGTTGCCGCTGACGGAGAATTTCAGACGATTGTCGGCGGTCGGCACCTTGCGTCCCTTTTTATCCTGAATGACAACGGTCACATATGCGAGGTCGCGACCGTCGCCGAGAATCGTGTCGCGGTCAACGGAAACCGCCATCTGCGCGGGAGCGTCGGTGGTTTCGACCACGTCTTCCGCCCATTTCTTTCCGTTTTTATAAGCGACCACCTTGAGCGTCCCCGGTTCGTATTTAACATCCATCCAGGTCAGGCGGAAGCGTTCCTGCATATCGCCGTTCATGTCTTTCCCCGTCAGACCGGCACCGGTTTTCTTCTTGCGTTTCCCGAGGGACTTGCCGTTCAGGAAGAGCTCTGCGGAGTCGCCGCTCGTGTAAACAAAGACGGGCGTAATTTTGCCTTCGCGGGCCCCTTTCCAGTTCCAATGCGGCAGAATGTGCGCCATCGGCACATCGGGCATCCAATGCGATTGGTAAAGATAGGTGCGGTCTTTCCGGAAGCCGCAGAGGTCCACGATGCCGAAGTAGGAACTGCGGGAGGGCGTGCCCTGAGCAAGGATTTTCGCCATTTCCTCTTTGAGTTTTTTAATTTCGGCTTCGGAGGCGCCGCGGAAATCGTTTTCCGGCTTGCGGCCGAGATTCCACGGCGTGGGTTCGCCGAGGTAGTCAAAGCCCGTCCAGACGTATTCGCCGGCGCAGCGCGGTTCGTCCTCGAGGGCGCCGAATTCCACGTCGGGTGCATAAGCCCAGCCGGGGGCGTAAAGCCCGTAGTCGCTGACTTGGCAAACGGCGAGATTGTCGCAGAAATTACGTTTCCAGAACGGCGCGTAGTCCTTGTCGTTTTCCGGGAAGGAATAAAATCCGCGCGTGCTCACGCAGGACGAGGTTTCGGACGCGACGAAAGGCATTTTCGGATTCTTATTCACAAAATCCTTGTAATTGTTCGGCTTGTAATTGAAACCGTAAACGTCGAATTCCTTGCCGAAGCCGTTCCACGAAGCGCTCAAATCGTTGCAACCGACGGTAACCGGACGGGTTTTGTCATATTTTTTGAACAGCGAAACGAGGTCTTTGGCGATTGCAATCCCGTCGCTTGCGCCCTGCTCGGCGATTTCGTTCCCGGCGGACCAGGCGATAACGCAGGCGTGATTACGGTCGCGCAGGACGAAATTGCGCACGTCGCGTTCGCGCCAGTCATTCCAGAAAAGGTTATAGCCGTTGGCCTTGCCTTCTTTGAGATGTTTCCAACAGTCGAAAAGTTCGTTATCGACGAGAATACCCATGCGGTCGCAGAGTTCGAGCAATTCCGGCGCGGGCGGATTGTGCGCGGTCCGAATCGAATTCACGCCGAAGCTCTTCAGGATTTCTATCTGGCGTTCAATTGCGCGCTTGTGGACGGCACCGCCGAGCGGCCCGAGGTCGTGGTGCTGGCAAACGCCCTTAATCTGCACGCGGCGTTCGTTCAGATAAAATCCGTCGGGCTTCCATTCGGCCTTGCGCACGCCGAAAATCGTATCCTTGCGGTCGGTCGTCTTCCCGTCAATTTTGACCGTTGTCCGCAACACATAAAGCGACGGCGACACCACGTCCCAAAGCTTCGGATTATTCAGCGTAAATTCCGCATCCACCGTCTTCTGTGCGCCGGCGGAAACACTCGCTACGGGCAGCGTCTTGCTGACAAGCGGCTTGTCCTTCTTGCCGACGAGCGGGTAAACGTCCTGAGTGATTTCCACTTTCACGGGCGCGCTTTCCGTATTGGCGACCGTCGTTGCAACGGCAATCTTGGCACTGGCGGCGCGATAATCCTTCGGCGGTTTTCTGTCGTTGATTTTTTTGATGCCCTTAATTTCGGGAACCGTCACGAAAACACCCCAATGCGCAATATGCACGGGATTTGCCTCCGTAATCCAAACGTGGCGGTAAATGCCCGCGCCCGGGTACCAACGCGTCGAGTTCTGTTTGTTTTCCGCACGCACGGCGACAACGTTTTTCGCGCCGTACTTCAAATACTTCGTGATATCGACGCGGAACGAGTTGTAACCGTACTTCCACTCGCCGGCAAGCTGACCGTTGACATAGACCTGCGGCGTCATCATCACACCGTCAAAATCGAGAAAGAAGCGATTGCCCTTGGAGGCGGCGGGGACGGAAAACTCCTTACGATACCAACCGACGGCGTCCCACGGCAACGAGGCCGTCTGATTCGGTTTATGCGGCAGAAAACGGCTTTCCACGCCCCAATCGTGCGGGAGGTCGAGCTTGCGCCACTTGCCGTCGGAGTAACCGGGCTTGGCCGCTTCCGCACCGGGATCGTTAGCCGCCAAGCATTGCTCGTCTCCGCCGAACTTCGCGAAACGCCAGTCGAAGTCAAAGGTCTGGCGGACGCCCGGTTTCCCGAGCTTGAGATATTTATCTTCCGCAAAAAGCGTCCCCGCAACGGGAACCAGCAGGATAGACGCGAGTGCAAGGGGCTTGAGAAAATTCATACATGAAAGCATATCGCGCACGGTACGGCGCGTCCACGCTATTTTCTCGCCCGGAAGGCCCCGGAGCCCCTGTTACTTCCGCTCTCTCAGCAGCTTTTCGACGGGCAAGCCGGTCGCGCGAGCCAGTCCGCGCATGAAAATCCAAAGCGCCGCCGTAATGAAAACCATACACGGAAGTACGATGACCGGCCAGGACAACGAAAGCATTTTCCCGAGCTCCGCATTGAAGGCTTCGAGGTCGCTTGCGGGATCGCTGACGACAATCCAGCGCGCGAGCCAGAAATTCAACACGGCGCTAAGGACGAAAGACGCCACCAGGAGCCACGACGCCCGTTTCAGCGAACGTCCCAAATCGTCCTGTGTCCCGCGGGAGATACAAGCGGCACGAATCGCCTCCGTATCAAAAATTTTTTCGTTAAACAAAATCTTATCGCCCATCTTCCGGGAAAACACCAAGGCTACGGCAATCAGCGCCGGAATGAGGGCTTCCTTGACGGCCACCCAAAGCGGAGAAAGCTGCATCAGGCCGACACCGCCCGTCAGCAAAGTCCCCGCAAAGCCCAAAATCGAAATCCAATTGGCTTCGCGGCGGCGGACGTAGTCGTAAAAGAAATAACCGCACGGAAACGCAAGGGCGATAACCAGGCGCCACGCCGGCGGAATTTGCGGGAACCAGTCTCCGCCTTTCGAAAGAATGAGTGCGGGAACGGCGATGTTCGCCGCAAGGCTCAACCAGGCATTTTCGGATTTTTGCTCCATGGAAAACGATAAAAACAGCTTCACGGCTCCGATGCAACGCGAAGGCGACGGACAAACGACAATAAAAAACCTTCCCGCCGCAGAACGGGGGAAGGTTTTTCGGAGCAACAAAGCTCAGATTAGCGGCAAGCGGCAACCAAATTGTCAACCGACATACCCATCGCTTCGAGCACGACATTGCCGGGAGCGGAGAAGCCGAAGCTGTCCGTGCCCAGAACCTTGCCGTTGAGTCCGACGTATTTCCACCACATTGTCGAAATACCGGCTTCAATCGCGATGCGATTCGTGCAGGCGGCGGGAAGCACTTCTTCGCGGTATTCCGGAGCCTGCTTGTCGAAGATTTCCATCGACGGCATGGAGACGACACGCGTTCCGGCGCCGAGCTGTTCCGCTGCCGCAACCGCCAACTGCAATTCGCTGCCCGTCGCGATGATGATGCGTTCGAGCGCCGCCGTTTCTTTCACGGCAATATAAGCGCCCTTCAAGGTGCCCGCACGACGCGTCGCCGCCGGAATCATTTCCAGCGCGGGGACGTTCTGGCGGGAAAGGCAAAGCGCAACCGGACCGTCCTTGCGGGCAACGGCGTATGCATAAGCCGCAGCCGTTTCTTCCGAATCCCCCGGACGAATAACGTCGAGATTGGGAATGCAACGCAACGACGAAACGAGTTCCACCGGCTGGTGCGTCGGACCGTCTTCACCGACGGCGACGGAATCGTGCGTCAGAACGTAGTAAACCGGGAGCTTCGCGAGTGCGGAGACGCGGACGGCACCGCGTGCGTAGTCGATGAAGGTCAGGAAGGTCGAGGCCATCGGCTTGAAGATGCCGTAATAGCCGATACCGTTCGTGATTGCAGCCATCGCGTGTTCGCGAATGCCGTAGAAAATATTGCGTCCCGCCGGCGTTTCGACATCGAAGTCGCCGCCGTCCTTGATATAGGTTTTGACGGAGGAGAAGAGGTCTGCCGAACCGGCGAGCATGAGCGGGTTCTGCTTGGCGAGTGCATTGAGTGCCGCTTCGCCGGAAACGCGCGTGGCATTGTTGTTGGCTCCGAATTCGGGGATGAGTTCAAGGAGCGCTTCGGCAGTCCCGTGGTCGCCGGCAACGCCCTTGTCGAGAAGGGCGGCGAGTTCCGGATTTGCGGTCTGCCACGCGGCAAAGGTCTTTCCCCAAGCCTGATAAGCGTCTTCACGGCGTGCGGCAAGCGCAGCAAAGTATTCGCGTGTTTCCGGGGAGACGTAGAAGCGTTCTTCCGGAAGGCCCCAACCCTTGCGCGCCGCGTCCGCGAACTTCGCGCCGCCTTCGCCGTGCGCCTTGGTCGTTCCCTCAACTTCGGCGACGCCCTTACCGATGAGCGTCTTGCAAACGATGATTTTCGGGCGGCCGTTCTTGTGCGACTTCGCGTCTTCGTAAACGCGAATCAAATCCGCGATATTGTGCCCGTCTTCCAAAAGCCAGGCATCCCAACCGGCCGCCTGGAAACGGAGCATCGTATCTTCGCGCTGGGTTTTATCCGCCGGGGCGTCGAGCGTAATGTCGTTGGCGTCGTAGAAAAGAATCAGGTTGTCGAGGCCGAAACGCGCCGCAAAGGAAGCCGCTTCATAAGAGATGCCTTCCTGCAGGCAACCGTCTCCGCAGAGGCCGACGACGACGTGGTCAAAAATCTTGTGTTCTTCGGTATTGAACTTCGCGGCCGCCATCTTTTCGGCGAGAGCCATCCCGACAATATTGCCGATACCCTGACCGAGCGGTCCCGTTGTTGCCTCGATACCGGGCGTATCGCCGAATTCGGGGTGACCGGGCGTGAGGCTGCCGCGCTTGCGGAAGGCCTTCAGGTCGTCCAACGAAATTGCAAAGCCCGCCAAATGCAACCACGCATAGCTGAACATGCTCCCGTGCCCGGCGGAGAGCACGAAACGGTCGCGATTGATCCATTTCGCATGCTTGGGAGCAACGTTCAGGCAACGGCCGAAGAGCGCCGCGCCGATTTCGGCAGCGCCGAGCGGAAGCCCCATGTGCCCGGACTTGCAGCCGGCAATTGCGTCGATAGCCAAACCGCGGGCCTCATCGGCCGCGCGCGTCAATGCGTTAATTTCAGTGGTCATCTCGAATAAATTAAAACGTAAGTTTATACCGTTCCGGAGCCTTCCGTGCGAACATTTTTTAACGGGAAAGCACAAAAAAGTCCCGTACGGCGTACGGGACTTCAAAAGTGGTTGCCCGACCAGGATTCGAACCTGGACTAAATGAGTCAGAGTCATTGGTGCTGACCGTTACACTATCGGGCAATGTTAAACTGGAGCCAGAAGTCAGGATCGAACTGACGACCTATCGCTTACAAGGCGATTGCACTACCACTGTGCTATTCTGGCCTCCGGCATCTCGCCTTTCCGTTCGGAAAAGCAAAATAGGGTTTTGATAATTTCATTTTCCCGCACACGCGTCAACCCAATTCATTCGGAAAAATGAAAATTATTTCACGCCTCCAAAAATCTCTTCGAGAAAATTTACCATTGAAAAAAAAGCGGCATTCGATAGGATTTTGGGAAACTTATTACTTTCTAAAAAAGCTACAACCCGAAATCACTTATGAACCTCAACCTCATTAAATACTTGTCTCTGTCGGCTTTTTGTGCGGCCGCAGCCGGTTGCGCAAGCTATGACAACTCCGTCCGACAGGAAGTTACTTTCTATTCGGAAGACACTCCCGCAGTGACCGTCTCCCTCAACGGACAGGTCCTCGGCGAAACGACATGTTCGGCGGTTCTCGACCGTGCGGCAAGCTACACGGTGGAATTTTCCAAGCCGGGTTACATCACGGCAACCTACGACCTGGTCCCCTTCGCGGACCCGGATACGGGTATCGCCGCCTTCGTAGACGAAGTTTATTGCCCGGAACTCGAAGTCGCTCCGGTAGCCGAAGCCGTCCCGGCGGAAGAACCGGCCGTAGAGGTTGAACCCGCGGTCGAACCGGTCGCCGAAGAACCGGAAGTCGAACCGGCAACGGAAGAGGAAGTTGTCCCGGCGGAAGAACCGGAAGTTCCCGCAGAAGAGGAAGCGGATCCGGAAGTCGCTCCGGCAGAGTCCGAACCGGCAACGGAAGAAGAAGCTGTCCCGGCGGAAGAACCGGCCGTAGAAGAACCGGTCGCCGCTGAAGAAGTTCGCCCCCTCCCGCTCCCGGTTCCGGTTGTTGAAACGCGCACTTTGGCCGAAATCGAAGCCGAACTCATGGAACTCAAGCGTCTCCGCAAGTTGAACCTTATCTCCGCGGAAGAATTCGACAAGCGCACGGCAGAACTCGCCGACGAAGTCAATCGAATCTACTAATCCGGAGTTCAAACCCGAACGCCCTCGTGTGAATCCACGAGGGCGTTTTTGTTAAAAAGAATCGCACCCGACGCTCCGGCATTATATGTTCGTTCCATGAAATCGTTCCTCAAGTCCTTTTTCGCGAGCTACTTCGGCTCCTGCCTCGGAATCGCGACACTCGCAGGCCTCCCGTTTCTCCTCGTAATTTTAGCCCTCTGCTCCCTCGTTTCCGAAAGCGTCTCCGGCAACGCCGCGCCGCTTCGCCCCGGAAGCTTTCTCGTCATCGATCTTTCCCGCGGTTTTTCGGACCACCCGACGTTCAGCGCCTACAACCGCAACGACACCCTGCTCTCCCAAGGATACGGCGCTTACGGCTTGCTCGACACGCTCCTCGCCATCGCCGAAGCCAAAAAAGACCCGAAAATTTCGGGCATTTTCCTCTCGGGCGCAGACTGTCCCGCCGGGCTTCCCACACTTGAGGAACTGCGGAAAGCGCTGAGCGATTTTCGCCGGTCCGGGAAACCGGTCCTCGCCTATCTTCCCTCGCCGACTCTCGGGAATTATTTTCTCGCAAGCGCCGCGAACAAAATCTGGATTCACCCGCTTGCCGAAATTCCCCTTAACGGCCTTAGCTCGGACGGTATTTATTTCAAAAAAGCACTCGAAAATATCGGCATCGGCATTCAAATCGTCAAAGTCGGCAAATTCAAGGCCGCCGTGGAGCCGATGATTGCGGACACGATGAGCGACGAAGACCGCCGCCAACGGGAAACCGTCCTTCGCACGCAGTGGAATTGTATTCTCGACGGCATTGCGAGCGGACGGGAAATTGCGCCGGAATTACTTGAGGATCTCTCCGAGCGGGACGGCTTCGTCGATGCTCAAAATGCGCTGGAACAGCGGCTCGCCGACACGGCATTTTACAAGGACCAGGTTATCGGCGCCGTTTGCACCTTCGGTATCCCCGACGACCGGATTAATTCTTTCCGCCAAATCGACCTCGCCGATTACATTGAGCAAAAATCGATTGCCGCCATCCCCGCTCTCAACGAAGCTCCGGCGGATGTCGAAAACCAAATCGCCGTCGTCTATGCCGAGGGCGAGATTGTTGACGGCTACGGAGCCATCGACAATGTCGGCGGAGAACGCCTCGCCGAGATGATTCGCGACCTGCGCGCCAATCCGAATGTCCTCGCCGTCGTCCTGCGCGTCAACAGCCCCGGCGGGTCCGTGTTTGCCAGCGAACAAATCCGCAGAGAGCTGGAATTGGCCGCACAGGCAATGCCCGTTGTCGTATCGATGGGCGACGTCGCGGCAAGCGGCGGTTACTGGATTTCCACGCCGGCACAAAAAATCTTCGCCGACTCGACCACCGTCACGGGCTCCATCGGCGTTTTCGGCGTGTTGCCCAACCTCGAAGCGCTCGGCAACAAAATCGGGATCTCTACAGCCGCGATTACCAGCGCGCCGCTTGCGGAACTCGGGACAATCCGCCGCCCGCAAACCCCGCGGGAACTCGCGGTTTTCCAAAAATCGGTGGACAACATTTACGAGCGCTTCACCCGGCTCGTTGCCCAAAGCCGCAAGCTCCCGCAGGCCCGCGTAAAAGAACTCGCCGAAGGTCGTATCTGGGACGGCAACACCGCCAAGCAGCACGCGCTGGTGGACGAAATCGGCGGGCTGGCAGCTGCGATCAATTATACCCGCAAGCTCTTGGACACCCCGAACGCACAATTGTGCCAGTACCCGGGCGCGGTCAATCCCTATCAGCCGCTTGCGGATGCCCTCGCAGCTCCGGAAAACGCTCCTTTCATTTTCGCCGCCCGTACGCTCGGGGAAAAGAATTCGCCGACCGAAACGCTCTCCCGCGAATTCAAAACGCTCTGGAAAAACCTGCGCGCACTCAACGATCCGAACTGCATCTACGCACGCCTTCCCTGGGATTTTACGACGGAAACCCGATAATCACCGCCATGCCTACACTCGCCCAACAAGTCATCGACGCGACGCGCGAACTCTCCGACGCCGTCTCCGCCCTCCGTTTTTCGGATCCCGTCGCCTACGTTTACAATCCGCTCGAATATGCGCGGGAAACCCACGAAGCGTTTCTTGAGCGCTACGCGGCCAACAAAAAGCGCGTCATTTTCATCGGAATGAATCCCGGCCCCTTCGGCATGGCTCAAACCGGCGTGCCGTTCGGCGAAATTGATGCCGTCCAAAACTGGCTGGGCATCTTCGGATTTGTCGGTCACCCCGAGCGTGAACACCCCGCCAAACCGGTTGAAGGCTTCGCCTGCAAGCGCTCGGAAGTCAGCGGAAGAAGGCTTTGGGGGCTGTTTAAGGAACGTTTCGTTACCCCGGAACGCTTCTTTGAAGAACACTTTGTCACGAATTTCTGCCCCTTGCTCTTTACGGCAGATAATCCCCGCGGAAAAAATCTCACGCCGGAAGACCTCGTCCCCGAAGAACGCAACGCCGTGCTCGCGCCCTGCGACACATTTCTGCGCCGGCTGACGGAATTGCTTGAGCCGGAATGGCTCGTCGGCGTCGGCGCCTTCGCTCAAAAGGCCGCCATGCGGGCCTGCGACGGTCTTCCCGTAAAATATTCGACCGTCATCCACCCGTCTCCCGCCTCGCCGCTCGCCAATAAGGGCTGGGCGGAGAACGCCTCGGGTGCGCTCGTCCGCAACGGCATCTGGCCCGCCGCCTAATTTTTCATTTCCTGTATCCCTATGAGCTACGCCATCTCACGCTTTAACACAATCCGCCGGAAAACCCGCGAAGTACTCGTCGGCGGCAACGTCGGCATCGGAGGCAACAATCCGGTCCGTATCCAGTCGATGACGACATCGAACACGCTCGACGTCGCCGCGACCGTCGCCCAGTGCATCCGTCTCGCGGAAGCCGGAAGCGAGCTGATTCGCATCACGGCCCCGAGTGTCGCCGCGGCACAAGCGCTTAAACCGATCCGCGAGCAATTCCGTGCCGCCGGATTTTCACAGCCGCTCGTCGCCGACATTCACTTCCTGCCGGCAGCGGCGATGGAAGCCATCGAACACGTCGAAAAAGTCCGCATCAACCCGGGCAATTACGCGGACAAACGTTCCGCCGAAGCGCGCGACTATACGGACAAAGAATACGCGGAAGAGCTTGAGCGCATCCACGCCGCCGTTGCTCCGCTAATCCGCCGCGCCAAAGAACTCGGCCGGACGCTGCGTATCGGCACGAATCACGGCTCGCTGGCGGAACGCACGCTGCGGCGCTTCGGAGACACGCCCGCCGGCATGGTGGAAGCCGCCCTTGAATTCGTCCGCATTTGCGAAGCGGAAAACTTCCGCGATCTCGTGCTTTCGATGAAATCGTCGAACCCGAAGGTCATGATTGAAGCCTACCGCCTTGCCGTCGAAAAAATGAATGCCGAGCACATGGACTATCCGATTCATCTCGGCGTCACCGAAGCCGGAGAAGGCGAAGACGCCCGCATCAAGTCGGCAATCGGAATCGGTTCCCTCCTCGTTGACGGCATCGGCGACACCATCCGTGTATCGCTCACCGAAGACCCGTGGCACGAAATTCCCGTTTGCCGCGAACTCCTCTCCCGCATCCGCCCGGAAAAGGCTCTGATTTCGGGAAGTATCGCCTCGAGCCCCGTCTGCGACCGCAGCGTTAATCCGCTCGACTATCACCGCCGCGACATTGTTCCGGTAACGCTCAACAAGCGATGCGACATCTCCGTCGCAACGCCGCCGCGTGTTTTTGCCTTTGCGGATGTCGAAAAGCCGCTGGCCCAAATTATCAGCGATATTCGAGAAGCCAATTCCAAGACGGCCCCGATCGAAGGCATCGTGCTTCCCGTTGCCACGCAGTCCGACCTCGCCGCCGCCTGCGAAGTGCAGTGCGCCCTCGAAGACGAAGTCCCCGCATTTATTTTCGACCCGGTAAAAGACAGCGTCCCGGAGCTCTTTGAAAACTTCCGTCCCTCGCGCAAATCGGCCTCCTACATCCAGCGCCGATTCAATCCGGCAAATGCGGAAATCATTCCGTCCTGGGTCGAGGTCTGCCGCCAAAAAGGCGTCGGACTCGTCGTCGATTCCACGGCCGCCGCCCGCTCCGCCGTGCTTCCGGAATTGCGCGATTTCCCGCAGGAAAAACTCATTTTCACGACGAGCCGCAAATCTCCCGGCGTCCACGTCGTCGGCGCTTACCGCCAATTGGCTCAAGCTTTGGCCAATGTCGGCATTCGCTCGCCGATTTGGATTCGCGCCAGCGCCAAAAACACGATTCTTCCTTTCTCGAAAATTCCGACGGAATCTCCGGACGAAGCTCCGGCACTCGAGGCCGCCCTGCTCGCCGGGCCTCTGCTCTGCGACGGTATCGGCGACATTCTCTCGGTCGAAACCGCCGGCGATCTCAAGAAGAATCTTCAGCTCGCCTACGCCGTCCTCCAAGGCGCCCGCACCCGCCAAACGCGGACGGAATACATTGCCTGCCCGAGTTGCGGACGGACGCTTTACAACATCCAGGAAACCGTGCGTGAGATCAAGGCCCGCACCTCGCACCTCGACGGCGTGACCATCGGTATCATGGGTTGCATCGTGAACGGGCCGGGCGAAATGGCGGATGCCGATTTCGGCTACGTCGGCGGCGCTCCCGGGAAAATCAATCTCTACGTCCGCAAGGAATGCGTCGCCACCGGCATCCCGCAAGCCGAAGCCGTTGACCGACTTATTGCTCTGATTAAGCAGCACGGCCGCTGGAAGGAACCGTCCTAATACGGCGACATCCGGTTTCAGCCCGCCTGCCGCCGAACGTCCGCAATAAAAAAAGTCCTCCCTTTTACGGGAGGACTTTTTTGCGTATCGCAGAAGCGAAACTATTTCGTACGAATGATTTCGAAGACCTTCACCGGCTTGTCTTTTTCCGGATTGATCTGAATTGCACCGTCGGCATTCACCTTCACGCGTTCGGGGTGAGACGCAATGACGTGAACCTTGCGGAAGCCCTTTTCCGCGGGAATCGTCGTCGTGCTTGCAAAGCTGTAGCCGGAACGCGGATCGCCGTCGGTCATCGCCGCACGGGAACTGGCCTTAGCATCTTCGGGAATGTCGAATTTGAATTCGTTCAGTTTAATGCTGATCGGCTTCCCGGAATTGTTGACGTAGCGGAAGAAGCGAATCTTCTGCTTTACATCCAACGAGTTCTGAAGCTCGGCGCCGTTATTGCGCGTATTGAAGCGCGTCCACGTCGTTCCGTCCTTGGAGATTTCGACGTGACCGCTCTTGGACGCATCGGGGTTTTCAAGCTTCAGGTGGATGTAATTGCCGTAAATGCCTTCCGGAAGTTCAATGCCGACATACTGCTTCGGGCCCAACGTAATCGGTTCGAACTTACGAATGCGCACGTACTTACCGTCGCGCTGTGCGACATCCTTCTTCATCTGGCTGACATCGGAAACCACCTTGTACAGGACTTCGCCGGAGCCCGCTGCAACGGCCTGTCCGCCCAACTGCTTGTGGAATTTACCCCACTCGGCGAGGAAGATTTCGTTGAGGAACGGCATAACGACGCGTTCGGCCACCTTGCTCGGATTGCGGTGCGGGGCGCCGATCTTGTCGGCATGGCCGGCCTGCGCTTCCATCGTGCGTTCACGCGAGTCGTAGAACTTCGCCGCCTTGGATGCAAATTCTTCGCGTTTTTTCGCATCCGTCGCCGTGATGAATTTCACCGTGGCTCCGCCGAATTTTCCGGTTTCGCCGAGAGCGCGCACCCAGAATTCGACTTCCTCCCAAAGCGCCGGATTATCCGACGGCACGAGCTTGATGAGCTCCTTGGAAGCCTTGTTCATTTTGGCAAATTCTTCCATCAGCTTCTTTTCGTTCGCCTTGGAAATTTTCCCGCTCTTTTTATACTCGTCCAACGCGGCGTCGATGACGGGCTTAAACTCCACGGATTCTTCGCGGCGATAACCGTGGCCGTTCGGCCCCTGGTCGGAACTGTGGTTGGCGAGCGTCTGCATGGCACCCGCGTATTGCGGGAAGAGCTGGCGAATCCCGGCCTTCCAGGACTTTTCGGAATTGAAATCGTCGATATTCCAGCAGTAGTCCGCAACGCCGAAGAGCGCGATTTTCGAAGCTTCCGGCTTGTCCATCGGATTGGAGACGAGGCCGGCGTACTTGCCCTTATTTTCCTTCGCCAAGCCGTAGGTGCGGCCGAGGAGAAGCGAGCTGGCGCAGTAATCAACGACCGGCCAGTTCCACCAGATGTACGGCGGGCGCTTGAGGCGCTTCGAGACCCAGTCCACGGTATCTTCCGTGATGTCGGTACAAACGGAATTGCCGGTCCACATCACGCGGATGCTCGGCTGAAGCTTGTTGCCGAGAATGTCCAGATAATCACCGCCGGACCATCCCTTGTTATATTGGCTCGGGCACATGATGAGCGGAGCAACGTCGGTCTTTTTCGCGAGGAAATTATCGACCACGTAATTGCAAACTTCCGCCTGCAGGTCGGCGTCATGCTTGAAAATGTCGTCGAAAAACACGCCGAAGGAACGCACGCCGAGGCCGTACATCAGTTCGAATTTTTCGACGAGTTTCTTCATGTTTTCGCGGGCGTTCGTCGGATTGGTAATAATGCTTCCGACGTGTGCCGCCCAAACGAAGTCCACGCAGTTGTCGTGCGCCGCCTTAATTTGCTTTTTCAGGAGTTCCGCCGTTTCTTTCGGGTACGGTTCCCACCAGCGCGCGTGGTGATACGGGTCGTCCTTCGGGCCGTAGATGTAGGTATTGATCTTGTATTTCCCGTAGAAATCGAATTGGCTGAAGCGGGCTTCCGGAGTCCAAGGACGTCCGTAATAGCCTTCGACGGAACCGCGGTAAGGCACGTCCGGCCAGTCCAAAACCGTCCCGCAGGCCAATTGTCCGTCGGCTTCAATCATTCGCGCCATCGTCTGAACGGCATAGAATTCCCCGGCGGAATCCAGAGCGCTGACAACGATTTCCTTGGGCGAAATTTTCAGAAAATAGGCCCCGGCACAGGGCGCGGTCTTTTCGGCTTTGAGCATTTTCTTCAGCGTCGCGCCGTCCTTTTCGACGCTCACGACGAGGCTTCCGGCCGGCATCAGTTTTTTCTCTTTGAAGACGGCGGTCAAGGGCGCGTACTTGCGGACCGTGCCGGTTGAAAGCATCTTGGCGTCGATGCTCTGCCCGCCGGCTTCCTTGACGAGTTGCGGAACCGGGTAAATATCTTTCGCGGAAGCACCGAACGCAAACGGGACGGCAAACGCGGAAAGAGAAAGTGCCAAAAATAAAGAGAGTGTCGGGGATTTCATGGAAACGATTCAAACGTTCCCGTGCGTGCAGGTCAAAAGAAAAGCCCGTAAAAATAAATTCCCGCCGGCTCGAGAAAGCGGAAAAAACGATTGCGGGAAACGGCAACGAAAAGCATAGTTTTAACATGGATTTGATTTCCCCTATTTTCTTCGGACTCCCTACCGGAGTCACCATCTTCATCGTCGTTGTCGTCATTCTCCTGCTTTTCGGCGGCAGCAAGATTCCGGAACTGGCCCGCGGCATTGCCCGGGCACGGAAGGAATTTAAGAAAGCGACGGACGAAGTGGAACGCGAATTCGCCGAAAGCGAAGAAGATGAGATGCGCAAGGAAGCCCGCCGCAAAATCATCGAAGAGGAAGAACGCGCCGCCATTCGTGCACGCATCGAAGCGGAAGAACGCGCCAAGACCGATGCCGGCAAGCAGTAATCCGCGCCACAACGCCCCGACCCAGTTTTAGTCATGAAAAAAATTCTCACCAGCCTGTTTCTCGCACTCTGTGCGATTTGCACTCCGCTCGCCGCTCAGGAGTGGAACCCGCCCTCCGCCTTCGGATTCGGCGCAACCCAGAGCGGCCCGTCCACCTCGGTCGCCGTGTTCTCCGGTGCCGACAACATTCCCGCCGGCGAAAGCTTCTCCCTGCTCGCGCGCATCACGATGAAGCCGCACTGGCATGTTTACTGGAAAAATCCGGGCGAAGCCGGAATGCCGCTCTCCATCGAGTGGAACTCCGTCCCCGCCGGCGTCACGCTCGGCCCATGGCGCTGGAGCCAACCGAAGTACTATGCGCTTCAGGGACTCGGCAGCTACGTCTATGAAGACGTCGCCTACGTCGAAATTCCCGTCACCCTCGCCAAGGACCTTCCCGCCGGCTCGCTAAGCCTTTCCGGCACCGCCTCGTGGCTTGCCTGCGACGACAACGGTTGCTACCCGGAAGAAGCCCGCGTCAGCGTAAAATTCAACGTGCTCGCTCCGGGTTCGGAACGCATCCCCGCCAACCCGCCGCTCGTTTTCGCCGATGCCGAAAAGCTCTTCCCCAAGAGCGGTGCGCTCAGCCTGAGCTACGTGAAAAATGCGGACAGCGTCACGGTCACCGTCAAGGGCGATGCCGCCCGGACGCTTTCGGACGCCGCACGTTTCTTCCCGGAATCCGCTAAATTTTCCACGGCAGCCGCCACGGCCGTCCCCGTCGTCGGCAACGGAACGCTGAGCTTTACGCTTCCGCTCAACGAAGGTGAAACGATTGAAGGCCCGGGCGATGTCGCCGGCGTCCTGATCGGCGGCAACGGCGAATCCTACGAAGTGCTTCCGGGCGACAACTCGGCCGCCGAAGCCGCTCCCGTCGCGGCATTCAGCTTCGACCTCGCATTTCTCGGTCTCTTGGCCCTCGCCTTTGCCGGCGGCCTCATCCTGAACCTCATGCCCTGCGTCTTCCCGGTCCTCGGCCTGAAAATTATGCACTTCGTCGGCAAATCCGGAGAAGACAAGAGCAAGATTGCCCGCCACGGCTTTGTCTTCGGCGCCGGCGTCCTGATTTCGTTCTGGGTACTCGCAGGTATCCTCGTCGCGCTCCGCAGCGGCGGCGAACAACTCGGCTGGGGCTTCCAACTTCAGGAACCGGGCTTCGTGTACGGCATGATCCTGCTGATGCTCGTCTTCGGTCTGTCGATGTCCGGCGTCTTCGAATTCGGCGCAAGCGCCACGAGCGTCGGCGGCTCGCTCACGGAAAAATCCGGTTATGCCGGGTCCTTCTTCTCCGGGGTTCTCGCCGTCATCATCGCGACTCCCTGTGCGGCTCCGTTCCTGGCTCCGGCGCTCGGAAGCGCACTGGCCCTGCCGCCCGTCCCGTCGTTCTCCTTGTTCACGGCCATCGCCGTCGGCCTCGCCGCGCCGTACGTCATTCTCTCCTGCGTTCCCGCCCTGCTGAAATTCCTCCCGAAGCCCGGTGCCTGGATGGAAACCTTCAAACAGGCAATGGCGTTCCTGCTCTATGCGCCCGCGCTCTACTTCGCCTGGGTGCTCCTGGGCCAGATTGAAGATCCCTTCGCCCAGCGCGACCTGCTGATCTCCTTCGCCGTCATCGCCCTCGCCTGCTGGATCTACGGACGCTGGGCCGTCGCCTGGCGCAGCCGCCTCTCCCGCATCACGGGCACTCTGGTCGCACTCGTCCTTTTCGCCGGCACAATCTTCTATTGCACAAACCTCATCTACGGCGAAAAGGAAGACGAATGGGTCGCCTGGTCGCCGGCCGCACAAGCCGAAGCCTTGAACGACGGTAAGATTGTTTACATTGACTTCACGGCACGTTGGTGTGCGACCTGTCAGGTCAACAAAGCCGTTTACTCGAATGACGCGCTCCAAGCCGAATTCAAGGCCGCCGACGTCGTCAAAATGCGTGCGGACTGGACAAATAAGGACGCGACGATTGCCGCCGAACTCCGCAAGTACGGCCGCGCCGCCGTCCCCGTAAACGTCTTCCTGAAAAAGGACAAGGCTCCCGTAATTCTCGGAGAACTCTTTGCAGGCCCCGGCACCGTTTCCGCCGGACTCGAAGAAATTTCGGAATAAAACAGCATGAAGCTTCCCGTCGCGCTCGTCCCCGCCGTCTGCCTGTTCGCACTTCCCGCAACGGCAGACACGTTTTCCGCTTGGGACGAGAACGACTACTGGGGCTCCTGGTCGGATAAATACTACACGAATCACACGCGATTCGGCTATACCTACGACTCCGTTTCAAGCCCGGGCGAGCATTATTTTTTCTCGTTCGGACAGGAGATGTACACGGCGGCGGACAGAACCGCGTCTGTTCCGCCGGCAAATGACCGCCCCTACGCCGGCGTTTTCTACGTCTCTGCCGGCTTTGCCCAAAGCAACGCCAATCTCCTCAATGCCGTCGAGCTCCAGCTCGGCGTCACCGGTCCTGCGTCGGGAGCGGCCAAAAGCCAGCATAATTACCACTCGCTCATCGACGAATACACGCCTGCCGGCTGGGATTCACAGGTGAAAAACCAAGCGGCCGTCAATCTGCTGAGCGAAACCCGAATGCGCACTCAACTCTCCGGAAATCCCGGCGAGGGCTACGCGAGCGACGCCATCGTCCGCGGCTTCTTCTCGCTGGGAACGGTACGCACGCAACTCTCGGGCGGCGTCCAGTTCCGCTACGGCATCAATCTCCCGCAAGATTTCGGGTACGTCCCGATGCGGCAAAGCACCTCCGTCGTCCTCAAGCCGAATACCCCCGCAAGCTTTTACGTCTTCGCCGATTTCCAAGCCGACCTGAACGTTTACGACGTCACGCTCGGCGGCGAATTACTGCGAAAACACGAATCGGACATCTATGCCTACCCGCTGACGGCAGAATTCACCATCGGTGCGACGGCGGTTTACGGAAACTGCTCCGTGACGTTCTTCCAATCCTTCCGAAGCCGTGATTTCTCCTCGGCCGACAGCCCGTTTTTCGCGTTCGGCGGGCTCCGGCTCAGCTACTCATTTTAACCGACCATGAAGCTCGCCTCTTATCTGCTCATTGATGCCTCGTCGCCCGCCTCCGCCATTGTCGCCCGGCTGGATGCCGGCGGACGCGCCTGGGCTCAATTTACGGAAGAGCCGAGCGCGGCCCTTGAAGGCATCTTTACGGCCGCCGAACGGGTCTGCCCGCAGTTTTCCCCGTCCGGTTTTCTCTTCTGCGAAGGCCCCGGCTCCATTTTGGGAATACGCATCGCCGCCGCCGCAATTCGCGGACGCAACGCCCTCGGTCCGGCCGTCCCCGTGATGGCATTCCAAAGTCTCCGCCTCGTTGCAAGCCTGCTTCTGCGCCGTTTCCCGGAAGAAAAAAACTTCGCCGTACTCGCAGAATCGCGCATGAACGCCTGGAACCTCCTGCTTGTCGAAGAAGGCGTCCCCGCCGAAAACTTCCGGGAAGTTAAAACCGCGGAACTTTCCGCTCTCTCCTTGGAAAAGGTATTTCTGTTGCCGCAACGCCGTCCCGCACCGCCGCCGATTCCGACGACGCCCGTGAACCCGGCCCGGCTCCTGCAGGACGATCCCGCCGTCTTCGCCGACACGCCCGCACTCCTGCGCGACTGCGGCGGGCTTCCGGACGCCACCAATACCGCCGCGGCATCCGGCTACGCGAAATGGACGCCGGAGCGCCACCGCTAAGCCCGTAAAAAAACAAAAAAAACGTTCCCGCAAACACGGGAACGTTTTTTTATCAACGGCTCAATCCTTATTGAGCGGCAGCTTCCGAAGCCTTCTTCTGAGCGGCGAGGAATTCTTCCTCGTTCACCTTCGTGTAGAGCTTCGATTCGACAATTTCCATGAGGTAGTCGCGAGCCAGAGAGAAGCCGTACTGCTTAATCATCAGATCATTGTTCTTGATCAGGTTTTCTTCCGCCGTCTTGACGTTTTCCAGTGCCTTCGCCTTTTCTTCGCTTTCCGGCATCTTCTTGATGGATTCGTTGAGCGCAACGAGCTGCTGGCGCAGATTGTGCATCACCTGAACATTGTGGCGGAACTGCGTGTTCGCGTCCGCACCCGGAATTTCGGCGATAAGGCGGAACTTGTCGTCGCCCTTAACCAGCAGCTGTTCGGCCGGAACGGAAGCATCGTCCTTAGCGGCGGCGTATTCCGCGTCCGTGAGTTTGAGGAAGATGCGCGTCTTGAGGATCTGGTGGAGGTAGTCGCGAGCCAAGGAATAGCCGTAAGCGCGGGCCATTGCCTGATTGTTTTCTTCGAGCTTCTTGACGATTTCCTTGCTCTTTTCGAGAGCCGCCGCGCGTTCCGCATCCGTCAACGCCGTCTTTGCGCGCTGATTCAGTTCAACAACCGCCTGACGCTGGCGTTGAACGACCTGGACGTTTTGAACAAACTGCGTATTCGCTTCAACGGTATTAATCGTAGAAACGTGGATGAATTTCTGACCGTTCTGCTCGATAAAGTCGAGTGCTGTATTTTCTGCCATGATGGGTTTGTACTTAAGGGTGAATAAAAATTATTTTGCGGGTTCCGTGGTGAGCGTTTCGTCTTCAAGCTCCTTTTGAGCTTCGGCGCGCAGGAATTCTTCTTCCGTCACCTTCGTATAAAGTTTCGAAACGGCGATTTCCATGAGGTAGTCACGAGCGATAGAGTAGCCGTAGAACTTCACCATCTGCTCATTGGCCTCGAGGAATTTCTTCTCGTTCTCGGCGAACTGGGCTTCCGCCTTCTGCTTTTCTTCGCCTTCGGGCATTTTCTTGAGCACTTCGGCAGCCTGGCGCAGGTGATTACGCATCGCCTGCATCTTCTGGACATTCGTGCGGAATTCCAAATTGCCCTGCTCATTCGAAATTACGGAAACGCGACGGTACTTGTCATCGCCCTTAACCAAAAAGTCTTCGCCGACTTTGAGGTCCTTTCCCTCTTCCTTCATCTTCGCATACTCCTCTTCCGTGAGCTTCAGGTAGATGTAGGTTTCCACGGGAACATGGATATAATCGCGGGAAAGCGAATAGCCGTAGCTATTCGCCATCGTCTGATCGCCCTTATTGAGCTCTTCCGTCAATTCCTTAATCTTTTCGTCCGTGGCCTTGCGTTCTTCTTCCGTGAAGGCCATTTTACGATGTTCGTTGAGCTTAATCAGGGTTTGGCGCAACTGAGAGATAATCTGAACGTTACGTGCGAATTCCTGATTGGCCTCGACCGTGGAAAGAGTCGAGACATGGAGAAACTTCAAACCGTTCTGTTCGATGTAATCCAACTTTGTTTCGACGGCACCGTCGTTACCGGAATTTGCGGGAGCCGGATCTTCGGCATAAACAACGGCGGAAAGAGCAAAAGCCGTAGCGAGGACGGATAGGATATTTTTAATTTTCATAAGCTTGTAATCGAATGATAAAACTCGCGTTCAACAATACGCTTAAAAAGTATTCTGTTCAAGATATTTTGCGAAATTTAAAGATAAAAGCAGGGCGAGTCCGAAGACCCGCCCTGCTTTTGCAAACCTCTCTCTTATTGGAGGCCCGTGTTTTCGTCCGCAACCGGTACCGTGTCGTAATCGCGGTAAATCGGTCCCGAAGAAATGAAGAGGCTCGGATTCGAGTAGGTCGATCCCGTTTGGACGCCCTTGAAGAGACCGTCTTCCGTTCCTCCGCCGCGAGCCATGAGGTTGGCCGTAACGAAGATGAGGAGATTCTTCTTCGTGATGGACTTGCCCGTCGAACGGAAGGCAGAGCCGATGAGCGGCAAATCGCCGAGAACCGGAACCTTATCGTTGACCGTGCGGATTTCTTCGCGCGTCAAGCCACCGATAACAATCGTACCGCCGTCGTAAACTTCCACCGTCGTGGAAACCTGACGGAGATTGAAGACCGGCTGGAAGAAGCCTGCCGGCGTCGTAACAACGATACCGCCCGCAATTGCAACGGCCGTTCCGCCGTATTCGATGAAGCCTTCGAATTCCTTGATTTCCGGAGAAAGCTCAAGCGTAATCGACTTTTCCGTGTTGTTCACACGCGGAAGGACGCGCATCTGAATACCGACTTCGGTCGCTTCTTCGTCGAACTGCGGCGTACCCGGCGTAATACCGACGGAAGCATTTCCGTAGCCGCTGTTGTTATTGTTATTGTCGTTGTTGTAGCTGTTGCTGCCGCTGACGGAAATTTCCATGTCGTCATAGGACTGCGGCCAACGGAGGAGCTGGACGATCTTAATCGTTGCTTCCATTTCCGATTGAACCGTGAGGCTCGGAGCCGCCATGAGGTCCGTTCCGTCGCGTGCGCTGAGCGCGTTCAGGATGAGACGGAGGTCGTAGTTGCCGACCGTTCCGATAACCCCCGTAAAGGTCGGGAGCGTGTCGATCCCGTAGTTGGGCTGACGCGTCACCTGCGGCGGTTTCTGTGCGAATTCCTTTTCCGAGGCTTCCTTACCCGGGTGGAAGACACCGTCTTCATCCGTGTATTCGTCCGTCGGCGGCGTGTAAATGAGCGTCTTGGAGTCTTCGGAAATCGTGGCGTGCGCACCGGCAACCGTACGATTGTTCGTCGTTGCACGCGTGAACATGTCATTGCCTTCACCGCGCGTCAGAGCCCAGTTCGTAACGACCTGGTTCAAGACCGTGCTGTTGACTTCGATAAACTTCGCTTCGATGTTGACCTGCTTCGTTTCCGCCGTGCTCAAGCTGCGGAGGATGTTACGGATACGGTCCATACCCTTGCGGTCCTGCGTAACGATGAGAAGATTGGAGGTCGCATCGTAAACGAGCGAGCGGTCACCTTCCCAGTTAACACCGGCGCGGGCCAAGAAGTTCTTGATGCCGATTTCTTCAGCGTTTTCTTCGGCGACTTCTTCGCCGGAGACGCCGAAGGGGCTGCTGGCACCCGCCGAGGAGGTTTTCTTGCCGGCCATGCGGGCAACCACCTTCGGGGAAACCGTGAATTCTTCCTGGTCAAGACCTGCGGAACCGATATTCGGCGTAACTTCGACGATGCCGTCCTTGTTCACGTCGTAGCGGTAGCCGACCGTGCTGAGCATGGTCTTCAACACCTTGTCCATCGGCTGGCTCTTCATCTGCAGATTGACGAGCGGCGGATTCTTATTTTCCGGGTCGATGAGGACGATGTCGATACCGCGTCCGACCGGGTCATTAATCACCGAGAGTTCGGAAATCGTGTCGATTGCACGCTGGAGCGGAGCGTCACGCAACGTGACGGCAACGTTGATGCGCGACATCTTGGCTTCGACCGGATTCGTCTTTTCTTCCGAATCGTCAACGGCGGCGACAGCCGTAAAGGGCATCGCGAGTTTCCACTTTTCGCGGACGTCCGCAAACATCGTTTCGCGGGTCAGCTCGTGGTTGTATTCGCCCGAATTTGCGAGAATCTTACGGATGCGGATCTGCATCGCCTTGGCTTCCGCATTGTCCGGCATGTAGAGCAAGGCCTTCTGATAGCTTTCGAGAGCGCTCAGGTAGTCGCCGTACTGGTACTGGGCCTTCCCGCGGAGGAGCGCTTCCTTGCATTCCTGCTGGGCGCGAATGGCGGTCGGGTTCAGGGTTTCCGGGTTTTGGGCATCGGCCGTGCTACGCCATTCCTGATAGAATGCGGCAAGCTGCTTGTAAATTTTGTGTTCCTTGCCGAGGAGTTCTTCCACCATCTTCATGTAGGAAGCGGCTTCAACGGCGGAGCGGCGTTCAACCATGTCGAAGAAGTAGCCGGAGTAAACGAGTGCGCGTTCTTCGTCAATTTCCTTGGAAACTTCGGCGGTCGAGGAAACGTTCGGGAGGAGGAGCTTCGCTTCGTCCAAAGACTTAATCGCTTCGGCAAGCATGTGGCGGGAGCGTTCTTCCTTCGCACGGGAGAGGGAGCGGCGCGATGCCAACGTGCTTTCGCGGATGGCTTCGCGTTCGGCAGCCGTCATTTCTTCGGCGAGTTGAGCCGGGTCGAGCTTCGTCATCGCCAGCTGAGCCGCTTGACGGGCGACCGCAATCTTGTCGAAATACGGGCGGGATGCCGGGGTCTTCGGCAATGCGCTCTGGATGTCGGCCAAGAGGCGCAGTGCGCGTTCCGGATCGGTCGGAGCGAGGAATTCGGCTTGCATGATGGCCGCTTCGGCTTCGCGGTAAATCGCATTGCGCTGCTGAATGATGCGTTCGAATTCGCTCTTCGGCGCACCTTCGGTTCCCGCCGTCGCCGCCGACTTAATGTCACGGAGTGCGAGTTCCGCTTCCGCGAGACGTCCCTTAGCCTGCTCGTTGTTCGGATCAAGCTTCAGGAAGGCGCGATACTTTTCGATTGCGACATCGAACTTCTGTTCGGACGCAGCGCTTTCCGCCTCGAGGTAAAGCTTGGCTTTGAGTTGATCGTTATCCTCACCTTCTGCAAACGCGCTCGGAGACGCGACAACCGCGCCTGCGAGGGCGGTCGTGATGAAAGCGGAGGAAATGACTTTTTGGATGCGCAACTGGTTTTTCATGCGGGGCCAATTCGAGTTAAGTGGTTTATCAGAGCTGGGGTCTGGTTGAAATTTCGGGTTAAATTATCGTGCGAGGTCTAAAACAACTTGGCGAACCTTGGGGCGCTTCGATTTGCCGTTAGACTCCGATTGTTTGGTTATTGTTGCCTGTTGAGCGGAAATGTCAACAATTTTGACAAAATAAGTTGCACTTCCCGCTTGGAACGAAGGCTCATTTCCGAGAGAAACCCACGGTTCGGCGGAAGATTCGCGCGTCATGAGCTCGATTTCGGGCTTTTCCGCTCCGGCGACGAAGGTTTCGCGGTAGCGCCACTCGCGGGAGGAGAACTCGTCGCGGAAAACCGCTTCGACGCGGGAGGCGTCGCGGACGAATTCCTCAAGAGCGCGGAACTCTTTATCCTTGTCTTCGTGGTCAACAAAGGTCGCCATATACTTTGTATAGAACGTACCGTCACCGCTTTCGCTTTCGCCGCGAACGATTTTGAAATCCTTCAGAGCGACGTTTTGTCCGGCGATTTCCGCGGGGCGGCGCGGAGTCAAGGAAATAATCGTACGTCCTTCGAGTTCTTCCTTGCTCATTTTGACGCCCGCGATACGGCGGAAGTCCACGGAAGCTTCACCGCCCTTGGGATCGGCGAATTTCACGAAGGTCTGGAAAGCGGTTCCCTTGCCGTCGGCGTTTTTAACGCGGCGCGGCGGCACATCGGACGAGCAGGCAGCGACGCGCAGGCGGGAAAGCGGATTTTCCATCGACACGAGGCTGATTCCGAAAGGTTCTTCCGGCGGGACGGGCAATTCCTTGGCGATGTATTTCTTTTCCCCGGAGAGCCAGGTCGTTTCCGGCGTGGAGAACAGGTCGTAGTTCCATCCCGTTTCCATGTCCAGACTCGGCGAGTTCCATTTTTCGGGAGCGGCGGCAAAAGACTTGTCATCCTTCCATGCGGCGAAGGCGGAGCCCGAGGGCTTCAGGGAGCCCCCCGATTTGGCTTCCGGCTTCATTCCGAGATAAACGCCGAAACCGGCAAGGCAGGCGACCAAACCCAAAATAAAAACAATCTTATCGTAATGCTTCATTGTGAAAACTTTCTATTCGGATTTTTGAGTCTCTTCCTTTTCTTCCTTCTTCTGTCCCTTCGGCGTGATGTATTCCAAGGTGACGGTAAACAGTTCCGGAACATTTTCCACGATAACCCGGCGGGCGGGCACACGCGGAGCGCTCGCCTGCTCAACGGCGGTAACGGCCGTACCGGCTCCGAAGAGGTCAAACGGATTGACGGAGGCCGGGGCTGCGACAGCCGGGCCCGACGCGGGAGCATTTTTCGGCGGAAGCATGTCCGGCGTAGCGCGCGACGCCTCAATGTCACGCACATAAATCGGATACGATTCGAGGCGTTGCATGAACTTACGCAACACGCCGGTGTCGCCGACAAAAGCGATGCGGAATGCGAGCGCGTCAACAGCCCGGTCGCGGCGGAGCGACTGGTAGCTTACTTCCTTCGACGCGGCATCCGAAAGTTTCACAAAGCCGGTATCGCCGGATTCGGCAATCGCATCCACGACGATTTCGTCGCGTTGCAGCGAGCGGCGTTGCACCTGCGAAAGTTCGAGGCCTTCGCGCGCCATCGCCATCAGCTTCAGATAGGTCGTATCCGAAGCGGCAAGCACGTTAGCGGCACGCAATTCGCGCTCGTTGTCCTCACGGGCTTCGACAAGCGTCTTCAGCAATGCGCCCGTAACGGCGGCTTCAAGATCCAATTTTTCCAGTTTATCCGCCGGAGCGCTTTCGTTTGCGACGAGGTAACGGGAGAAACCGAATCCGCGCGTTGCCGGCGCCAATTCCACATGCTGCTCTTCGCAGAGGCGCGTCCAATCGCGGTTACGCTCCGTCAGCAGAGACATAAACTGGGTGGCATCGCCCTTGAAGAATGTTTCGAGACGCTTGGGCTGCAGAAGCGTTCCCACGCGCACCTTCATCGAGTCCTTCAGAGCTTCAATCGAGGCCGTCCCCTGCTCGAGGTTTTCTTCGGAAAGCGCGAGCGTCTTGCGCTTCACCAGCTTGTCGAGTTTCTTTTTATTTTTCTCGATCGCCGCTTCTTTCTTTCCGTTGTCGAGCATGGTCGAAACCGAAACGGCGAGTCCGCCGACAAACACGATTCCGCAGAGAGCCAAAATCAGGATTAGAGGTAAATTTTTCTTCATGGCTTAAAGTCCTTTGTCGGATTTGATACGGAGCGTAAGTGTCAGGGTCGGCAGATTCGGCTTGGAGAAGTCCGGCTTGTCCTTGATTTTCACGCTTTTATCAACGAATTCAGATGCCTTCAGCGATTCGAGAATCAGGTTGCGGCGCGCTTCGAAAACGCTGGAATTGTGTTCCGGATTATCGGCATCGACTTCCGGAATCAGCATCGCAAATTTGATTTCGACATCGCAAACGACGCCGGCGGGATTTTCTCCGTCCGCTTTTTTGAGCGAGCGGCGTACAGCCAACGAATCGAGCCAGATGTGGCGATCCGACGAGAAAATCGTTTCGCCCTCTTCGCCGGTAGCGGTGCGCGTCTGCAGGCGCGTCAGGCAGGCCTGTCCGTCCGCCATAAAGTCGTTCCAGCGGAAGCGCTTGTCGAGCACGGAGAACACTTCGTCCAGATAAGCCTTCATCTTCCGGCTCTGTTCGTCCAAATTGGTGAGTTGTTCTTCGCGGTCTTCGAGAACCCGAATCTGCTTCGCTTGGGCCGCACGCATATTTTCGAGCGTCGCGCCGACATCCGAGAGGTGCATCCAAACCGGCCACGGAGCAAGCGCCAGGAAGACGCCGGCAAGCGCCAGGAAAGGCATCTTCTTCTTGAAATCAAGTTCCTTGGCGATTTCCGGCGGAAGCAGATTGACGCCTTCGATGCCCGGCATAACGAGCGCGGAGGCTTCGCCGATTACTTCCTGCAACTCAAAGCGTTCGTTGAAGACCTTGTCCGTGTCCACGCCGGAAGCGCAGGAAAGAAGCGGGGTCACGTCGAGCACTTCGACGGGAACGCGCTGCAGTTCCGACAGTTTCTTCGCCATGTCCGGCAGGAGCGAACCGCGGCCGGAAATGAAAATTTTCTTCGGACCGACCCCGCCGTTCGCGCGCTTGAACGCGATGAGACGGCGCGTAATGTCTTGGCTGAGGCGACGGATGAACGAATCCGCAGCCGCAAGAATCGTCGCAGGCACGGGGTCGTCGTACGAGAAGCGGGCCGTTTCCGTAAAATACGCGATTTTTTTCTGCTCGGCCGCCTGGAATGCAACCCCGGTCGCTTCGGCAAGTTTTTGCGTCACGTAATTGCCGCCGAGACCGATATTGTTGATATCGAAACCGTTTTCGGTGACAAAGGTGAGATTGGTCGTGTGGGCGCCGACATTGACGATGAGCGCCGGGCCGACGTCTTCCCCGCCCTGCGAGAGCAGGTAACGGTAAGCCTGAACGTCGAGATTCGTTGCCGGCTGAATCGTGTCGGGAACAATCTTGGCTTCCTTGATGAGCAGGTTTGTAAAGCGTACGATTTCGGTCCGCTTCAAAGCGAAAATAACGACGCTTTCTTCAACGCCGTCGGAAGCGATAACCTGGCTTCCCCAAACGAGTTCTTCCAGCGGGAAGGGGAAGTTGCTCCGGGCTTCAAACGCAATAACGCCTTCACGCTTCGAGGCTTCCACCTGCGGAACACGGACATTGCGGGTCAGCAGGAGCTGGCCGGGGGCAATGACCACGATTTCGCCCTTCGGCTTCATCGTCGAGAAGATATTGCGCAACGCATTTGTCGCCGCAACCGGCCATTCCTCTTTTTCCGTGTAGTTGTAAACAAGATTTTCGACGACGAGCTTTTCAAGCACCAGAGACCCCGCATCCGCAGAAAATACGGAAACGGAGACCTGCGTCGTCCCGCAGTTAATTATAGTTTTTGTCGCATTACTGCCCATAGGACGTATCGAGAAGAGTTTAAGTAAAGGAATTATTGTTGGACTTCGTCACGCACGATAGACGGTGCGGCCTTGAGGAAGCCGTATCCGCCCGGCGTCAGGTACGCGGGGAGGAAGAGTCCCTTGGTTTCCGAAACGGCGGCGTCCGCCCAATTGCAAAGCTGTTCGAAATGTTTCACTTCCTTGATTTGCGCGTCGATGTAGTTGGCGCGGCGCTTTCCGGCGGCGTCAAAAGCTCCGATGACCATGTCGTTGTATTCGAATTCGACGTAGTAGAATCGCGGCTTCGCGTTGCCGGGCATCTTTTCCTTGTCGCGCTCGACGATTTCGCCGGGAATATAGAACGTGAATTCCTTCTTGCCGTCATTGACCTTGAGGGCGGCAAAAGTCACGGCCGCGCGGTAGTAAGTGTAGGCATCGCCCTGCCCGCCGCCGGATTCCGCAACGGCTTTTTCGACCATGGCCTTGCCTCGGCTGCCGCGGGCGCGGGAACCGGTAGCGCCCTCGGAAGAAAGCGAAGCCGCCGTCTTATCGTAAACCAGGGTTACGCGGAGCTTCACGTTGTTCAGAAACGTCGAAGGCAGGTAATCCTTGTTGGCGTTCACCTTAAATTCCACCTTGGTCTGAGCCCATTTGTAGGCGGGATCGGCGTTCGGCATCTGGACAACCTTGAAATCGACTTTTTGCACCTGAATGTCGGGCACCTTGGCGGCGACATCTTGGGCGAATGCGGAAACGGCGAGGGCCGCAAGGGCAGAGAACAGTACAAGGAATTTTTTTAAGGGATTTTTCATAAAGGGCAAGATTTAGGGGTTGGAGAGAAAACTGATTGGCATAAATTAAAGGCTTTAGAAGCGCCGTTTCAATCACAAAAACGGAGGAAACCGGTAGGAAAGTTCGGACGCCGAAGTCGCTTTACGAAGCGCGGAAATCACCAAACTCCGACAACCGTATCCCGGATTTTACGGGCGGCGTCACGGGAAAGTTGCGGGAATACCTGTGTTTCCAAAAGTCCGGCCTGCCCGCCCATGTAATTTTCGGAGGTAACGCTAACCGGACGGTTGCGGAAGTAATACTTTCCCGTCCGCATATTGCGCAGCGAGCAATTCAGCGTCACCGTCATCGTCGTCGTGCTGGCGACATCCGTGTTGCGGGAATTCGTCAGAGAAATCCGGCGCGTCACGTCCGCAATAACGACGGTCAGCTCCGCCTGTCCGTTATAGGGAACGACTTCCAGGCCGGCTTCATCGTTCAGACGGTCGATGATATTGCGCGCGAGCGTCGCCTGCGTCTGCGCCAGGTCGGTCATATTTTCCACGGGCGCGAGCATGATGGTCGAGAACGGCAGTTTCCCGCGTCCTCCGACGGAATAGGTGCAGGAGGTGCTCCAAAGCATTCCCGCAAACAAACAAATAACGATGAACAGGCGTTTAAGCATAGTGTTAGGCATCTTCTCCGGGTTCGTTAAACACGCGGCGCGAATCGTTGACGGGCGGCTTTTTATCTTCCGGGTCGCTCGTCCGCTCCGGCGATTCCGCAGAACGGAATCCCATTTCCTCGAGTGACTGCTGCGAAGGGGCGTCCGCAAAGTCCTTCGTACGCGGCGCCGGGTAGCGCCCGAAAAGCCAATCGATGAAAGTCAGCTCGGCGCGTTCTCCGCGACGGATCTTTTCTATGCGCTTGCGAGCCTCGGCGGCGGCGGGAGAATCCGGCGCGTGCGTGAGCGCTTCGTTGTAAAACACGAGCGCCGAACGCATATTGTTGCGTCGCACATAGTAAAAATCGCCCACGGAGAGCCGATTCTGAGCAATCAGCGAGCGCAGGGCCTCCGTGCGGGAGTACGCGAATTCGGCCTGCGGGTGCTCGGGATAAAGCGTGTAAAAATCGGTATAATAATTGAGAGCCCGCCGCGTGGACACCTGGTCCCAATCCGCTCCCGGGCAAAGGCTTTCGTAGGTTGCCGCCAAACGCAGATAGGCCTCGGGGACAAGCGGCGAATCCGGATGCACGCTGATGAGCTGCTCAAAGGCATCGATTGCCTCTTGCGTCCGTTCGCCCTCGAAGACCTCCGTCGCAATTTCCGAAGCAAAGACGCCTTTTTGGAAAAGCACACGCGGCGCTATCGAAGACTGCGGTGCCATCGCGTAAAGTTCGTCGTAAAAGCGCAACACCGCCTTGCGGTCCTTCAACCACGGAATACCGAACTTACGCGGGCGCACACCCTGGCGTCCCATTTCGGCAATCATGTAGCCCTGCGTCAGCGCATCGGCGATACGGTCCGACCCCGGATAGGTTTCAACCAAGGTGCGAATGCGCGCAAAAGCATCTTCAAAGCGACGCGTCATCGCCAGAATGACACATTGCTGATACATGGCTTCCGCGGCAAAAAGAGTCGTCGGGAACGCGACAATCACCGCTTCGTAAGCCGAACGGGCGGCATCGCAGTCTCCGCTTAAGGTATAAAGCGCAGGTTCTCCGGCGGTATCGGCATGATTCGGCTCCCGTTGCAGGCTGTAAGCACTCGCCAGGCGCGCAATGGCATCGACGCAAACCGAGTCCGCCAGACGCCAATTCCGCGAACGCACCCAAAGCCCTTCGGCGTAGGCGCGTACAAGCGCTTCCCGTTCGCCGAGTCGTTCGCCGCGGGCCTCAATCCGGGCCGCGATTTCATTCCAGCGGGCATCCGAGGCTACGGCATTTTCCGAAGGACCGGCATTGATCGCCGCCTTTTCGTCCGCAGGTTCCGCCCACGCGGGAAGAGCCAGCAAGCCCGTAGCCAACAACGCTGTCGCGAAAGCCTTCATTCCGGATTATTTCCAACGGATGAGCGTCGCGCCCCAAGTAAATCCGCCGCCGAATGCCGTCAAAAGCACCAAATCTCCGGCCTTGAAACGTCCGGCATCGTAAGCTTCCTTCATGCAGTTCGGAATCGTCGCCGACGACGTATTTCCGTAGTTCTGGAGATTGACACAGAATTTTTCGAGCGGAATGCCGACCTGACGCGCCACGGCATCAATGATACGCAAATTCGCCTGGTGCGGGATAACGCATTTAATTTCGTCTGCAGAGACATTGCATTTTTCAAGCAGGCGTTTGCAGCAGTCGGACATCGTACGGACCGCGACCTTAAAGACTTCCTGACCGGCCATGTGCAGGTAGTGAGCGCCGTCGTGGACGGTTTCGTAGCTCGCCGGGCAGGCACTTCCGCCTGCGGGCAAGCTCAGCAGATCACCGCTCGAACCGTCGGCGCCGAGAATATTGCCGAGGATGCCGACATAGGGCTCGTTGCATTTCGTAAGCACAAACGCCGCCGCCGCATCGCCGAAAAGCACGCAGGTATTGCGGTCTTCCCAATTGACGATCGAAGAGAGCTTTTCCGTCGAAATAATCAACACGTTGCGATAGTCGCCGGCGCGCAACATATGATTCGCGACCTGCATCATGTAGATGAAGCCCGAGCAGGCGGCCGACATATCGAACGCCGGCACGTCCTTGATTCCGAGCTTCGCCTGCGTACGGCAGGCCGTTGACGGGAAGGAGTGGTCCGGTGTCGCCGTCGCCACGATAATCAAATCGATTTCTTCCTTGGAGATTCCGGCATTTTCGATGGCCTTTTCCCCGGCCTTCGCCGCCATATCCGAAGCACTTTCATCCGCATCGGCGAGACGACGCTCGATGATTCCCGTACGCGTACGAATCCATTCGTCGGAGGTATCGACAAGGCGCGTCAAATCGGCATTAGTCAAGCGGCGCTCCGGCGTATAAACGCCCATGCCGCGAACATAAACGGACGGTGTTGGAGTTCTCATAAGTTAATGGTTTTATGAAACAGCTTTTCCCGCTAAAATGGAATCATAAAAAAACGATTTCCGCCCTTTCCCGCGAAAATGGACACGATTCTCCACAATCTCCGATATCGGCGCTACTCCCGACGATTCCGCGTTCCCGTCAACACCTCCCGCGGGCCGGCAACAACACGCGAAGGGCTGACTGTCTCGCTTTCCGACAATCTCGGCAACCAAGCAAACGCGGAAATTGCGCCCTGGGAAGGATTCGGCTGCGAATCCCTCGATGACGCGGAAAACGCCCTCAAAACCCTCGCGGCAAGCCCGTTTCCCGCAAGTGAAAAAACAACAATTCTCGCATCCCTGAAAGCGCTTCCGTGCACACAACACGCCCTTTCCGCCGCATTTTTTCTTTCGGAAAATCCCGAAGCGCGCCACGCCCCCGAGCCGCCGGACACCGCAATTTGCCGGCTGCTCCTGCGCAATGCCGCCTCCACCCCCGAAGCCCTCGCGGCAACACTGCTCGCCGACCGCCGACACCGCAGTTTCAAAATCAAAATCGGGCTCGCGCCGCTTCCGGACGAAATCAATTTCTGTAAAAAAATCCTAAGCCGCTGTGCCGAGCTCCGTCCCGACGCCCGCATCCGCTTCGACGCCAACGGCGCCTGGCAAACCCCCGAAGCGCTCGCCGCACTCGCCCCGCTCTACGACTTTGCGCAACTCGAATTCATCGAACAGCCGCTCTCCGCAACGCCGGAAAACGATGCCGCCGTTTACGCGCTCCCGCCGGAACGCGCCGCCAAAACCGCCCTCGACGAATCCCTGCGCGAACCGTGGAAAATGCCCGCAGGCACGAACGTCGTCGCCGTCGTCAAACCGCTGCTCATCGGCGATTTCCCGCGCCTGCGCAATTGGTTGCAGGAAACGCAAAACGCTCCGCGCTTTGTCATCTCCTCGGTCTTCGAGACGGAATGCGGACGCTCCCTCCTGCGGGAACTCTGCCGCGCCACCCGAAACAATCCCCGAGCACTCGCCGCCGGAATCGCCACCAACAACGCATTCGAAGACTAAAAGCTAGCTCCGGGAATTCGCTTTTTAGAGATTTGCCTACGGGAAGGGCATGCCCGCTTGTTCCATTGCGCCGCCGGCACGTCAGGGATATAGCTGCATCACGGAGCGGCGCACTTAGCCTTGGGCGAGTTCGCGGGTTTCGACTCCCGTCTGCACCCGCGGTTATCCCATGTAGTGCACCTCCGGCGCACAGCCCCGAAGAGGCAATTGCGAATAGGGCCGCCCACTTTTCTTTAAGCATTAAGCTCTAATCTCTCTCCTCATTTGAGGCGAAAAAATCCGCGGCGGCGAGGCGATCGAGCCGCAGTTGCGCGCGCAGGGCGTCAACGGACTCAAAGCGTTGTTCCGGGCGCAGAAACTTCAGCCATTCGACGACGATGGCATCGCCGTAGCCCGGTACCTTTGCGCCGTCGGGGCTATCCAACAGAAACGTCTCCAAGAGCGGAGCCGGTGTTCCCGCGCGTTCCACGGTCGGACGGACGCCGTAATTGGCGACTCCGGGAAACTCCTGAGCGCCGAATTTTACTTTCACGGCATAGACGCCGAAGCGCGGACGCAGTTCCGGCTCCCAAGGCAGATTCAGGGTCGGGAAGCCGATTGTACGCCCCAAGCGGCGGCCCGAAATAACCGTTCCTGCCGCGAAATAATTTTCGCCGAGCATGGCATCGGCCGCTTCCGTTTCCCCGCGTTCGAGGCATTCGCGAATGCGCGTGGAAGAGATTTTCTCCGACTCGAACAAAACGGGAGCCAACGCATTAACCGACACAGACTGCGCGCGGGCGCTTTCCCGGAGAAGCGCGACATCGCCCCGGCGCCGTGCCCCGAAGCGGAAATTTTCTCCGACGAAAATCCCGGCGAGAGCGGGAATCGCCTTTTTAAGCGCGGGCACAAAATCTTCCGCCGCCAAGCCGGCGAGTTCCGGAGTAAACGGACAAATAATCGCAAAATCCAAGCCGAGGCGCTCGAACAGCACCGTTTTCGTCGCTTGAGAATAAATCAGCTTTACGGCACCTGCTCCGCGAAAAAACACTTCCGGATGCGGGTTGAAAGTCAGCGCGCCGCAACGTCCGCCGCAATCCCGCGCCATCGCCTGCGCCGCCGAAAACAGCGCGCGATGCCCGCAGTGCACGCCGTCAAAATTCCCGATACAAAGAATAACCGGGCGATCCGAGAGCGAGTGCGGAAAATCCGCGAGTGAACTTAGAGTCTCCATAAAACAAAACTGATAACGGCGTTCCCTTTGCAGGGGCACCGTTATCAGTTACGTTCGCATCTTTAATTAGAAGCGGCAGCGAAGACCGATATTGGCCGAATGCGTCGTCGTGTTATCCAAGTCGGATTCCAGCGTGTAGCCGGCAGAGACGGCCCATTCGGAATTGATACGGCATTCGACACGCGGACCGACGCTGATTACGTTTTCGTCGCCGAAGTAAGCCGTCGAAGCCGCGCTCATGCCTGCGTAGGCGCCGCGGACGAATTTCGCTTCGACTTCCGTGTCGGAATCGAGGAATTCGCGGCGGAGTGCCGCTTCGAGCGTGAAGCGCCAGTCGGCGTTCGGCAACCAGTTCAGGGTCGCCCCGATCGTTCCGCGCAGCGAGTTGCGTTCCATATCATCGACTTCCAACGTGCTTTCCTTACCGCCGGCTTCAAGGAAGCCGCCGATGCGGGAGTAGGTGTAATCCAAGCCGATGTAGGGCGAAACGTGCAGTCCGTCGGCTTCGCTGAGGACAAACATTCTTCCGAGCGTCGTCGAAAGCGAGAAGTCCGTTCCGGAGGATTCGCTCTTGAGTGTTTCGAGCGCATTGGTGCGCTTCATATCCACTCCGGAGACCCCGAATCCGGCGCTGAAGCCGAAGTAGGAAACTTCGTCGAGCATCGCCATACCATAGAAGTTTACGCGAGCCGTATCCGTTTCGTGCTTTCCGCCGCCGTTGTGGACGTTCGCCTTACCGAAATCGTAGGTGAAGCTTGCCCCGAGGAGGAAATCGTAGGAGATGAGGGAGTCGAAGCCCGCAACCGCGCCGCTATGGCTCAGGTCGTAGTTGGCGGTCTTGTTCTTGCCTTCGCTCGTTTCCGCGGTGCTGCCGATGATGTTGGCATAGCCCTTGAGCGTGCCTTCCGCTTCCGGATAAGCGCGATCGTAGCGGCGCTGTTCGAGGCGCTGGCGGAGCAAGTCGTTTTCAAGCTTCGTCAGCTCGGTCGAAAGTTCAAGCGCCCCCGCAAAGGAAACCGGCGAGAAATTCGTCAGCTTCGCGCGCTGTTCCGCATCGTTTCCGGACCAGTAAATCGCCTTGTAGATATCGCTGTCCGTGTTCGAGAAGACGGTGGCGGCGAGTGCATCCATTCCGCTCGGAATGAGGTCTTCGAGCGGTGTTGCCGAACCGACGAGAATCTTCGTCGCATTGTCGGCAACGCGAGCGGAGAGACGTTCGCCGCTTGCGGTACGGAAGAGCGCGCCGTTTTCGATCGCCTTAACATCCGAAGAGACGAGTGCGAATTCGCGGCCTTCGGCAATCACGCCGTCCACTTCGACAATTGCCGTCTTTTCGATGACAGCCGTGCCGTCGGCGTGAATCGCCGTCGTTCCCGCAGCCGGGAGGTCGGCAAAGAGCTTACCGGCGATGGTCAGATTCCCTTCGACTTCGCGGCTTGCCTTCGCCGCACCGCGCAGTTCGACGGAACGCGACGCTGCGGATTCGAGACGGAGGCTTGCGCCGTCGGCAACATAGAGGCCCGTGGTGAGCGTTGTCCCCTTGCCGAGGGTCAGGTCGGCACCTGCCGTCAGGTGCGTGAGCGAGCCGAACCCGAAGCTTGCGCCGTTGGTAAGGACGAAGGCGCTGTTTTTGTCGGCGGACTCGAGGAAGAACGTACCGGAAGCGCCGATGTTCTTTTCACCGATCGCGGAGAGCGAGAGCGGGCTTGCGCCGTCGTTACGGAGAGCAAGGCCGGAAGCGGCATCCGCGGAGAGCGTAATCGCATTCGTCATCGTTTCGAAGCTCGATGCATTCACGACCAAGCGGCCGCGCTTGATTTCGATGCTTCCCGCAAACGCGTTGTCGTTGCCGTAGATCGTACGGACATCGGACTGCGTGTTGGCAATCACGAGCTTACCGTTCCCGCTGAGCTTGTTCAGCGAGGATTCGGCCATCTGGGAATTTTCCAACGTACCGAGTACGCGGATGTCACCGGCGTTACCCAAAGAAGCGTAAGGCTTGATAACGAGCTTGGCGCCCGCATCGACACGGACGGAACCGGAGAAGTCGCGGTTGAATTCTTCCGGTGTCTGAGCGCCGTTGATGTTTTCGACGAGCACGGTTCCCGCGACGACATTGACACTGCCGGCGCCTGCGAGAGCCGCGAGGCTACCCTCCTGACCGGCGATGCCGATATCGAGCGTGCCGTTCCCCTGGAGTTCAATCACACCGGTGGTCGGATTGCTCTTGAAGGAAGCCGCCTTCAGCGTACCTTCTTCAATGAGGAGCAGACCGTTGAGTTCGACGGAGGAATCCGTGAGGTCCAAGGTTCCGGCGCCGCGCTTAACGAGTTTTGCGTTGCGCAGATCCAGAGAGTCCTTGCTCGTTCCTTGAATCGAGAAAGTCTTGCCATCGAGTTTCGTAACCGTTCCCGCCGCAACGTCAACGTTGAGCGTACCGCCCGCCTTCTGCGTATCGTTGCTGGAGGAGAGCAAAATATTGTCGGCGGAAAGACCGCTGCCGTACTTTACGGCCGCGTCCGCATCCACGCGCAAGACCCAGTCGCTGTCGCCCGTCACGTCGAAGGTCACTTCGCTGGTTGTAACCGAAACGGCCAGCATACCGCTTCCCGTAACCTTGCCCTTGACGACCGGAGCGGCGGTGCCGACGAATTCGGCGATTTCCAAAACGCCGTCGCGTCCGATGAAGATTTCCTGAGCCGCGTCGCCGACATAGCCGCCGAGCGCCAAGGTTCCGCCGCCGTTTTCGACCTTAATCGAGCCGGTCGAAGAGAACGCGTCGAGATACCATTTTCCGGCGCCGGTCTTGACGACGTTGCCGTTTTCGATTTCCGGAAGGAATTCGGAACCCGTTCCGCCGCCTGCAAAGATCAGGGAACCTGCGGCGCCCGCCTTCCATGCGAACGAACCGTCGATGACCGAGTTAGAATTGCGTGCGCTGTGCGAGAAGCGAGCAACGCCGTCCGCGACATAATCCGCATCAAAGGTCTGCGTGCCCGCCTTGCGGGAAACCACACGGCCGTCTTCATAGACCTGCGAGAATTCGAGCGTTCCGTTGCGGATTTCGAACTGTGCGTTTTCGCCCGTAGCCGTAATCGAAAGCGCCCCCGTGGAAACCGCAGTCTTCGCGTTGATGACACCGGCGACGAAGCTCGTTCCGCTCGTGTTCTTAACGAGGGTGCCTTCGCCGTAGATTTCGCGATTCGTCAGCACGTCCGCCGAAACATTGAGGCTTGCACCGGAGCGGATGGCGACCGCGGCGGTGCCGAGATTGCCTTCTTCGAATACCCGGACGAAACCGCCGGCGATTTCGAGCGTGCCCGTAATCGCATGCGGCGTGTAAACCGAGAGTTCCTGAGTCGCGGCCAGATCCAACGAGACCGTACCGTTGCCGGAGAAGACCGCAGCGCCCATATCGAGCTCGGCGACCGACTTATCCGTCGTCACAGCCAGCACCGCGCCTTCTTCCGCGCCCAAAATGAGCGTCCGGGAAGCCAAGACTCCCGAAGCCCCCTTGTCCAAAGTGAAGACTCCGCCGTCAACGGCGACGAGCATTCCGGAGAACGCGTCCAAATTCTTAATCGTTCCGGACTTCCCTTCGAGAGTACCGACACCGGCAACGGCGGTCGAGACCACATTGCCTTCGCCGACGTCGAAGCGGACGACGGATTCTTCGAGCTTGCTCAGGAAGAGCGTACCCGTTCCGCCTGCACTTGCGTTTTCGATAACGAGCGTGCCGGCATTAACATAGGTATTGCGGTGCGCATTGTCCGCGCCCGAGAGCGTCAGCGTACCCGAGAAATCTTCAGCCGTATAGAGGTCGAGTTCGCCCTTGCCGCCTGCATTCCCGGAAATGCTTCCCGCGACCGTCGCCGATCCGGAACCGGAGAAGGTGAGCGTTGCAACGCCCTTCGTATCGACAAATGCCACCGACGCAAGCTTGAGTTCGCGTCCTTCCGCGAGCGCCACTTCATTGCCCTTGCCGGAGACCGAAAGCGTCCCGAGAGCAAGCGTCGCCGCCGTTTCGCCGGCGAGCTCATCGAGCGCCGCGACACTCAACACACCCGCGTCCGCCAACTTAACATTGCGGGCGGTGTCGGCCGCAAAGCGGTTGTAAACGAGCGTTCCGCCTTCGCGTGCTTCGAGCGCACCCGTGAAGGCGCTTCCGATTGCATTTGCGAAAGTCAACGCATTTTCGGAGCCGATAACGGCCACCGTACCCGCGCCGCCGATGAGGGCGTTGGCAACAACATCCTTGCCGCTGTTGCCGATGACGGCCGTACGTGCAAAGACGACTTCGGCGTCGGCGATTACCTGCGCCTGGCCCAAGGAGCCGTTCCCGTAGAAATACGTCGCGCCTTCCCGTGCGTCGAACGTTCCGGCGAAGCTGTCCGCAGATTTCTGCAGGATGTAGAGTTCGCCGCGTCCGGTCTTCTTCAGCGTACCGTCGCCGAGGAACTTGCCGACCTGAACGGTCTTCGCGTTGTCAACCGTAACGGTCGCGTCCGCCGCGATATTGACGGTCAGTTTCGTTTCGATTTCGCCGAGAACGACCATTTCCCCGTCGCCGGTGACATCCATCGTCTGTTCGCCGGTGACATAAACGGAGGAGAAGGTAATCTTGCCGTCGTTTTCAAAATTAACGGAGGTGCCCGCCGCATCGACGGTCAGCATACCGGAGGAGTCGCTCAGGCGGGTATCGTCAACGACGAGCTCGGCGTTCGCGCCCAAGGTCATCGCTTCGCCCTTGAACGAATCGACATCGGAGGACAGCGTGAGGCTCGAATTCGAAGCCACGTCCACGGATTTAAAGATATTTTCGCTGCCGGAGAACGTAATTTCTCCCTTGGCGACCAAGGTGCCCGCAACCGTCAGATTGCTGAGGACGGAAAGTCCTTCCGAAGACGTCAGGTTCAGGGTCGCGCCTTCCGCAACGACCAGAGACTTGTTCTTCATACCGAGCCAACCGCCGGCGTCTGCCGTGAAGGAGGCATCTCCGCCGACTTCGACGTCGCCCGCCAGATTGACAGAGCCTTCCGCAACGAGGCTGCCGGAGGCCAAGAGGAGCGAAGCCTTCGTATCAACGTCGCCCGTGATGACGAGAGCGCCCTTGCCCGACTTCCGGATGAGGAAGTTGCCGGCATTGGCATCCGCAACATCGCTGACGGAGCCGTCGATCTTTAAGGTCGCGGCGGCGGCCACATCAAAGGTCGCGCCGCTTGCAAAGGTATCGCCGTCGGCTTCGACGCCCCGGAGCGCCAAGTTGCCCGAAATACCCGCCGTGCCCGAAGCATTCTTGAACAGTGCGACGATTGCCGTGTCGTCTGCGGTCGTTCCGCCGACGGTGAAGGTGCCGTTCGTACGGAATGCGACTTCCGCGCCGGCTTCCAAGCTGACGCTGTTGAGCTTGCTTGCCGTTGCAACAAATTCGACGCGCTTGCCGCTTGCGAGGCTCAGGGATGTCGTGCTGCCGAGCGAAGTGTCGGCTCCGAAGACAAGCGTGCCCGCTCCGGAAGCAAGTTCAATTGCCGTGATGCCGACTTCACCGGCGGTATTGACGGCGACGTCGCCGCCGTTCACGAGCAATTTGCCGAGCGTCGCGTTGCCGGAGAACGTCAAAGCGCCGATTCCCGCCTTCGTCAGCGTTGTTCCCGTAAGGCTTCCGATCGTTACCGAGCTCGTTCCGGCAACATTCAGTACGGCTGCGTTGCCGCCCGTCGTCACCGTTGTCAAAGCGTATTCCGTGTTTGCGCCCGTAAAGGCGAGCGTACCGGAGAGCGCAATCGGGCCGGAGCCGATCAGCTTGTCGCTGTTCGTCTTAACGGAAGCGCCCGAAGCGATATTCAGGCCGCCGGAGAAAGCGCCGTCCGTCGAGGCAAGGCCATTGTCGTTGAAGACGACCGTACCGGCCTGAACCGAAACGGAAGCCGCCGTACCGTCAGCCTTGTCTTTGATGAGACCGCCTTGGAAATTCAACGTAAATTCGCCGGCACCGTTGAAGACCGCGCCGCCGATATTGACGTCTTCGGCAATCGTAATCCGGTGATTGCCGGAGAAGTTGAATCCGACATACTTGTCGTTGGAGAAAGTCTGGCCCTCGTCATTACCGCCGACATTGGTCTGAATCCAGCCGCGGTCGCCGTTGACATCCCAAGTCGTTGCACCGTCCCACAACAGGGTTCCGTAAGCGACAATCTTGAGGGCGCCGCCGGGGTTCGTCCCGTTGTTTTCGACCATCAGGTAGATATCGCGGCCGTCAACTTCCTTGTTTGCGAGGACCGCCTTGTTGTCCGTGAATTGGGGCTCGTAATTGAGCAGGTCGAGGCTTTCTTCAAAGTCCACGATTGTGAATTCCGCGCCGAGCGTACCGTAGTTGACCGCAATATTGTCGAGCGTCAGACCGCCGACGATCGCGAGGTCGTCCGCCTTGATGGCCGGCGAGCCTCCGGATACGGAGAGCGTTCCCGTCATCTGCGTGTAAGAAGCGTTGCCGTCGCCGTCAACTTCGACCTTACCGAAAGAAATTTCACTGATCGTCGCGCCGGAAACCGAGGCGTCGCCGATGAGCTCGACCGTTCCGGCAATTTCGGATCCGGCGATGTTCAAGCTGACATTTTCGCCGATGAGGACATTACCGACATAGCGGGAAGCGCCCGAGAGCTCGAGCTTACCGCCGTCTGCGAATTCCAAAACCCCTTCGCGAACGGAGAGAATCGCCCCGTCAACCAGCGAAACCTGCTTGAGAGTGCCGGTCGCGCCGTCTTCGAGCTTGCGGACGGTTTCGATAATGAATTGGCCGTCTTCGATATTCAGGTTTTCGACTTCGTCCAACTGAACGAGTGCGACATCCATCTTGCCTTCGCCCGTCTTCGTGAGGGAGCCGGTGAATTTGTCGCCGACCTTGAGCGTAGCGCTCAATCCGGTGACATCGAACACGGCGTTGTCGGAGTGCAGGCGACCTTCAATCAGGGAAGTGCCGGAGCCCGCGAGTGTGACGGTACCGGAAGCGGTAACCTTGCCCGACGTGCCGAGAATATCGATATTGCCCGCAAAGTTGGCATCCTTGAATACGAGTTCGCTCCAAACATCCTCATCACCCGTCGTACCGAGCGTAATCGTTTTGACGGTGGAAGCGACATTCAGGGTGTTCGCGGAGACGCGCCCGCCGGCGGCAACACCGCCCATGAGATCGTCCGGAGCACCGACGTAGAGGGCGCCCGCGGTCGTTCCCGAGAGATTGAGCGTGCCCGCGACTTCGAGAGAGCCGAAATCTCCGTTACCCAACGAGCCGCCGACATAAAGGGCGCCTTCCAGGTGGAGATTGTTTTGCCCCATCGGTGCGGCGAGATTGAAATGCGACTGAATCGAGCTGATGCCCTGGCCGACATAGAGCTTGGAAGCAGTCCAACTTCCCGCGCCGCCGGCCGTCGTTCCCAAATTACCTCCGGAAAGGGTAACGGTATCGATGGTCTGAGCACGATCGCTCATGAGCGTGCCTTCCTTCACCGTTACATTAAAATCATTAGCCAAATCGGCAGCGACCGTGACATCGCCGCTACCCGTCTTGGTGAAGCTGTGCTCGCCCGAAACGGCGCTTGCTTCGAAGCGGAATGCGGAATCGACACCGGCATAGAGCTTGGCCCCTTCGCCGAAGCTTGCCTCGCCCTTGAAGGTACCGTTACCGCCGAATTCGCCGGAGATGTTTGCAGAGCCGCTGAACTCGGCTTCTTCCGACAGTTCAAAGCGCGCACCGGCGTCCACCGTTGCGTTCACGCCGGAGAGATTCGCGCTGAACAGGGCCGTACCGCTCAACACACGGACACCCCCGTTGCCGTCGATTTCCGACGTAAACGCAAGCGTCCCCGAGCTCGCGGCTTCGAGGGCCGCCCCGTTCTGCACCGTAATTTTTCCGCTGCCCGGAACCGCGCTGCCGGTAAAGCGCAAGACGCCTTCCGCCACCATCGTATTGCCGGTGTAATTTTCAAATGCATTGGCCACTTCGGCGGGAATCGCCCCGGAGAGCACCAAGGTGCCGGCACCCGTTTTGTTGAAGCCGCGTCCCTTTTCCGAGTCTTCCAAGGAATCCACAAGCGCGCCGGACAAGGTCAGGGTCGCACCGGCAGCCACGTCAAAGTCCGCGCCGCCGTCCTTAGCCAGCTGGATAATCGTCGTGATTTCCGCATCGCCTTCCGCGCGCACGGTCGTGCCCGTACCGATGGTGATACCTTGGCGGTTGCGGCGCCCCGCGTCCGGATCCGAGGTAATGAGGGCGTTGTCGCCAAGCACGAGTTCCACGTCGTTCAGGGTCTGGACGTCGGTATTGAGGTCGCTGAAGAGGTACACCTTCCCGCCGTTTTTAACCGTGACGCAGACATCCCCCAAGCCGGATTCCGTACCGAAGGAGTTTTCGTCGGCGAGGTAAAGCACGGAGCTTTCGCCGTCAACCGTAATATCCCCGAGGAAGACGCGGGAGTTGTCCGCCCAGCCCAAGCGCAACGTTCCTTCGTTGACGAAGAATTCCCCGTTGAGCGTCGCCGGGTCTTCGAGGAAGAGCACGCCGGCTCCGGTCTTGTAATAGACATTGCCGGAATTCGGTTCCGCCGCGCCGGCGCCCCAAGAGGCAACGCCCTGCGTGACATTGAAATTGACATGCGAGCCGGCCGAGAAGCTTACTTTATCGGCGATATCGCTGCTTTCCTCGCTCAGCCAGCTCAGCGTGGCGCGGGTATTTTCGGAGGTTCCCGTAATTTTGACACCCTTGTCTGCCAGCGAGTCCAAAGCGCCGTCGACGAATTCGAGCGTTGCGGCGCCGTTAAGCGTAATGTTCTTCGCGTTGGTGGCGGCGGCATTCTGCAGGGAAAGCACGGCTCCGTCCACCTTGATTGCCGCGTCCGCCGTCATCGACAGCGCATTCTTCACGGATGCATTCAACGTGCCTCCGGCGAGTTCAAGGCTGCCGAGTTTCAATTCGGTGTTCACGTTGAGCGTACCGCGGGACACGCGCAACGATTCGAGCGTAAGGCTTGCGCCGTTTTCCGCTGCGTTCAGATTGTAAACGTCGCTTGCCGAAGCGGAAACAAGGAGGCTCTTGGCCTTAGCGCCGGCGAGAATGTTCACGTTTTCGACGCTCGTGCCGACCGGAAGAATACGGCCGAAACGGACCATGCGGCTTTCGAGATTGCTGATGGCCGTCCCTTGGAACTCCGTTCCGGACCAGTAATCGTTACCGGCCTGCGTGTTCCACGGCATCGCAATTTCCATCGCGGAATCCGCCGTGAAAACAACGTAATTGCCTTCGACGGAGAAGGTCCCCGGCAGGCCGGCAACCGTTCCGAGAGCCGTGACGATGGCTTCTCCGCTTGCCCCGCTGCCGATATTGAAGAGCGCGTATTTATCGCCCGCGGATTCAAAAATAAGATTCGAAATATCGAGAACGGTTTTGTCCGCAGAAAGCGTCAAAGAACCGTCAATCGTGAGTTTAACATCGTTGTTCAGGTAGGCCCCGTCGCGTTCCGCGGCATCAACAAAATCCGCATACAGCACCACCGTACCGGTCGAAAGATTCGCCGCGTCAAGCGTTCCCGCGTGGAGATTGACGGTGCTCGTTTCCTTCGCGGAAGAGAGATTCAGTCCCGTAATTTTCCCGCCGTTCAAATCAACGGTGTATTCGGTCGAAACGGCGTTGTTCAGAACGAGTTCCCCGCCGGACACCGCAACGGAAATCGTCGGATGCTGAGCAATCGAAGGCGCGGAAAGCTTCCCGCCGGCCACTACGATGTTGGTCGCGTCCAAAACGCCGGAAATCGTGGTCGTTCCCTTTTGAACGGTCAGCACGTCGGCAACCGTCAGTTTTCCCTTGAAGAGCGTGGAGTCGGCCCCGAGGATGGCGGACTGCACGGTCGCATTTCCGGTCACGGAAGCAGCGGCGCCGCCGAGATTCAGAATGCCGGCGTTGAGCGTCCCGGCAATGCTGAGGGAGCCGCCGGATTGGGTCAGCGAAGTTGACGCCGTCAGGTTTTTGCTGACGGAAGTCGTCCCGCCGGACTGTACAAATTCTTCGAGTGTCACACCGCTCGTACCCGTCAGATTGAGCGTCCCCGCATCCGCGGTGATACGCTTCAGGGCGACCGTCCCGGAGAGCGTCAAAGTCCCGTCCGAAACTTTACGCAGAGAGAGGGAGCCGGAATCGACATAAGCCTTGGAATTGCTTCCGTACTGGCGCGCCACCCCGTGGTTTTCGAGTTTGCCGGCATAATCGCCTTCGCCGACCGTGAGGGTATAATTGCCGACGGTGCCGCCTTGGAGAATATTGCCGGCACCGATTTGCGAGCCTGCGTTGCCTTCGAGACGTTTGACCGCAACATCGCCCAAAACGCGCACGAACGCATCCTGCCCGCCGGCATTGCCGCTGAGCTTAAGCGTGGCGTTCTTCAGGGAGCTGAGCAAATCCAGGCCGACGCTGAAATTATTTTTCGCTTCGATGAAAAGCGTTCCCGTAAAGCCGGAATTGTCGGCTCCCGCCACAATCAGGCGGCCGTTCGAGTTGTATTCGGAGTCGCTGGAACCGCGATAGTAGTGAATCGTGCCTTCGCCGGAGAGGCTTCCCTTAAGAGCGACTTCCTTCGCCCAGTTATTCGTATCGCTGTGGATCGACAGCGTACCGCTTCCGACGGCGACGTCTCCGGTCAACTCGTACTGGTACGAAGCGGCGTTCGCCTGCGGAGCGTCCCTCCAGGTCAAATTGACATCGCCCTGCGTTTCGAGGTTCTGCGTAAATTTATGAACGGAACTTGCCCCGCTGAGGTAAAGGCCCGTACCGTTTTTAAGAGCGATTGTTCCCGTACCGGTCGTCGCAATCGGCGCGCTGTTTCCGATGCGGAGCAGGCCCTCATTGATTTCCAGGCGCTGCCCCGCGCCCAAAGACAAATTGCCCGAAAGCAGGAGTTCGCCCGCACCGGATTTCGACAGGACTGCGCCCCGTTGGAGGATAAGATCCGTAATCGTCAGATTCGCCGAAGCGTTGACGGCGCTGCCTTTCGAGCCGATTTCAAGCGTCGCCAGTGTCGTCGCCGCATCCAATCGCATGCTCACGCCGTCCAGGCAGAGAACTCCCGTACCCGAGAATTTTTGCGCGGAGAAAGCGCCGCTGCCCGAGAGCGTCAGCTTTTTATCCGCCGTAATCGCAAGTTCCGAAGTCGTAATACTCGCATTTTCTCCCGAGAGCTCGAAGGTATAGTCGTCTCCGACAGCAATCGAGGAGGCAATAATCGTTTCTTCGACGCGAACGGTTGAATGGGCGTTCGAGGTAAAGGTAACGCTGTCAAGATTCGAGAATGCGACGGGCGTTCCTTCCAAGGTTACCCAGTTTTCGACAGCGGCCGCCTTGGTCCACAAATTACTGTCGGCCGCACCGACCCAGACGAGGTCTAAAGCGGACGAAGAAACCGTGACCACCCCGTTTTCGGTCGAAACCACGGCGCGGCTGGACAGCGCCTCCCCGGCCAGCGAGAAATTCGAGTAATCCAAATCACCGCTCACCGTCCCGCCGGAAATAATCGTGTAAACGCCGTTGGAAGCCGTCAGACGGTCGAGGCTGAACATCGTATCCGAAGAAACGACGACGGTCCCCGTGTTCGTAATCGTCCCCTTGAGCGAAACCGTGACATCGGACAAATTGAGCGTCCCCTGATTCGTAAGCGTAGCGGCGGCAAAATTAAAGAGGTCCGCGCCCGACGACGACACTTCCGCCCCGGAAGCAACGGTGACGTTACCGGTCCACGCCGTATTGGCGGCCAAGGACGTCTTCCCGCGCACATTAATCGTCGTAACCTCAATCGCGGAATTATTAACCGTCACCCCGTTCAGGTTCAGGACACTCGCCGCCCCCGTCGCGCTAATCGCTCCGGTGCCCGTCTTATTGTTGTTGAAAGTGAAGGTTCCGGTCTTGTTCGACGCAATCGACATCGTCCCGGAGTATCCGCTGACGTCGCCGTTGAAGACGTAGGTCTGCGTATTGGAGCCTTTGTTCGCCTGATAATAAAACGCACCCGTTCCGCTAATCGCCCCGTTGAACGTGTAGGTTTTATTGCTGGAGCCGTTGTGAAGCGTCGCATCGACGACAACGATATCGGCGTTTACGACATAAGAGGCCGAGCTACTGGCTGCGTAGAAATAGGAATTGGCATTGGACGAAAAATCAATCGTCACGGTATCGCCGCCGGCGGCATCAATCAGGTTTTTATCCCCCGATTCCGTTATTGCATACTCAGCCGCATACGCGGGAACGGTCATTGCTGCAGCAGCAAAAAGGGTCGTCAGGAAAAACTTGGAAGTCTTCATAAAGGTATGTTTGGGCGATTAAGTAAAAGCAAATTTTTTGCGCAGAGAGTCCACGCAGTTTCGCGAAATCATGAGCGCTTTACGGGCTTCCCGCAACAAAATTTTCCGTTTCCCGGGAATGCAAAAGGCGACCCTTCCGAAAGAAAAGTCGCCTTTAAAACAGCAAAATCCCGGGCACTTAAGCCTGAGTGTCGATAAAGGTCTTTTTGACCCACTCGTAACCGTTTTTCTCGAGTTCCATCGCCAATCCCTTGTCACCGGAATGGACAATCCGCCCTTCCGCCATGATATGCACCCTGTCGGGAACGATGTAATCGAGCAGGCGCTGATAGTGCGTAATGACGAGGGCGCCGAATCCGTCCCCGCGCATGAGATTGACGCCTTCGGAGACGATGCGCAGCGCGTCGATGTCCAAGCCGGAGTCCGTTTCGTCCAAAACGGCATAGGCCGGGTTGACCATCATCATCTGCAGAATGTCGCAGCGCTTCTTTTCGCCGCCGGAGAAACCTTCGTTGACGGCGCGGGCCGTGAACTTGCGATCCATTTTCAGCGCGTCCATCTTTTCGTAGAGCTCGGCATAAAATGCCTTGGCGTTGAGCGTTTCGCCGGGCGCGAGGCGTGCCTTTTTCATCGCGCGGATAAAGTTCGCAATTGTCACGCCGGGAATCTCAACCGGGTACTGAAAAGCGATAAAGAGCCCGAGACGCGCGATTTCGTCGGGTTTCTTCCCGATGATCTGCACGCCGTCCATCCACGCTTCCCCGGAGGTAACGGTGTAATCCGGATGGCCGGCAAGCGCCTTCGCGAGTGTCGATTTCCCGGTTCCGTTCGGTCCCATAATCGCATGCACTTCGCCTTTCGGCAGGGTCAGCGAAAAATCTTTGAGAATTTCACGTTCCCCGATGGAAACACACAAATTGCGGATATCTAACGACGGATGACTCATGGAAAATCAAAAATGAACGGAAAAACGGAAGCTTTCAAATAGAAATTTAACGGAACCCGCGCGCCCGTACGGCGGCCTCGACCGAAGCCGGCTCCAGCGCAAGCCCGTTGCCGGGGAGCATCCCGTTTTTTTCAAACCAGCCGCGGTTCATTTCCAAACAGAAACGCACCTCCCGGGATTCGGAATAGACGGACTCCGTGTCGTTCGCACGCAGAGGGTGAACCTCGAGGAGCCGTCCCGCCGCGTCAAAATAGCCGATATCCAAGTCAATCGGGACGTTTTTCATCCAAAACGCCCGCTGCTCGGAGCGGCGGTAAACAAAGAGCATCCCCTCGTCGGCCTCGAGCCTGCGACAACCCATCAGCCCCCGCGAACGCTCAATGTCGGTAAGCGCCAAACGTGCCCGGATACTTTTCCCGTTGTTAAATTTAAGCGTGAAGCGGGTCTGAGCCGAAAGGGGCTTCGACGAGCTCCCTACGGCCTTTTCTGCGGTACAGGCGAGCGGAGACAATGCCGCGACGAGCGCAATCCCGGCCGCAACCAAAGCCAATACCCCGACGAATCGCCTCCGGCGGGGCGTGCGATTACAGGGTTCCGGTCGGCGGCTCACGTGCTTAGGCATTGGCTTCACAGGCGGCAACGACCCGTTGCGTGTGGCGGCGCAAGGCGGAATCCGGGTCGATTTTGGCTTGGCGGCAGGCGGCAATGAGCTCGAAAAGCTGCTTGCCCGCACTTTCCTCGGTGAGCGAGCCCGCCAACGCATCAATCTTCCCGCGATCGGCGGTATCGCCCGGAGAAAGATTCTTCTTTTCGACGGCCTTCCAAGTGTCGCGGGCGCGGAGAATATTGTTCAGCGTCGCAGGAAGATCCTTAAAGAGGGCGGAACGCTGCGGTTTCGTGCTGTTGTTTTTTTCTCCGGCCTTAATTTCGTCCCACTTTTTCAAAACGGCATCCGAATCCGCAAGTTTCAGTTCGCCGAAGACATGCGGGTGGCGGGAAATCATTTTTTCGTTCACGACGCGGGCGACATCGTCGAAGGAGAAATCCCCGTTTTCGCGGGCGATTTCGGCGTGCATGACCACCTGCAGCAGGAGGTCGCCGAGCTCCTCGCACATGTGCGCCTTTTCGTCCAAATCCACCGTTTCGATGAATTCCGCCACCTCTTCGACGAGGCAATCGCAGAGCGAGCGGTGCGTCTGTTCGCGGTCCCAGGGGCAGCCGTCCGGAGCGCGCAGGCGCGTAATCGTTTCGAGCAAATGATCGATAGAAGCCATAATGCGCTAAAATTACGCTTTCCCGCCGCAATCTGCAAGAAAGCTTCCGGCCTCAGTGCTTTCTTGAAAATATTTTTCGAGAGGCGTATTTTTTGTTCTACAAATCGATTCTACTTATGTTTCGCTCAGATCTAACGCCGAAGCTCTTTACCGTTTTTAAAGAGGGCTATAAAATGCGGGATTTCCGCTCGGACTGCATCTCCGGGATTATCGTCGGGGTGATTGCGTTGCCGCTCGCGATTGCGTTTGCCGTCGCCTCGGGCGTCGAACCGGAGCGGGGCCTCTACACGGCCATTATCGCCGGTTTGGTGATTGCCGTTTTCGGCGGAAGCCGCACGCAGGTCTGCGGACCGACCGGCGCCTTCATTCCGATTATCTTCGGAATCGTCAGCCAATACGGCATCAGCGGCTTGGTATTTGCAACCGTGATGGCGGGCTTCATTCTCGTCGCGATGGGCTTGGCCAAGCTCGGCGCGTTCCTCAAGTTCATTTCCTATCCGGTCATCGTCGGATTCACCGCCGGGATTGCAGTCACGATTTTCTCGACGCAGATTCCGGATCTCTTCGGGTTGGATCTGACAGGCGTGAAAGTCCCCGGCGACTTCGTCGGCAAATGGTCCGTTTATTTCCAACACTTTAACACGGTTCACGTCCCGACCCTCATCCTGTCGATTTTCTGCGTAATCGCCGTCTTCATTTGGCCGCGCGTTACCAGCAAAGTCCCCGGAGCCCTGGCCGTCATCGCCGTCGCCACGCTCGTCGTCTCCGTTTTCGGACTGGGCGCCACCAAGGACTCCGCCGGCATCGTCACCATCGGCAGCAAGTTCTTCCTCGATAAGCCCTTCCCGACCGGCTTCCCGGCCCCGGACTTCGGAATTTTCGCCGATCTGAATTTTGAAAAAATGCGCGAGCTCATTGCTCCCGCCTTCCTGATCGCCCTCCTCGGCGCCATCGAATCCCTGCTTTCCGCCGTGGTCGCCGACGGGATGACCGGCCGCCGCCACCGCCCGAACGCAGAACTCGTCGCCCAAGGCGTCGGCAATATCCTTTCTCCGCTCTTCGGCGGTATTCCCGCAACGGGGGCTATCGCCCGTACGGCCGCAAACATCAAAAACGGCGGACGCACCCCCGTGGCCGCCATCGTCCACGCCGTCGTGCTGCTGCTCATCCTGCTCTGCCTCGGGCCGCTCATCACCTACGTCCCGATGTGCGCGCTCGGTGCCGTCCTCGTACTCGTTTCCTATACGATGAGCGGCTGGCGTTCGTTCTACGGTCTGCTGCGCACCTCGCCCAAAAGCGATATCATCGTTTTGATTCTCACCTTCCTGCTCACGGTCTTCGTGGATTTGTCGGTCGCCATCGAGGTCGGCGTCGTGCTCTCCGCATTCCTCTTCCTCAAGCGCGAATCCGAAACCGCGGAATTCCACGTTTTCTCCCGCAAGCAATTGGGCGAAAACCAATTCGACCCGCACGGCACACTCTCGCTCTGGCGCGATAAACTGCCGGATGACGTGGAAGTGTTCGAAGTCTTCGGCTCCCTCTTCTTCGGCGCCGTCGATCAGTTCCGCGAAAACTTCAAGCGCGTCGGCCGCAAACCGAAGATCTTCATTCTGGATTTGAGCAATCTTCTTTCGATTGACGCCACCGGCATCCGCGCCATCTCCGAAACCCACGCAGATATGCAACGCAGCGGAACGGCCCTGATTATCGCCGGTCTCCACCCGCAACCGAAAAAGGCCATCTGCCACGCCGAACTCGACAAACAGATCGGCGCGGAAAATATTTGCCCGGACATGCAGTCTTCAATCGAACGCTCCGAAGCCATCCTGCGCGAACGCGAACGCGCCCGCCTCGAAGCGGAAAGCAACAAAGAGACTAAAGGTTAAAGATTAAGGCGACCTCTAGAAATTCATTTTCCTAAAGGAAACATAACAAAAAGAACGTCTCGGGCGTAGCGAGACGTTCTTTTTTGTATGGAACTCGCCCCGTTTGGCGGAATAGGAAGATGGCCTCGAAGAGGCGGAGTTTCTGCGGAACAAGCGCCAAGCATCAAACATCGAGCATCAAGCGTTTCGCCGCGGCTTCTTTAATCTTTTTTTAAGAACCTATCCGTTATCAGTCACCCACTATCCCTTTTCGCCCTTTAAGCTTTAAGCTCTAAGCATTAAGCTCTCTCTTTAATCTTTCCCCTCTAATCTTTAATCTTTAATCTTCGCCTCTTAGGCTTTAACTTCCCTGCGTGAACAAAGAACCCGACAGTCCCCGCTCCCGCAACGATGCCTCCCCGAAAAAGGAAATGAGCTTTTGGGAACATCTCGAGGAGTTGCGCATGACGCTTTTCGCCTGCCTGATTGCCTTTGTCGGATCCGCCGTCGGCGCCCTCATCTTCTACAAGGAAATTTTCTCGCTCCTGCGCATCCCGCTCGAACGCGCCGGCGATGCAAGCGGCGCGATGCAAACCGCGCTGACGTCCATGCATTTCACGGACCCGTTTTCCATTTTGCTCTACATCGGCGTCCTCGGCGGCATCGTCCTCTCCGGTCCCTTCGTCCTTTACAAGCTCGGACGCTTCGTCGCTCCCGCGCTCAACGAACGGGAGCAGCGGCGACTCATCCCAATCTGCCTTTCGGCGAGCGCGCTTTTCATCGCCGGCGCCCTCCTCGCCTTCTTCGAAATCGCCCCGGTCTCTATCGAATTCATGTACTTTTTCTCGGGCGAAATGGGACTGCAAGTCAACTGGCTCGCCGCCGACTACTACGCTTTCATCGTCATCCTCGTACTCTTCGTCGGCCTGCTTTTCGAATTTCCGCTGCTCATCACCGCGCTCATCTATTTCGAAATCATCGCCCCGCGCTCCCTGTTGAAAAAATGGCGCTGGGTCATTAGCGGCATTCTCGTCGCCATCGCCTTCATCTCGCCCGTCAGCGATCCGATTACCCTGCTCGCACTCACCGGCCTGCTCTTCCTCCTTTTCCTTTGCGCCGTTTTCGTCGGCGACTTCCTCTTAAAAAGAAAACTCGCCGCTCGCGCCGCCGACGAAGCCGCATTCGATGCCGAATTTTCCTCCGCGAGCCCGCAGAAAAATCTCCCCGAAGCCCCCGCCAACCCAAGCGCTCCCGTCACCGACGACGAAAACGGCGACCTCAAAATCCTGGACTAAGCCCGACAATAAAAAAGCGTTCCCGCGCAATTTCACGGGAACGCCTTCTCTTTAAACTTTAATTCGCTTATTTGCGGCGACGACGTGCTCCGACAAGCGCAAGAGCGCCAAGTCCCGCAAGCAAGCCGAAGGTCGACGGCTCGGGAATGGCCATCGCCTTTAACGACAAAGACCACTTCCCGCCTTTATTGCCCGAACTTTCGAGCCAATAATACCCGGCCTTCCCAATTTCGCTTTCTTCATCCGCATACGTCAGCGCATTGCCGTTCTTATCCGTTACGGCAACTGCCGATGCATTCCATGTTCCGGCGATTTGCTCCATCTTTGTCGCCGTGAACACGTTATAGCTGAACACACTTTCAGTCATCTGGATTTCTCCGGCAAAATTAACGGTTGCATCCGTTTGCATCCAAAAATCCCCCATGGAAATCGTAGAAGTTCCGGAAAAATCACCAAAATTGAAGGTGAAGGATTGGGATTGTTTAAATAAGTTGCTCGTTCCACTCAGGGTAACATTGTTGCCCAAGAAAACTTGGTTACTAAAATTGCGATCGTACTCGTTCGTACTTGAATCCATACGGCTCGGAACAGTTACGGTAACTGCATTGCCGTTTGCGCTCAGTGTTTGTTTACCGTTTTCATAGGTAAAATCATACCCGATAAACGCCGGATCTGCACTGACCGGCTTTTGATTGTTGCCGCTTGCGGGGGCGCCGTCTGAAGCGTTTTCATAGTAACTCCAGTTTGCGCCCGTTCCCCAATTATTATCTGCTCCCTTGCCGGTCCAAACATAAACCCATGCATTGGGATTTGTATAATAGGTGTCGTCGAGCGTAACTTCATACGCCGCATTCGCGAATGCACTTCCCGCTGCAAGGAGCGCTGCAATTGTCATGTGTTTTTTCATAGAGTTCTAAAGTTATATTTAAATTGAGGGTCAATTTTACCCCCCCCTAAAAGTCGTCAAGTCTTATTTCAGGCGCGGTTGAGCGGGGTTTTGTGCGTGTGCGGCGCTACGGAATTTTCAATCTAAGGAGCGAGACTTCTCTTCTTTTTTTTCTCGCGGAAAGGACAATAAAAAAGCGTTCCCGCGAAATCCATCGCGGGAACATTCTTTAAGCTTTAAGCCCTAAACTTTAAACTTTTTTTTATTACATCATGTTTTCCGGTCCGTTGCCCGTGCCACGCCTTGATGTGCTCTGCAAAGCGTCATTGATTTCTTTGGCATCGCTGCCTTGAGCATCGTATTTATAAAAGGTCTAATTATTGAAAATGTTCGCTATTTTCGCTGTTCCAACGCCAGCCCAATCAGCCGGTCAGTCTGATCTGCCATGAACAGCGGGATATTCAGCATATCATCGTCCAGTTTTAAATTATCCAGCGAGAAGCGCACGCGGAGCTTCACTTTATCCGGGAACAGCTCCTTGAACTTCTTCAGACTCTTGCTGGCAATATTGGTATCGGACTTAACCTCTACCGGGAAAATATCATTTTCGCGCTGAATCAGGAAATCCACTTCATAGGGAGGATTATTTTGCGCCCAATAGCGAGGGACGACGTCAAACTGGGGCATCAGGGACTGCAGCACGAAATTTTCAGTCAGAGCGCCCTTGAACTCGGTAAACAGACGATTGCCTTCGCCGAATGCCGTAGGAGCCAGCTGTGCCAAACGGCGAAGCAGGCCCACGTCCACCAGATAAATCTTAAAAGCGGACAGGTCATCGTAAGCGGCCATTGGCAGACCGGGAGCGCTGCTACGGTAGATCTTGTGCACCAATCGGGCATCTACCAGCCACTGTAAAGCATCCTCGTATTCACGGGCTCTTGCTCCTTCTTTGACAACCTTGTAGATGAATTTTTTGTTTTCCCGTGCCAATTGCGAGGGAACGGATTTCCAAATCATCGAAATCTTCGGAAACTCACTGATATTGGGATGCTTCGCAAAGTCTCTCTCGTAAGCGCCGATGATGTCGGACAACGCTTCCTGCATGGCAGATACGTCACGAGCTTCCGTCCACATGAGAACCGATTCGGGCATTCCTCCCGTGACGTAGTACATCTTCAGTTTCTCGCACAAAGGATTGAAGAAGGCATCGGGAATCGGCTCAAGACTGTCCCGGCTTTCCAAAAACGCACGCAGATTGTCATCGCCGTTGGCAAGCAGGAATTCCTCAAAGCTCATAGGATCAATTTGCATGAAGTTGACCTTGCCCACGGGGAAAGAAGACGGCTTCGCCAGAGCAATCCCGAGCAGAGAACCGGCGCAGGCGATATGATACTGCGGAGCGTTCTCACAGAAGTACTTCATGGAATTGATAACCTTAGGGCAATCCTGCACTTCATCAAAAATAATCAACGTCCTTTCCGGCACAATCTTCTGCCCGCTCGCCAGCATCAGATTCTGCAAAATGCGGTTAACATCCTTAGTGGTCTCGAAGAACTGTTTGTATTCTTCGTTTTCGTCAAAGTTGAAATATGCCGTATTTTCATAGTAGCGCCTGCCGAATTCTTTCAGAATCCAGGTTTTCCCCACCTGACGTACTCCCTTCAGAATCAAGGGCTTACGGTAGGGAGATTTTCTCCAATCCAACAGTTTTTTCAAAATAAATCGTTCCATAGAAACATGCTCTCACACAATTATTAATATTTCGGTGTTATAAAATCACATTTTTATTATTTTGATACAATCAGGAAAATCACGAAGGCATCCACAAAATTATATCACCTCTGCATGCAACCTTTCCGTTCGATTCATTTCATTTAAAAATCTGCAAGGACAACCTTACGAACAAAAATCCCGAACTAAGCCCGACAATAAAAAAGCGTCCCCGGGAAATTCCGTAGGAACGCTCTTTAATCTCTAATCTTTAATCTAAAAAAAGCGCCCCTTCCGGAGCGCGTTTTTTATTACATCATATTTTCCGGTCCGTTGACCTTGGCGTTGACCTTGAGGCGCAAGGCATTCAGGTGGATGAAGCCCGAAGCGTCGTCCTGGTCGTAAGCGTTGGTCGGGTCGGCTTCCATCGTCGCAATGTCCGGATTGTAGAGCGAGCACGGCGACTTGCGGCCGGCGACGTAGCAGTTGCCCTTGTAGAGCTTGACGCGTACCGTTCCCGTGACGTTCTTCTGCGTTTCCGTGACGAGAGCCTGGAGAGCGAGGCGCTCCGGCGCATACCAGAATCCGTTATAAACGAGTTCCGCATACTTCGGAATGAGGCTGTCGCGCAGGTGCATCGTATCGCGGTCCATCGTGATGGATTCCATCTGGCGGTGAGCAAAGAAGAGAATCGCTCCGCCCGGGGTTTCATAAACGCCGCGGGACTTCATGCCGACAAAGCGGTTTTCCACCATGTCAACGCGGCCGATCCCGTGCTTACCGCCGAGCTTGTTGAGCGTCTGCATCACTTCGAGCGGGGACATCTTCTTGCCGTCGATGGCAACGCAGTTGCCCTTTTCGAAATCGAGTTCGATGAATTCCGGAGCATCGGGGGCATCTTCCGGAGCGACGGAAAGCTTGAACATTGCCTTATTTTCCGGGCAAAACGCGTCGAACCACGGATCTTCCATGATGCCGGCTTCGTAGGAAATGTGGAGCAGGTTGCGGTCCATCGAATACGGCTTCTTCATGCTGGCTTCGACCGGAAGGCCCTGCGCCACGCAGTAGTCGATCATTTCCTTACGGCCCGGGAACTGATTACGGAAAGATTCGTCGCGCCACGGAGCAATAATCTTAAGATCCGGAGCGAGGGCGGCGGCGGCGAGTTCGAAACGTACCTGGTCGTTACCCTTACCCGTTGCGCCGTGAGCAATGGCATCACAGCCTTCCGCCTTGGCGATTTCGACCATGCGCTTGGCGATAAGCGGACGTGCAATGGACGTGCCGAGGAAGTACTGGCCTTCATAAATCGCTCCCGCCTGCATCATCGGGAAAATGAAGTCGCGGGCAAATTCTTCCTGCAAGTCTTCGATGTAAATTTTGGAAGCCCCGGTCTTTTTGCTCTTTTCTTCGAGCCCGGAAAGCTCTTCTTCCTGACCGACGTTCGCGCAGTAGGCGACCATTTCGGCGTTGTATTTTTCTTTAATCCAGGAAAGGAGCACCGAGGTGTCCAATCCGCCGGAATATGCGAGAAGAATCTTCATATCAATGAATGTTTTTGTGTGTTAAAAGGAAGCGGCAATCATGCGCCGCACGGGCGCGAAAATCAAATTGAAAATAGATTAAAGATTAGAGTTTAAAGATTAAAGGGAGCGTGGCAGAGTCGGAGATAGGTTACACTCCGCTCTGCGGCGAAGGAGAAATTTGCGAGAATCTGCGCTTCTGTAAAAAATCTCTCGCAAAGAGGCAAAGACGCCAAGCCAAACGCCAATATCCCTCTTTTCTTACTTCGCTTGATACTCGATGCTTGATGCTTAGCGCTAATAAAAAAAACGTTCCCGCGAAATGTATCACGGGAACGTTCTTCTCTAAGTAATTTGGAATTCGCAACAGCGTCGCTTAGCGACGGCGGCGGCGCGTGCCGACAAGCGCCAAAGCACCGAGACCCGCGAGCAAACCGAACACGGAAGGTTCGGGGATGGGGATCGCCAAAGCCACTTCCTTCGCAATTGCCTCGGATTCAGCCTCCGTAACGACCGAGTCCCAAAAATAAGAGGTCAAGACCATGTCGCCAAACTCAAGAGGAGCTGCATCTGCGCGACCGGACTTCAATCCGCTCATGGTTTCGGAGATGCTAAGGATCGAATTCTGTTCCGCATCCAAAAGCATGAGCACACCCTTCGTACCGTTAAGCTTATCGAACGTATAAACGAACCCTGCGTATTTTACGCTATCCCAACCTGCACCTTCGGAATCGCCGTTGATATCCGAAAGGTTTTGATGCAACGTCCGGGTTTGCTCTTGACCATTATCATCGACATACGTCTCCGTATAGGTTCCAAAATCTCCCCACGCATTATTGTCTCCCCACTTCGCAAAGAGAGAAGAAGTGTTAATCTTATTGCTGGAAGAGCTCCCGTTTACAACGACCCCTGTGATCGTACCAGCACAATTATACGTCAAAATCGGCGTTCCCCACGCCGCAGTTTGTCCTTTCTCCAAAAACGTGCGCAACCCGTCCACATCAAGAACAAGAGCAACAGAGAACGTTCCGTCCAACGTCGAATAGCCCTCATTCCCGCCATGGACGTCAAAATCCCCCAACGAGGTTGCATTCATTAATGCGCTTCCGGCAGCGAAGAGTGTAGCAATCGTGATATATTTTTTCATAGGGTGCTAAGTTTATTTTTACAGAACCTCATCTTAGCTCCTCTAAAAAAATCGTCAAGGAGAACGTTCCGTTGTGCCGCAGGAGCGTCCGGAACAAAACACAAAAAAAGCGTCCCCGCGGATTCCGCAGAGACGCTCTTCTTTTAAGTCCTAAACTTTAAACTCTCAATTATTTGCGGCGGCGACGCGTGCCGACAAGCGCCAAAGCACCAATTCCCGCGAGAAGCCCGAAAGCGGACGGTTCAGGGAGAGCGGCAACGGCTGCTGCAGTACTGAGAGCCTTGGCTTCATCAATTGTCACTACTTGGTCGAAAACATAGTATTCTGTGACAATCTCGTTAAACACGACCGAACTGAAGGAGAGGCCTTGACCTCTCAGCGTTTTATTACCTTCGTCGTTGCCAAGCGCTTTCAACAGATTTCCCTGTGCATCAACAAGAGAGAATGATGCCGTTGTTCCTTTGTTGTATTCGTATGTTAACGTTACGGCAACGGCTGCTCCGTCTGTCCAAAAACTAGCCGATTCAAACCCCGTATTCATACCAACGGAATAGGCTCCCCCGCCATTCCAACAACCATACAGCCCAGAATTATTAATAATGTTGGGAGTACTCGTATCGCCATCATGATCGTACGAGCTATAGTTGGTCTGGAGACCAATGTCGCTCCCTGCATCAAAATTAATCAACGTGATTTTACTCAGCTCGGCATTCTTTGCCATCACCGCTTGGAGGTCAGTGATATCAAGCACAGCAACAGCTGTAATGGCGCCAGTAGCCTCATTCAACGTGCAAGTCCCGGTGGTACCAGTGGCAATAGCGTCTTTCAATGTAACCGCATTCATTAAAGCGCTTCCGGCTGCGAGGAGCGCGGCGATTGTGATATATTTTTTCATAGAGTTCTAAGTTTAGATTTTAAAATGAGGGGTTCATTTTACCCCCCCCCTAAAAGTTGTCAACGCTTATTTCGGAGGAATTTAAGCGCTGTTTTGCGGCGGGACACACCTCCGGCGAGAGCAAGGAGAACGTTCCATTGCGCCGCAGAAGCGTCCGGGGCATACCGAAGTCGCTTAGCGGCGCATGGGGTCGGAGGCCTGTCCGCGGGTTTCGGCTACGCCTGCACCCGCGGTTATCCCATGTCGTGCACCTCCGGCGCACAGGCTCGAGGAGCCAATTGCGAATAGCGAATCCCGAATTCCGAATGCCTACCGTAAAAGTGATAAACGGATAGTTGATAACGGATAAGTGAAAACGCCTGCTGCGAGGGGAAAAGCACCAAGCATCAAACATCGAGCATCAAGCCGGCGCCTGCGTCTTCACTTATCCGTTATCAGTTATCCGCTATCCCTTTTGCCCGCTTCTTTAATCTTTCCCCTTTACTCTTTAATCTCTCTCCCTACTTATCCAGGCCCCAGCGTTCGCGGAGCCAGCGTTCGACGGGGGCGAAGCAGAGGCGATCCATTGCCAGGCCGACGAAGATGATGACGAGCATGATGCCGTACACCTTTTCGACGTTCATTTCTTCGCGGCCGGCGTTGAGCATCCAGCCGAGGCCGATTCCGCTGAAGATATAGACGTAAATTTCCGCGGACATCAGCGAGCGCCAGGCGAAGGCCCAGCCCTGCTTCATGCCGGAGAAAATCAGCGGGAGTGCCGCCGGGAACATCACATGCGTCCAGAGGTGGAAGTGTTTCGAGCCCATTGTCCGCGCGGCTCGGATATACAGCGGCGGCACGGAGCGAATGCCGGTTTCCGTCGCCAGCATCAGCGACCACACGGAGCCCATAACGACGACGGTCAGGATTGCCCACTCGTCCTGTCCGAAAATCACCAAAGAGATCGGCACCCAGCAAACGCTTGGCAGGGCTTGGAAGCCGAGCGCCAAAACGCCGAGGGTGCTGCGCATCAGCGCGCTTTGGGAGAGCAGCAGCCCAAGCGGCAGTGCGAGCGCGAAGCCGATGGCGTAGCCCACGAGCAGGCGACGCAGCGTCACGACCAAGGCGCTGAGAATCGAACCGTCCCAGAGTCCGTCCCAGAGAAATCCTCCGATTTCCGAGGGAAGCGGGAAAGTCCCGGCGCGCATTTTCGGCGGAAGCTCGGTCGTGTTGACGAGATTTTCGACATCGAGTTTTTCCGGAATCATGCCCGTGGCGAAGCCGTCGTTCACGTATTCCGCCAAGGATTTTTTGTTCGTTTCGGCGACAAATTTGATGCGCGGGAAGGCGTTATTGACGATACGTTGCGGGAATTCGGCATGCGTTTCCCGCGTGAGTGCGCGTTGCAACAAAACCTTCGCTTCGTCCGGATGTGCGTTAATCCAAGCGGTCAGCTCCGCGTGAGCCTGCGCGAATGAGTTGAGCAATTTCTTGCGTTTCGTCAGCGTTTCCGTCGAAGCGGTCAGCACCGTTGTCACGGAGGCATAATCTTCGAGAAAAACCTTTCCGCCGGTTTCCAGTTCGAGGCGCGAGACCCAGGGTTCGACCGTCCAGGCGGCTTCGAGATCGCCGGAGCGGAAAAGCGAAAGCTGGTCGGGATTTTTCGTCGGAGCAATCTGTACCTTGGTATCGTTTTGTCCTGCGGGAATGCCGTTTTTAACCAGCCATGCGCGGCAAGCGACGTCCTGCGTATTGCCGAGCTGCGGGGTTGCGATCTTTTTTCCGATAAAATCCTGCGCGCGCGTCCCCGTGAAATCGTTGCGAACGACCAGGGCTGCGCCGCCTTCCGCGCTACCGGCGACGATGCGCACGGCGCCCTGACGGCGAATGTACGCGTTGATTGCCGGCGACGGGCCGACGTAAGAAAGGTCAACGGAACCGATTGTCAGGCCTTCCATGGCGGCCGGCCCGGCGTTGTAGGGTTGCCAAAACAGCTTCGTGCCTTCGGGCAGGCGCGGCTCGAACCACGGATTGCCTTCGAGTGCCAATTGCTGGGCGACGAGCGCCTGCGCGTGCGTGATGTTCGGAAAATAACCGACGCGCAATTCGTTTTCGGAGCCCGTCTTTTTCTTCAGCGAAAAATCGGACAGCCAATCGCTACGCCCGACGAATTCGAGCCCGGCAATCAATGCGACCGAAAAAAGAATGTAAAAAATAACGCGTTTCATGGGGTGGGTTTTCCTTTCTTCGCGGGAGGGTTAAGCATCGGCGATATTGCCGCCGTCCTTGCCCAGGTAGCGTTTCAGGGCCGCCGTAATCGGGATGGAGGTCTTGGACAATTCGGGGTCGTTGATGTCGCGGGGGCGCGGCAGGTCAACGCGGAAGTCCTGCCCGATGCGTCCCGGATTCGGCGAAAGCAGGATGATGCGGTCGCCCAGGCAGGCGGCTTCGCGGATATTGTGCGTCACGAAAATAATTGTTTTTTGGCGCTGAACGAAAATGCGTTGCAAGTCGCCGTAGAGTTGCTCCCGCGTCAGGGCGTCGAGGGCGGAGAACGGTTCGTCCATCAGCAGGATGCGCGGATTCGGTGCCAGCGAGCGCGCCAGGGCCACGCGCTGTTTCATCCCGCCGGAAAGCTGGTGGATGTTGGCCTTGTAGAATTTTTCCAAACCCACGAGGCTCAGGTAGTACATTGCCACTTCCGCGCGTTCGGCGTTGGTCAGATTCGGTTTGAGGCGGAGTCCGAACATGACGTTTTGCAAAACATCCAGCCACGGGAAGAGGGCCGATTCCTGAAACATCACCATGCGGTCGCGCCCGGGACCGTGAATCGGTTCGCCGTCCATCAGCACTTCGCCTTCGGTCGGCGTATCCAAGCCGGCGACGAGATTGAGAATCGTCGATTTTCCGCAACCGCTCGGCCCGACCAGACAAACGAATTCGCCTTCGCCGATGTCGAGCGAAACATTATCGAGTGCGAGCACCGAGCCGTGGCGGGAACGGAAGGTCTTACTGACATTGCGCAGGCTGATTTTAGCAGCCGTCACGCATTCTCCGGCAATACTCACCGGTTGGGGAGAAATATGGGTCGAAGTCATTTTGGTAAAGCTAAACGAAAAGGGAACGCGGCAAGGATGCAGGAGTTCCCGCCAAAACGCAACGCGCAATTGCTCCCGGCTCCGAATTGCCGCCGACGGCGAAGCGCTCAGGCTCCGGACACAAAAAGTCCCCGGAGCGTTCCGGGGACTTTTCGGGCGAAGGCTTACTCGTCTTCGGAAGCGACTTCGTCGCGCTGGAGTGTCAGCTTGGAAGGCGCTTGGGCTTCCCGCGGCTGATTGAAAATCTGGTAGCCCAGCAGCTGTTCCATCGGCACGGAGGCGCCGACGGCCATGCCGTTGAACTCGGATTCGTCCGGCACGAGCAGGCAAATATTCTTCGTATCCTTCGCACGCGGATCCGATTCGCCGACGCGTTCCACTTCAATATAGTTGAGAACGGGCGACTTGCGGAAAACCTTCACCGGCTTGCGCTGAATTTTTCCCGTCGCGTAATACGTCTTCCCGCCGACGGAAATCTTCTTCGCGACCGTGTACTTTTCGTCGAGCAGACGGTCTTCGGGCTTAACGTTTTCGCGTTCGATTTTACCGGCGGAGAAAGCCTTGATGTCGCGTCCGCCTTCTTCCGACTTAAAGCGCAGGTCTTCGGGAATGAAGAGCGCCACGTCGCCGATTTGGATGCGCAGGCACATGCCGCGTTCGCTGTCACGCGCGATGCGGAACGAGCCGTCTTCGGCAATCGTAATGCCGCTCATCGCCGGCACTTCAAATTCTTCGAGGATGGCCGCCTTGTTTTTGTCCGTAAAGGATTTCCAAAGCTCGTCGCGGTAGGCCTTCGAGTAGTGGATACGATTGTCGTCCACGAACTTCTGGAACTTGTCGAGGAATGCCGGCATATCGCTGACGCACCAGCGGACGACTGCGAGCTTCGACGGGCTGTCCTTCGGCATGTTTTCGATTTCCTTCTTCAACTTGGAAGAACCGAGCTTTGCGAGCAACTCTTTGGAAGGCGTGCGCGTCAGCAGGCGTTCCTTTTCTTCCGGGCGGTAGAAGCGGCCCTGACTGTCCTGACGGTAAATTTCCTGCTCGATCAATTTGGCCCAACGTGCCGGCTGTTCGGCAATTTCCGCCGCCGTAATCTTCGAGAGCTGGCGGAGATAATTTTCGGCGTGGCGTTTGGCGCCGTCCGGGCACGGGAGCTCGGGCCCCAGTTCTTCCGTCAGTTTCTGCGCCAACTCTTCGTCCGTCCAAAGCGGATCTTTCAAAAGCGCCAGCAAATCGATTTCTTCCTGGACGATTTTCTTAACGTCGTTCGAAATGCGTTGAGTGAAGAAGACGTCAATGCTGCTCGGCTTCACGCCTTCGGGAAGGATACGTTCCAGCAAGGGTGTCGCATCAATCTTCCCCGAGATAAATCGGCTCAATTCCTTCGGGATATACACGCGCTTGATGAAATCGCGTCGGGGATCTTTCCCGCCGTTGGGCATTTTGAATTCGAGGGCATCGACCTCTTCGCGGAACTTTGCGAGTTCTTCGATGTCTCTTGCCGTCGAGCGCACGAGTTGCGGGTAGTCTTCGTTCGGCGCGACCATCATTTCGGTAATCGGGGCCAAAAGACCGCGGTTGATTCCGCTCAGCTTAATCGTATCGAGCGCGAAATAAATCCCGCCGAAAACGAGTGCGAACGCGCCGATCCCCAGACCGATTTTCATGTATTTCTTGCGTGCCAAAGCCGATTCGTACTCGGCAATCGCCGCCGCAGCTTCCTGCGAGGAGAATTTATCCACGGAAATCGCGTCCGCCAAATCGTAGAGCATCAGTTTTCTGCGGACTTCCGGGTCGAGTTTTTCCTGACGCGCTTCGCGGAGGCGCTGTTCTTCGGCTTCCGTCTTGCGGGAAAGACGCACGCCCATGCGGATATTGAAGACGTCCTTGGCCGGTCTCCATTCGGTATCGCCCGGCGCCGCAATCAGCACGTCCGCGGGCAGCTCCCCGCTCTTAATTTTGGCTTCAATTTCCTGCTGCGGAAGCGGTCCGACAACGGCATCATCGACAAAAAGCGAATACTCTTTCATGGGTTTTCGAAGAAACGATATTAATTGGGTAGTCTGTTTAGGGGAGAAATTTTCCTCAAGATTATGTTCAAGGCTCCGCTCGAATCAAGGCATTTTCTCGGAGCCGGCCGAGCGGATTTCCGCTTTAACTGTGCCTTCGACAATCGCCGCGCGCGTAATTGCGTAGGTGATTTCCACCTGTTTCGGGCGTTGCATCGGCATAAACCAATACTGGTACACGCCGGGGCGTACGACGACGATGCTTTCGGGCAACATCTCTTCTCCGCGGTCCGTTTTTACGCGATAGGGCTGCCAGAAGAGGGCTCCGGGACGCGAAAGGTCCGCCGTCCCCGCAATTTCGACGACCAGAGCCGGAACATCGTTGGCAATCAGGCGCGAATAGCCTTCTTCCAAAAAGGCGCGCACCTGCACGTAGGTTCCCGCATAGCGCACCACGGAAGTGCTCCGCGAAATCTTCAATGCCGGGAAGCGCTGAATTTCCTCCGGACGGAACGCCATGCGCCGCACGAGCGCCGCCTTAACCTTCCAATTCGCATCCGCCGCCGGGAAAAGGGTTTTCGCGATCGGCACCCGCAGTACGTTGCCTTTGAGGAAATCAAACGTCTCGTCTTCAAGAAAACGCACGTTGCGGTGAAATGCGTCCGGTTCGTCCCATAAATTCGCCTGCGGGAAGTCTCCGTCGGACGCTTCCAAGGCGACATTTTCCAAGCGCCAGGCGTAAAGCGGCACGTCGGACTGCGGCCCGAACTCGATGGCGAGCTCCCCGAAGCATTCGCGATGCTCCAGATTAGACGAATAAAAACGCGACTGCTGCGGCTCGCTCAGGGCGAGAATCTTTGCTCCGGCGGGCGCAATCTGCGGCAGCGACTCCCATTCTTCCGCCTGTTTTTCGGAAAGCGCCGCTCCTTCCGCTGATTCCGCCGGAAGCACGGTGTCATCGAGCGTACAATCAAAGGCAATGTCTCCGATTTTCGTCCACGTTCCGTCCTTCCCGCGCGCCGCAATCTCCAAGCGGAACTTCCCCGTATCGGGCGGACGCCGCAAAACCGGGAGCGCGCAAATCGCATCGCCCGTTTTGGCCCGGTAAATCGTCTGCAAATACGGTGAAATCTGGGCGGAGAAGCCGTTTTCGTCCGCAATCGAAAATGCAAATTTTTCCGGATCAAAAAAAGCCTTTCCGAGCGTTTCAAAGCCGGCGTCCTTCGCCTCGGTCGTCTTCCCGTCGGCATAAATCCAAATAAACGGAACGGTGTCAAACTCGCCCGCACGCTCTTCGTCGTCGTAAAGCACTTCCGCCAGTTTTTTCGTCGCCTCTCCGTGGGCCGGCCCGAGCGCCAAACCGATTTTCGCCATGCGCACGGAAAATCGCCCGCCGGAAAAGCTTTCGCGGATGCGCCCGCCCTGCTCCACGCCCAGGACGGCGAAGAAAACCTCCTCCGTTTCACAGGTTTCGCGGAAACGCTCGTCCCACAACACGAAGGTAAAAACGGCGGCAAGAATCAGTCCCGCCGCAATCCACATGCGCAGAATAATATTCTTCGGCGGATTAACAATACGCTCAATCGAACCCATGGCTTCTCCCTCTAATCGACAATGAAGTATTTCACCCACGCCAAATACGCGTAAGCGATGGTGTAAACGCGCTCAAAGTGCCAGCGCGCCGGCGGAAATTTCTCCGGATGCTCCCGGCGGAACATTTCTCGGTCGCGCTCAAGCGAATACACCTGCACGTCCTTGAATCCGGCACGGTCAAAAAGGAACTTCGCCCGACGCTCCTGCAGGCGGCTGCTCGTCACAATCAGGCGCGTCTCCCGCGTAATGCCCGGCAACTCCAAAATCGTCTGCGGATGGTCAATCGTGCGTTTCGGCAAGGTATCGACGTAAATCTTCGAACGCGGAATCCCGCCCGCCGCCAACGCCTCCAACAGAAAATCTTCGTCCGCACTGACCACGATGCGGCGCGCCTTCCCCGAACGGTAAACCTTCTCCGCTCCGATAACACGCGTGCCCTCGTCCCCGCCGAGAACGACGACCGCTTCCGCCGTCCGTAAATTCTCAAAGCTGACGGCGCCCGCGCGTTGCGCATCTTCCAGCCATTCGCCCACCGGCGTCCCCGCAATCAGCAAAACAAGAAAAAACAACGAAGACAGCCCCGCGACATAGAGCGTGAGCACCCAACGCAAAAGGCTTTGAAAAAATGCGACCAGACGAGCAATCATTGCCGATGATTAAAAAGTTTTTTTGCAAAATGGGAAACGAATAAGTAGCCTCCTCCTTATGAATTCCGCCGAAAAAATCGTCGTCATCGCCACGGGCAACGCCCACAAAGTCGAAGAATTCAACCGCCTCGCCGCCGATGCCGGACTGAAAGATCTCCGCTTTATCTCCGCAAAGGAATGCGTCCCCGGAGGCATGCCCAAAGTCGTCGAAGACGCCGGAACCTTCGCCGGCAACGCCCGCCTGAAAGCCCTTGCACTGCGGCAACTCGTCCCCGAAAATTACTTTGTTATGGCTGACGACAGCGGTCTCTGCGTCGATTTTCTCGGCGGTGCCCCCGGCGTCGAAACCGCCTACTACGCAGGCCCCGATGCCACCCACGCGGAAAACCGCGCCAAGCTCCTCGACACCCTCAACGGAGTCCCCGCTGAAAAGCGCGGCGCCTATTTTTACTGTCTGCTTCTCTTAATTACACCGGAAAACCGGGAAATCATCTTCGACGGCAGCTGCCACGGCACCATCGCCGAAGACGAACGCGACAGCGGCTTCGGATTCGGCTACGATCCGGTTTTTGTCCCCGCCGGCTACGACAAAACCTTCGCCGAACTCTCCGGCGACATCAAAGACAGCCTCTCCCACCGCGGAAACGCCTTCGCCGAACTCACGGCTTATTTTAAGAGAGAGCTTAAAGATTAGGGCTTAAAGCTTAAAGAGAAGTGATAGGGGGTAACGGATAGGTTGGAAAAAGATTAAAGATTAAAGGATAAAGATTAAAGAGAGACGGCGGAACCGGACATCGGTAACACTTTAGAGTCCCTAAAATTTGCTAAGCGGTGAGCATTCGGAATTCGGGATTCGCTATTCGCAATTGCCCCTTCGGGGCTGTGCGCCGGAGGAGCACAACATAGGATAACCGCGGGTGCAGACATCGTCGAAACCCGCGGATAATCGATGAAAAAACAAGCGCCGCAAAGTGACAGAGACAGACCCGCTTACGTGCCCGCGGCGCAATGGAATAAGCCACAAAAAAGCGTCCCCGCAAATCCTGCGGAGACGCTCTTCTTTAGCTCCTAAACGAAGCTCTTACTTGCGACGGCGACGCGTGCCAACGAGTGCCAAAGCACCAAGCCCCGCGAGCAAACCAAACGCGGACGGCTCAGGGATAGCTGCAACGTTTGCTGCAATGAGAGAATCCTTCGTCCAATCCACACCCGTTGTGACGGTCGGTGCGCTCAAAACATCCGAATTGTACGTCAAATAAGCCATGCCGTCATTCGAATACTTATACCCTGTATTAATCCCATAGATACTTTTGATTGTCCCATCGCTATAAAGAACGGACAAAACAACTGCCGTACCATTCAGGTCCATGGTTGCATGATCTCCCGCATAACCGAGAGTAAGAGAGCCCTTGAGAATCGTGCTTGCGACATCGCCTTCTGTTCCAAAAGTATTCGAGAGCTTATGCCCCGACGGCCACATTTCGGAATCAGCAAAAGACCCATTTGCATAACCCGAAACGGATTCTCCCGCCTCTTTTGTATAAATATGAAGTTCGTTTGAGGTGTCCCAATAATTAGCCGTAATCGACCAAGGCAACTTCACCTCATTTTCCGTCCCCGCGTTCCTTACAACGGTCAAGCCGAGAAGTGCCGAACGCAAATCCTCTCCATAAAGAATAGTCTTCACTGCATCGGCATCCAATTCTGCCGTTGCAATGACAGGGGTCGTGTTCGACGTATTCAATTCAACAATCGCTTTGGTTCCCGCATTAACGAATACGTTTCCTGCGACTAAGAGTGCCGCAATCGTGATATATTTTTTCATAGAGTTCTGAGTTTGGATTTTAAAATGAGAGATTCATTTTACCCCCCCCCTAAAAGTTGTCAACGCTTATTTCGGTGGCATTTAGGCGCTGTTTCGGCAGCAGGAAGCACCTCTCCGGAGCGGCCAAGGGAATATTTCATCACGCCGCAGGAACGTCTGAAACACAGGTAAGTCATCGAGCGGTGCCTCTTACCATTGGACAAATCGCGGGTGCAGGCAAAGCCGCAACCCGCGGATAATCCATAAAAAACAAACGCCGCAAAGTAACGAAGACAGACCCGTTTACGCGTCCGCGGCGCAATGGAACGAATTGCGACCCTCTGCAAACCTCAAAAAAGCGCCCTTAGTCTTTAAGCCCTAAGATCTCTCTTTAATCTCTCCACCGCACGCGGTCTCCCTCCCCTAGCTTAGGGGAGGAGCTTTTAAAAGATTAAAGAACCGTTCACGTTCTCTTTAAGCTTTAAGCCCTAATCATTAAGCTCTCTCTTTAATCTTTCCCCTTTAAGCTTTAATCTCTCTTAGAACCACTTCTTCACGCGGAAGAAGATGACGGCGCCTGCGACGAAAGTCGCCATCAACGCGCTCACGATGTAGAACGCGTATTCCGACTGCAGCCCGGGAAGATGGACAAAGTTCATTCCGAAAAGCCCGGTGATGAAGGTAATCGGGATGAACATAAAGGTAATCACCGTCAGGAAGCGGATAATCTCGCTGGTTCGGCGCTCGTGCTCGGAATGGTAGAAATCCTGCAATTCCTGCAGAATGATGCGGGAGTGCTCGATACGGTCAAACGCCCGCAGCGTGTGGTCGTAGAGGTCGGAAAAATACATATCCATCTCCGGCGGCAGCAGCGGATGCTCGTAGCGTTCGAAGGTGCGAACCATGTCGCGGAGCGGATAAATCATGCGACCGATGCGAACGACGAGACGCTTCAAGTGGTAAATCGTTCGGATGTCCTCCCCGTCGGAGTCCCCGTCGGCGGCACGCACGGTTTCGTCTTCCAGATCGGAAATGGCGTCTTCGATTTCTTCGGTCAGATAAAGGATTCGGTCAACAAGCGTGTCGATAAGCGTGTAAAGCAGGTAGGGCGAGCCCCACTTGCGGATTTTCCCGGAGTTTTCGGCGATTCGGCGCTCGATGCTTTCGAAGACGAGCTCGCGTTTTTCGTGGAAGGAGATCAGGAAGTTATTGCCCGCGACAAAGGAGATCTGCTGTCCTTTCGGTTGCATTTCCTCGACGCCGAGACGCACGGCGCGCGCAACGGCGAGGATAACTTCTTCGCCGTATTCTTCAAACTTCGGACGCGACCAAACGTTGAGAATATCTTCCTGCGCGAGCATCGGAATATTGAAAAGCGCTCCGACGACATGGACGAGCTGCGGGTCTTTCATCCCCATCATCTGCACCCAAACAATCCCTTTTTGAGCTTCAGCGTACTTGGAAAGGCTATCGACATCCGTGAATTCCTCCAGCGAGTAACCGCTTTCGTCGTAACAAATCACGCGAAACTGCGCAGATTCCAGGTTCTCGAACGGCGATTCGATCGGAAGTTGCCCCGGCTCGCGCCCGATTTCGAACATGTCCTCATCGTCGTCAATAATTTCGGCAATCGACGGCTGTTCGCTCAGATGTTTGACGATGGACTTCTTGCACCGTCCCCACCAACGCGAGAGATTGTGGAAAAACTTTGTCCGAGCGGCGCGATGCTTCGTTGACATACCCGAAATTCCTTTCTTTTAAATGGTTCGCGAAGCGGAACGCTCCAAAAGCACGATGGACTCGCCGTGACGGAAAAGCGTGATTTGTCCGGAGGCGGAAACGACGATGGCCGCGCAATCCGCAGCAAGCGAAATGGCACAGGCGGCAGCGTGGCGTGTTCCCAAACCGCTCGGCAACGACACCTTCGCTCCTTGGAGGCTGGCGGTAATTTGGCTCCCCGCCGAGTCGATGACGCCGTCGTGGTCGATAATAAAAGCGCCGTCGATTAAGGCCAATTCTTTGACGGTTTCTTCGACGAAGGCGTTGGAGATATTGCGGTCTTCCCGTGCATAGCCGCTGAGCGGGTTGAGCAGGAGCGGACGGGTAAACGGACGGATCTTCTCGCATTCTCCGATAACGAAGAGCGTGCCGACCGGCTTGCCTTCGCGGCCCTGAACGGCGAGTTCGGTCGCCAGCGCGATGGTTTTTTCCAAGACTTCCGGACGCACCTTTGCGGGGACGAGCGAGCTCGCCCGCGAAGTCATGACCGTCGGGAATTCGTTGGCGACATCGATGACCAAAATCGAGTCCAGCTTGTTGCTCGCACCGGTTCCGCCGAGACAACAGATACGGTCTTCCGGCTTGATGATTCCGCGCATCAGCCCGATAAACATCGCCGCGCGCAACTGCGACATCCGGTGATTGCCGAAGGAGCGAACCGTGATGACTTCCGGCTTTTCTCCCGCGTCGGAATGAAAATCGTAGTTTTCCGCAGAAACAATGACCGTCTTGAAAGTCGGATAATTAAAACGATCCAAAAGCGGCGGCGTGCGGAAGGTGTCGGCAAAGACCAAAAGAATGCCGCATTTCGTTCCGCGGACAATGCGGTGGGCGGCACGGCCGATAAGGCGGTTCATACCGGACTCGTGGTCTTGCGCCTGCTTAGAAACCCCCTTGAGCAACTTGGTGATTTCGCTGCGGAAATCCTTCAGGGAAACCGCCTTTTTGAGGTTGTCCACGAATTCCTTCCCGGCGAGCGCATGGGCGATTTCCGAGAGGACGCGATGATACATGCGCGTTTTGGACGAAGCGAGGACGAGGAAAATTACGCGCGGGGCCTCCGGAGAAGCCGTTCCCGCAGCAGTCGCTTCCGCGCCTTCTTCCGGCTTTTCCTCTTCGGGGAGGCGACCGACCGCGAAAATAAATTGAGAATCAATCATCGTGCACAGATTCGGCACGGTGATATAGTTGCCGCCGACACTCGTCGGCATGGTGGCCTGACGCTCGACGAGCGTCTTTCGCAAGTTCTCCCGCATGGCCGCCGGTGTTCCCGCGGGCAAGGCCACATCGAGCAATTCGCCGAGCGCCAACGCAAAGTCGCGATGCTTCAACTCGACAATGCGATTTTGGGATAAAAAGCGATCGATACGCATTTGCTTATTTTTTCGGGGTTAGAAAAAGCGAGCAAAAAAGCAGGAACCGGCGGCACCTGCTTTGCTAAAAATCAACGTTCCCAGTCGAGAGCGCCTTTCTTGACTTCGTACCAGAGGCCGAAAATCACGATCCCCAGGAAGACCGCCAAGGTCCACAGAACCGGCACGCCGGCGCCGAGGAATTCACGGTAGATGAGCGCCGCGGGAATCAGGAAAACCACTTCGATATCGAACAGGATGAAAAGCATCGCCGTCAGATAGAAACGCACGGAAAAGCGCGGGTGAACCGTACCTTCGCCCTTCAGACCGCATTCATAAGGCAACTTCTGCGAGCGGTTCGACTTCCCGAATTGGCCGACGATATGACTCGCAATAATAATCACGACCGGCAAGCAGACGCCGATGATAACTTGAATAAGAATGGGCAGATAGTTTTCCTGCATAATATCGGAAAAAATATCCCGCCAATCCGTATTAAGCAAGGCGAAAACACCCGCTGACAGGCTTTACGTACGACACGTTTACTCAAGCTCCAAAATATTCCCGCTCCGGAACATCTTATTGATTCCTCGCAAAGCTTAGCAGACCCGCAAGCCTCTCCTCCGCAAACAGACTTACACAAAATCCGTTTGACAAATCATAACAATAAAGCATCTATTGCGTCCTCAAATGTATAAAAACTAAATAAAATGAAATCCATTACCCCCGTTGAAAAACATCGCGGACGCTACTTGCCGTGGGCGGCAGGAAGCGCCGCATTCATCGGACTCGCCGGGACGCTCTGGGCGCTCTCCGAAGTCTTAGAAAATGATACCGACGGCGACGGATGGACCGATACCGAAGAAGTTGTCGCGGGAACCGATCCCGCCGACGAAGCCGATCCTTGGGATTCCGACGGCGACGGCAGGCCGGAATCTGAAGCTTGATGCGGAGCATTTTCCCCGGGAAATGCTCCGCATCCACGTATTTTTTATGGCGCTACGCCGTTTTTGCAATTAGTCTTAACTGCTTCGTATAAATCCCGAAACATGAAAAAGATTCTTAGCGCAATCCTGTTTTTGGCAGTCCTTTGCTGCGTTCCCGTCTGGGCCGCTCCGAAGAAGGCCTCTGCCGCCGCAGAAACCTCCCCGACCGCGTGGGCCAAAAAGCTCAAAAGCTTTAACCAAAAGCAAGTTTATACCTACGTCGATGAAATCGGCGCCAGCGGTTATGCGACCGCGGAAGCTCCCTTTGTCGTTATCCCCGTGAAAACGGCCACGGAAAAAGGCCAAAGCAACGGCCGCATTCTCGTGCTCGTTGCTCCGGAAGCGTTCAAGAATTTCGGAAGCGCCTATGCGCCGAAATACGAAAAGGAAGGCAGCACCTTCGGCAAGCGAGCCGAGCTGAAAAAACTCGCCGGCATCTTTACGGTTCACCAAAAGGAACCCGTGCTCTTGGTCGGGCTCCCGCTCGAAGTCCTCAAAAATGCGCCCGCCGCCTCCAAGCAACTCGAACAGCAACTTGCCGCCGAAGCTCAGGCAACCGGCGCCGACAAATCCTCCCGCGAGGGCTACACGAAAAAGATTTTCCGCGTCAGCGCCATCGGCAAAAACGCCAAACTCAAGGCCGAATTCAAACGCTTGGTCGGGCTTTACAACAAGGGTAAAAAATCCTCCGAAAAACTCAAAGCCGAGCATATGCAGGCCGGACTGGAAGACGGCGACGATCCCTACACCGCCTTCGACGAAGCCAAGAAAATCGAGTGGGAAATCCGCCAATAATCACCCGTTCCCGTGAAGGCATATCTGGATTTACTTAAGAACGTCCTCGAAAACGGCGAAAACCGCAGCGACCGCACCGGCGTAGGCACGCGCGGCATTTTCGGGGCCCAAATTCGTTTCGACCTTTCGAAGGGCTTTCCGCTCGTCACGACCAAAAAAGTTCACACGCGCTCCATTATCCAGGAATTACTCTGGTTCATCGGCGGCCACACCGACAATGCGTGGTTGCGCGAGCGCGGCGTCACGATTTGGGACGAATGGAGCACTGCCGAGCAATGCGCGCGCTTCGGCCGTCAAGAAGGCGACCTCGGCCCGATTTACGGACACCAATGGCGCAATTTCGGCGCGACGAAAAACGCCGACGGCAGCTTTGCCCGCGACGGCGTGGATCAAATCGCGTCCCTCATCGCGGAAATTAAACGCAATCCCTCATCGCGCCGCCTCATCGTCTCCGGTTGGAATCCCGGCGAAGCGGACAAAGTCGCGCTTCCGCCCTGCCACACGCTTTTCCAATTCTACGTCGGCGGCGACGGCAAACTGAGTTGCCAACTCTACCAGCGCAGCGCGGACCTCTTCCTCGGCGTTCCGTTCAATATCGCCAGCTATTCGCTTTTCACGCACATGATTGCGCAGGTTTGCGGGCTCGGCGTCGGCGATTTCGTCCACACCTTCGGCGACGCGCACATCTACAACAACCATTTCGAGCAGGTTAAACTCCAACTTTCCCGCGAACCGCGCGCGCTCCCGACACTGAAGCTCAATCCGGAAGTGAAAGACATTTTTGCCTTCCGCTACGAAGACATCGCAATCGAAGGTTACGACCCGCACCCCGGAATTAAAGCGCCCGTCGCCGTCTAAAAAACAGCAAGTGCAAACCGGAGCCGTTTTTCGAACTCCGCCTTCGCGCTTCTTTCCTCCTTATGTCTGATTTTCCGCAACTCACCCGTCCGCTTGCCGCCATTGCCGCCATGGCGAAGAACCGCGTCATCGGCAACGCGAACGCCATTCCGTGGCACGTTCCCGAAGACTTCAAGTTCTTCAAGCAAACGACCATGGGTAGTATCCTGCTGATGGGACGCAAGACCTACGAATCCATCGGCCGCCCGCTTCCGGGGCGCATCACAGTCGTGCTTTCCCGCGCCGGACGCCTTCCGGCGGGGACACCGGAGTCCGAAAACCTCCTTTGCATCCGCGAGCTCGCCGAACTCGAAGCCATCGCCCCCGAGCGCAAAATCTTTGTCGCCGGCGGCGCGGAAATTTACCGCCAACTCCTGCCGTTGTGCACGGAGCTCTTCCTAACGACGATTGATACCGAACCCGAGGGCGATACGTTTTTCCCTGCATTCGAATCCGCCTTCGATGCCGGCACGGAACTCCTCCGCGGCGAAAAATTCGTCATCAAAAAACACCTTCGCCTTTCCCATTAACCGCAATTTCCCGACATGGACTTAGCCGTAGAATTCTCAGCCCAATTCGAACAGGACAAACTGCATAAGAAATTTATCCGCACCGCGCGTTTCTTTTTCTATCTCGCCCTAACCGGTGTCTTCGCGCTGGCGTTTTTATCCGACGGCGGCAACGATGCCCGCTACCTCCCGTACTTCCTGCTGCTGTCCTGCGTAGCCCTGAACTGCGAAATGATGGCGAGCGCCAAGCGTGTGGGCCGCGGCGCCCTGCTTTCGACAAGCTTCCTGATCTTTCTGCCCTGGATTGCGCTGCAGGCCGCGGAAGCCCTTTTCCTTTCGCCCTTCCCCGCCGACGCGACCCTCTCGCTCGGGATGAATCTCGTCCCGCTCATGTTCTTTTTCATCGCGGTCCAACGCAGCCGGACTAACGGCGGGCAAACCCGCCTGCTCGCGGGCACCCTCCTCCTCATGCTCGCCTGCCTGGTCGCGGGCATCACCGAGCAAATCCGCATCAGCGAAGACTTCTCCGGCTCGCTGGCGATGAAAATCCTCGCCGGCTATCTCTCCGACCCGGTCGCCGCCGGAGCCGTCACCATCCAAATCCTTTTCGGTTGCCTGGCCCTTGCCCTCCGCCGCGGCTCGGACCCCCGCAAACGCATGTTCGCATTTTATGTCGGATTGCTTGCGTTCGGTCTGATTCTGCTGACGCGCCACAGCGCCGTATGGCTCTCGACTCTCGCGGGCGGCCTCGTTTTCACGCTGCTTTACACGCACAAGAAAACGGCACGCACGATTAGCGTCGTCCTGCTTTCCTGCGGGATTGCGCTCGCCCCGCTTTTCTCCGAAATGCCGTTCTCCGCCCCGTCGGAAATCACGAGCGTCCAGAAATCCGAAAGCCTGAAAAATACGCCGCCTCCTTCGCGTATCGAATTGCAAAAAATCGCACTGAAGGTCTTCGCCGGCTCTCCGTTACTCGGCGAAGGGACGGATTCTTTCAAAGCCGAATTCCGCAAAATCGCTCCGCCCGCGTGCCAGATTCACGCGACGACAAGCAACAGCCTCTACACCGACGTCTTGGCGGAAAACGGCCTGATCGGCTTCCTCTGCCTCTTTGTCCCCGCCGGTCTGATTCTGTTTTGGGGAACGCGCAGAAGCGTCGCACTCCTGCGTGAACATAATTCTTCGGTCCGCCCCAACGACGAAACCAAATTGCACGATTCCAATACCCGCGGCCTTTTGGCATCGCTACTCGGCGGAATTGCCGCGAGCGGCCTGCTCTTTGCCTTGGATTTCACTCCGAGCTTCCTGCCCGCCGTCTTGGGCGTTTCGATTTTTGCCGGAATCGTGGCACACGAAACCGCGCCGGCCTGCTTCGTCCACATCTGCACCTGGACCGGCAAGCGCCGCAAAACACTCTTCATTGCCGCAGCGGTACTCCCCGCAACGCTCTTTGCTCTTTTCCTCCCCGTAAGCCAAAGCGCCGCACACTGCGAGAACGGCAAACGCGCGCTCAAGCCCTTCCTTCAGAATTTCTACGCCGCGCCCAATTTGGAAGCCGCGCATTTCGAGCCCGCAAGCACCGAAGCCGCCTTTCTCGCCGCCGTCGAAGCTCGAGCCGACAACGCCGAAGCCTGGCTGAACCTTGCCCGCCTTTACACGCTTTCCGCCTACACCTCGCCGGAACACATCTACGGCTTGGCCAAGGCCTCCAAGCAAGCGGCGCTCGAAGCCTGCCGCCATGCCCCGGAACTCGCGGAAGCACAGCTCGCCAAGGGGGTCGCCGAAATTCTGCTCGGCGAAAAAGATGCCGCGCAAGAATCGCTCCGCAACGCCGAGGCCCTCGCGCCCAACGACCTGCCGCTTCTGTTTCAGGTCGCGGAAGCCCATCGTATGCTCTCCGCCGATCAAACGCCGCCGAAAAGCATCCTGACGCGCCTCACCGAACTCGCCCCCGAAGCCCCGCGCGTCCGCCAGATGAACGCCATTATCGACCTGAACGCCCAAAGCAACGAGGCCGGCGCACAAAAATCCGGCAACGCCGAACCCGAGCAATCGCTCTTCGAATTCTAAATCGCCATGGAAGACAAAACCCTCGTTAATCTGAAAATCAACCTTCGCATCGGCGCCAAAATCACCCTTTGCGTCGTCCTTACTGCGCTCGCGTTTTACATTGCCTACGCCGTTATGTCGGGCGGCTCAAGCCTCCCGTCCGCTTACGATTCGCTCGCAGACGGCAAACAGACCGCCACGGAAGCGCCGCTCCCGCCGCCGCCCTTTGCGGAAAACCCGCCGATTTCGGTCCTTAAAGACAAAGGAACCCGATAATGTCTCCCCGAAAAATCACCGTCGGCACGCGCCGCAGCCCGCTCGCGCTCGCACAGGCCGAGCTCGCCCGAGCCAGCCTCCGGCACCATTTCCCGGACACCGAAGTCGTCCTCAAAGAATTCGTCACCCAAGGCGATAAAAAGCTCGAATGGTCGCTTGAAAAAAGCGGCGGCAAGGGCCTTTTCACAAGCGAACTTGAAGCCTCCCTGCTCGCAGGCGAAATTGACCTCGCCGTTCACAGCGGCAAGGACCTGCCGACGGATATGCGCGACGGGCTCTGTGTCGCCGGTTGTCTCCCGCGTGCCCGCGCCAATGACGTCCTCGTCGTGCGCCAAGGCATCGACATCCCGGCGAGCATTGCGAGCGGTTCGCCGCGCCGACGCGCTCAAGCCCGAATCCTCTTCCCGCAAACAGGCTTTTGCGAACTGCGCGGCAATGTCAGCACCCGCCTGCAAAAAATCGCCGACGGCACGGCAGACGCCACCTTCCTCGCCGCAGCCGGGCTGCAACGCTTGGGCATCTCCGCCTTTCCGGGTCTGGAATTCCGCGAAATGCCGCTCACGCAGCTTGTTCCCGCCGCCGCTCAAGCCGCCATCGCCCTCCAGTGCCGCAACGCCGAGGCCGCGCTGTTTGCGACGGTTTGCGATGCTCCGACCACCCATGCATTCCGCGTTGAACGCGCATTTTTAGAAGCACTCGGCGAAGGCTGCCACACCGCTTTTGCCGTGCATTATGCCGACGAGACCCTGCTGATTTTCCGCGAAGACATCGGATTTTTCTCCGACCGGTGCCGCTTCCCGCAAGATCTGCCGGGCATTCGCGAATCCGTTGCCCGCCTGCTTTCCAAAATTTTAAATTCCTAATCCATGAAAAAAAATTCCACGCCGCTGAAAGGCAAACGCATCGTTATCACCCGTCCGAAAGACCAAAACGCCGAGTTGCGCGACCTGCTCGTCCGCGAAGGAGCCGTCGTGCTCGAAATGCCGCTGATTGAAATCCGCTTCCCCGAGCAGAACGAAGAGCTCGTCCCCGAAATCCTCGGCGGATTCGGCGAATACGACTGGCTGGTTTTTACGAGCGTCAACGGCGTCCGCGGCTTCTTCGCCCACTTCTTTGCCCGCTACAAAGACATCCGCTCGCTCGGTCCCTGCCGCATCGCCTGTGTCGGTCCGGCAACCGCACGCGCCGTCGAAGGCTTTCACCTCGAAGTCGATTGCGTCCCCGAGACCCATACCGGTGATGCCCTTGCCGACAAGCTCCTCGCCGACCACGGCATCGAAAACCAGAAAATCTGCGTCGTTACGGGCAATCGCAACTCGGATGCCCTGCCGAAAAAACTCGAAGACGCCGGACGCGCCATCGTCGATACCTTCCCGGTTTACGCGACGGACGAGGCCGATGTCTCCGCACAAGCCGCCGCCGAAGATTTCCGCGAAAACGGCGCCCATGCCATCGTTTTCGCCAGTTCCTCCGCCGTGAAATCTTTCGTCGCGCAAGCCGCCGCGCTCGCCCTACAGAAAGACGCCGTCCGCCCGCAAGTCGTCGCCATCGGTGCGCCGACGGCATCGGAATTGCGTACCGCCGCCATCCCAGTTGCCGGCATTGCCGAAGCCGCCACGCCCGACGCGATTGTCGATGCCCTGCAAAAAGTATTCGCCTAATCCCGCACAAACCTCTTAACAAACACCCGAATCCCGCCGGCAGATACCGCTTTTTCCGTTTGCCAATCCCACGGGAAAAGCGTTTTCTTGCGGGAACGCAATTTTTCAAGTCATGAGTGAAGTTCGCACACGTTTCGCACCGAGCCCGACGGGCTTTTTCCATATCGGAAGCGCACGCACCGCGCTGTTTAACTGGCTTTACGCCCGACACACGGGCGGGACCTTCGTTCTGCGTATCGAAGATACCGACAAAGAACGTAACACGCAGGAATTCCTCGATGTTATTTTAGAATCCATGCGCTGGCTCGGTATGGACTGGGACGAAGGCCCGCAAACCGGCGGCGACTACGGCCCGTATTTCCAATCGCAACGCAGCGAATTCTATAAGCAGAAAGTCCAAGAGCTCATGGACAAAGGCCGCGCCTACGAAAAAGACGGCGCCATCTGGTTCCGCCTCGAAGGCGAACGCGAAACCGTTTACGACGATTTTCTGAAAAAAGAATACGAACGCGTCCACGCCGCGCCGGTCATCATCGACGACATCATTCGCGGCCGCGTTGAGCGCGCCGAAGACCGTGACTTCGTCATCGTCCGCGGCAACGGCGAGCCCGTTTTCCACCTCGTCAACGTCGTGGACGACATCGCAATGAAAATTACGCACGTCATTCGCGGAGAAGACCACCTTTCCAACACGAGCAAGCACGTCGAGCTTTACAAAGCCTTCGGCGTTGAACCGCCGAAGTTCGCGCACATCCCGCTGATTCTGAAGACGGAAGGCTCGGGCAAAATGTCCAAACGCGACCGCGGAGCCCTCATCGAAGAATATCAATCCCGCCACTTCCTGCCCGCCGCCGTCCGCAATTTCCTTTGCATGCTCGGCTGGACCCCGAAGGACGGACGCGAAATCCTCCCGATCGAAGACATCATCGAACAGTTCGACCTCTGCGACGTCCACCAAGCCAATGCACGCTTCGACGAACGCAAAATGGCGTTCTTCAATCAGGAATACCTGCGCGCACTCCCGGACGAATCCTTCTCCTGGCTTGCCGCCCCCGTACTCGGCGAAGCGAAAGTCATCGACGACAAGACCGACGAAGACTATCTGCAAAAAGTTCTCGCGCTGTGCAAACCGAAGATGAACGCACTCGACACGCTCCCGGGCTTTGTCGGCTACTTCTTCTCGGAAGCATTTCCGATTGACGAAAAAGCGCTCGCCAAGCAGAGCAAGCGCGGCGATCCCGTCGCCCGTTGCAAAGAACTCGTTCCCGCAATCGAAACCGCCGCCGATCTTGCCCCCGCAACGATTGACGCGCTCTTCGAAAAGCTCGGCGCCGACAACGGCGTAAAGCCGACGGATTATTTCGCCCCGATGCGCCTCGCCGTTTCCGGCCAAGCCGGCGGTCCCGGATTGCACGAATTGCTCGAGTTGCTCGGCAAGGAGCGCGTCCTTTCCCGCCTCAAGAAGTTCGTCGAAAAATTCGCACAATAAAGGCATCATCCATCCCCGCCGCGAGCCTCCGAGCCCGGCGGGGATTTTTGTATCCGCCCTAATTGAGCATCCGAAAAATTTCAGACAAAAAGAAAAACCGCATTCGCTTAATTTGCGGTTTTAGTGTGTTAGTAGAGATAGAGTTAAGTTAGTAGAGATTGGGCGGGCGTTTCCAAGCGGAAACGCCCGTTTTTACTTTATCCCTATTCCGCCTTTTCGGCCTCCGGGGCCTTGCGCGCCGCCGTGCGAATAATCAGGCGATTGTTTGCCGCTTCGAACCAGGACGTCATCAACGCGCGGAATTCCGGATAGGCTTCCGGCGCAATCGTCGTTGTTTTCAATTCGAGAGCTTTAACAACGACGAGCTTTCGGCCGTCCTGCTTAACGGAAAAGCAGGCCCGCCCGAGCGCATTGACCGTTTCGCGGCTCGGCAGCCTCCCCGCGAGATTCCATCCTTCCGGCAAAAGAATCGTATAGGCGTATGTTTCCGAAAACGTATTCCCCGAAACGGGAATTTTCAAGGTACTCTTGCGCTCCCGCGGCAGCGCTTCAAAGTCAAACGCCGCAATCCCGCGTTTCGCGACGGGAGCTTGCCAAATCAAAATCCCGTCTTTGGGCTCAGCGCCGCGCTCGCCCGCCAAGAGTAAGCGCCGCTCGGGTAGCCACTCCGCCTTACCCGGCGTCATTCCCGCCCCGAGTAAATCCTCTGCAAGCGGCTTGGCTTCAGGCACGAGAGACGACGGCACTACGGCAGCCGTCCCGCGAACCGATTCCTTTCCGCCGGAAAACTCACAGCTGAGATTGAGAACAATACCTTCCCGAATCGCCTTGCCAGGATTCACGGCAATTTTCTCTCCGGATGCACACTCAATCGCGTAGCTATCGTCATCTGCCGAACGCACGATTTTAAATTCGCTATCGAAGGTCTCCGAAAGCAAAGCCCAGAGCAGGCGCGCCTTTTCAAGCGACGTCCCGTAAGCGGAACTTATTACGGCATCGGTCCCGCGAAGGTGCGCTTCCAAAAGCAAATCGCTCGGGATTGCAATTGTCGCCACCTGCTCCCGCACAAATTGCACAAGCGCAGTCCGTTTTTCCGATTCGCTCATCGTATCGCGGATCAGCCGTTTCAGCAGCCGTTTTCCCTCATCTCCCAAAGATACGCCTCCGGTCGCGCAAAAATCGCGCACCGCCGTTGCCGGCATCCCGGGATAAATCACCGGAATCGTTTTCTTCGCGACAAAATATTGCTCACGGGAACGTGCCGCGACATTGAAGTATTCCGTCACGGAACCGTTGAAATTCAGGACGAGATGTTCACAGGGGAAAGGCATATCCGCATATTCATCGAAAAGCAATCCGCCCGTTTCCGCAGAAAAAACAGAGTAATCGAGAACAATCGTCGCTCCGGGCTCAAGGGCCGTGTGCGTGATAACGAGCTCCCGCAGAAAATTAAACGCGGGCGCATCTGCGGCAAAACCCGGCAAAACCGTATTGAAGGCATTCTCCGGAACATCGACACGCGTTACGCCGTCGGCAGCAATCGTGTAGGCAGCGTTAATCTTCACGCGTTGGAATTTGGGATTGTAAACAATGAACGTTTCCCCGCAGAGCTCGTTCATCGCAAACAGCGTATTTACGCGCAACTCGCTCTTGCAACGAAACTCACAAGCGCCGTTCGCGTCAAAACGGTAAGTCTTCTCGACATGCTTGTAAGCCGCTTCCGGAGCATTCACGTCCGGGAAATTTTTCAGCCCCATTCGCGGCGTAACCGGCAACGGCAATACATTTTCGGCATGAAGGGGAGCCGCGGAAACAAGCAATGCCGCGAACGAGCCCAAAAGAATCTTCCATGAAATATTCATAAAATCAAAAATAAGACGTTATTGTTTCTTAATGACAACTGCGCTCTTGGAGAACTGCTCATAGCTACACAATGCGTCGCGCACATCCTTCCAGTCCTCCGCATCGTAAACGCGCTTTCTCATGCGGAGCGTCTGCACATACGACAGACGGTGCGCTCCGACATCGAGTCTCCCTTCGAAGTCTGCGGCGTCACCCGCCGTTTTTTCTTCGCGGACTTGCGGGACCGCATTAAACGGCAAATCAATTTGCTCCGAAAACTCAGCCGTACGAGAACAGGAGTCCTTAAATCCGTAGCGGCGCTCATCCGGTTTTGTCGTTATTTTCTCATAACGCCTTCCTTGAGGGAAAACATTTTTGAAGACCAGGGGCTCATAGACCAAAACCCCGTCTGCGCTTGCCGCATAGCGCGGAATCTTGAATTTCACTTTCAATTTCAACGGCATTTCGAGGTACTCGCGCCAATCGTTACCGAGCTCAATACTTTCAATTTCCGTATTCGGAGCGATTGCATAGATTTCACGCTCAATTTTCTGCGCCCAATCCTCGACATACCCCTCGCAATAAGCACGGCGAATACGTGCATCCGTCTGGCCTTCCGCCTCAAGCGCATACTCCGCATGGAGCGTTCCGTCTTCATCCAAGTTCCCCGTTACCCGGACCCGCAAGTAGTGGTCCTCGGCAGGAGCAATCGGCGTTTCGCACAAATCCGAGCCTTCGGGCACCCCCGGAAGATAATGCTGTTGCGATTCCGCAGACGACCAAAGTTCGCGCACGAACGGCACCCAAGTCGGATCGAGCGGCTCCCACTTTCCGTCCACCTTAACGAGTGCGACGCTGTGATTAAAGTGGTCTGCCGGAAGCGCTTCGATGCGCGATCCCGCCATCGTCATCGCCGGACAGGACTCAAACCCCGCCATTCGCAACATGGAAATCAGTAGCGCCGCCTTGTCTTTGCAGACCCCGCAGCGGTCGGTAAAATTCATGTCCGTCGGATGCAGAGTGTAGCCTTCTCCCTTGCCCATGGAGATGCCGGAGTAGCGCATATTGTCGGCAACCCAATGCGTCAGGCGTGCAATTTTTTCGCGATCGCTCTTTGCCCCCGCGATAATTTCGTCAACCTTACGTTGGGCACTCGGCGTCGGCAGGAAGCTTCCGAAGTCTTCGTTTACGCGATGGAACCAGAGAGATTTTTCCCGCCAAGAAGACGTCGTCGTCAACTGCAGCTTCGGCGCCGCGTCGAAAAGATCGACCATGTTTTCCTCCTTTTCGAAAGGCAGAACCGCCTTTGCCGTAAACCGGTATTCCGTTTTCCCGTTATTGAGAAAATTCACTTCCGGAGCAACGTCTCCGCGGTAAAATTTGTATTGGAGCGGCTTGCGGATAGACACGGAATAGACCTTTTCGACAATCGGAGCCTCCGTAGCCCAAAACGGAACGATATCGTAAAACTCGCCGCGCATCGGCGGAATGAATTTTTCCTCGCTGTTATCGGCACTTCCCGCACCGCCGCTTCCCGCAGCCCCGTCGAGCAGTGCATAGGTAAAACCTTTTTTATCGATTCCGTATTCAAGGACATCGCCTTTTTCGAGACGGCCGACTTCGAGCATAATCTGACGGGCTCCCCAATAAATCGCACGCGCCGGAGCCGCATAATCACAGGCCCGGGCGCAATCCAACTCCTGAATACTTCCGTCGGCACGAATAACGCGCGCAAAGGCAAATTCGGCAAAAGCCGTCAACGGATCGTAGTCGAATTTGATAACGCGGTTCGCAAGCGCCCCTTTTTCGCTATTGATTTTTACTTTTTTAAAAATACGGAAAATTCCGCTCCCGTTATCGGCGACATCCACATGGGTTTTGTCCGAGAGAATAACATAGTCAGCCTTCTCCGCTCGTGTTTCAAAATCCGTTCCCGCAAAAGCGGAAACGCCGCAAAGCCCTATGGCCCAAAGCAATTTTCGAATCATGCTACGAGTTTACGGGCCCAAGCTCGCAAGTGCGATTTTATTTTGCCGGAAACGGATCCGATTTCGTATTAGCGCGACGGAAGAATCACTTTGAGACGCATTGCTTCCCAATCAATCGTACGAATCAGCTCGGGAATATTCGTATAAATTCGGCGATGATGCCCGAAAGGCTCATAAAACATCTCGGCAAGAGCAGTTTCGACAGTCCAATTTTCAAAGACGATACGATAAGCGGCACAAACCGCTCCCGTCCGATCGCTTCCGTGCCAGCAATGCACCAGCACCGGACCGTCGGCATCGCGAATCATCTTCAGCGATTCCAGCAAATCATCCTCCGTGATACTTCCCGCATTCATGCGGCGCCGCAAAAGCTTAAGATCCGTCCCCGTAGCTTCATCGTCATCGGAATGATAATTCCGCAGATTGAGTACGGTCGTAATTCCGATGGCCTGCAACGAACGAAACCCCGCCGCCGTCGGTTGCGCCGAGCGGTATAGCTTGTCCGAAACCTTATAAAAGTTTTCTAAGCCGTCAGCATTCAGAAACCTCGGCCTCGAATCCGAAGCCACAAGTTCCGCTACAGGTACATCTCCGGAACCACAGGAAAGCAAAGCCGATGCCGCCACCCCCAAACATGCCAGAAAAACGATTTTCCACCAAAAACAATAATCCCTATTTTTAGGCATACATGGGATTTAAAAATCTTGAGAGGAAAAATCAATAATCAATTAGTGAATTCTAAGAATTGAAAGTGCATGATTTTTGCTCAGATTTCACGAATATATTTAAAACAAATCCTTCAATAGGAAGGGAAAGTGAACCTTGACAAAAGAGCCGACAGTGCCACAATGAAGCACAACCACAAGCCAATATGAAAAAGAAATCCCTATTTCTCGCCATCAGCTATCTCCTAACCCTTTCCGCACTACCGTGCGAACTTCTTGCGGATGCTCCCTCCGCTTTTGGCGTCAGGAAGAAAAGAGATAAAACCTCTTCACAGGTAAAGTTAATCGAGTCTCTTTCTGAAGACATCGAAGAAGACAACACTCCCGACCTTGTAAGAGAAATTCGTGAAGCATACGAGGAGGAGCTCCTTAAAATCTTGGCTCCCTTTAAAGAAAGAGAAAAACAAGAGAAACAAAAATCGCTTGAAACGTTAGATACCGGAATCGCGCTGTGCTCCTCGAAAATGCGTATAGAAGATGCAGAAACACTGCTCGCATTCAAGCAAGACTTTTACAGTATTCTGTCCATTGAAGAAATCGAAAGCTACCCCAAGGACATCCAAATTTTTATAAAAATTACTCAAAAAAAGTTTTCAGCGCTTGAGATACAAAAGCAGGCTGCCACCCAGAAACTCAACAAAAAATATGTAAAGAAGATCAATACGCTTGCCCAACAAACCGCCAAGCTAAAGGATTTTCAAAGTACCATCGCTCTCAAAAAATTTGAAAAAGAGCTCGCAAATACGACAAATCCTAATGAGACCGAATCAGAGTCAAAAATTTCGACTCCTGTAAAGGGGAAGAAGCACTCACGCACATTAGGTAAAGCTCCAAACATGGTCGTGGCGCTAAGTGATACTGTAGAAATGGAGTTAATTTTAGTTCCTGCCGGTAGCTTTTTGATGGGAAGTCCCCCGGATGAGGAAGGACGGAAAGAAAACGAAAACCAGGTTAAAGTTCAAATAACTAAACCGTTTTACCTCGGAAAAACAGAGGTCACATACGCACAATACCATACCATTGTAGGCTCGTCTCAATCATACTCCGCTAAGCTTGCAGACTATCCTGTTACTCTAAATTACAGAGAAGCAATAGCCTTTTGTGAAAAATTAACAGAACTCAACCATTGGTCAGGTCGCCTCCCCAAAAATTGGCGTTACACACTTCCTACAGAAGCCCAATGGGAATACGCCTGTCGCGCGGGGAAAAAATCAGCATATTCATTTGGAGACGATAAAAAAAGGCTCCATTTATTCGGGAATTTTGGATCCCACTACAGAGGAATAGTCATAGGGGGATCAGATGAAGATAAAGACGGCTACAAAGATGTTGCTCCCGTTGCCCAATACAAACCCAATCAATGGGGATTTTACGATATGCATGGGAATCTCGCCGAATGGTGTATAGACCTCTATAGGGCCAAGCTCCAAGGCGGCAAAGATCCGGGACTCCAAATTGAAGATGAGGATTATCCCTATCGCACAAGCTCCGCGTCTCATCCGGCAAAAGGCGGAACTTATCGTAGTTGCAGTTTAGATGTCCGATCTGCATACAGACAAGAAGAATCAGCAACAACCAATACACGATTAGGTTTTCGCGTTGCTCTTATTCAAAAGTGAGTCTCTAGAGACAGAGTTTAAGGTCCTTCCCTGCATGCTTAATAGAGAGCGTGCAGGGATTTTTCTGATTCTATTCTCCGCTTTCGCCGGCTTCTTCCGGTAGATGCTTTATCGCTAAAACGAGTGAAGCCCGTTTAAGTTTTGACTTAAACGGGCTTCATATAGACTGGCGACGACCTACTCTCACACAGCAGCGTGGCTGCACTACCATTGGCGGCTGAGGGCTTAACGAGCGTGTTCGGGATGGGAACGTGTGTT
>JAZRSB010000022.1:0-77438 GCA_045651325.1 Candidatus Spyradenecus sp.
CCCCTAGGGGGCGTCATAGGGGAGGACTCTTCTTCGACAACTCTAAGTCTTGCTTCCAATCCCCAACCTTGTAATCTCTCTGTAACCTCAGAAGTGTAACCTATGTCTGACTCTAAAGTGTTACCGATGTCTGATTCCGCCATCTCTCTCTTTAATCTTTCCCCTTTAATCTTTAATCTTTTTCGTGCTTGTGCCGCAGGAGCTTCAATCGCCTCCGGCATGATTCCCGTGGAACGGGAATACATGGGATAACCGCGGGTGCAGGCAAAGCCGGAACCCGCGGATAATCCGTGAAAAACAAGCGCCGCGAAGTGACGGGAGCAGACCCGTTTACATGCCTGCGGCGCAATGAAACGGATTGCGCGCCTCTGTAAACCTCTAAAAAGCGAATTTCCAGAGGTAGCCTTAAGCTTCTAAGAAACTTACTTTCATTTTTTAGCATTTCCCAATGAAAATATTAATGTTTAATCCATTTCTGATATTTTAAATTACTCTTAAAGAAATCTATCCGCTCGTGCGGGCATCTCCCCGAAAGGCGCTTTCCCCTTGTTTATTCGGAGAGGCGGGACTACACTTTCGGGCATGAAAATTACGGTTGCTGGAACAGGGTATGTCGGATTGGTAACAGGCGTTTGCTTGGCGGAATACGGACATGACGTCACGTGCGTGGATGTCGTCGCCGATAAAATTGCGACGCTCAACGCAGGGAAATCGCCCATTTACGAAGACGGCCTGGAAGAGCTGTTGGCAAAGAATCGTGAGCGCCTGACGTTTACGACGGACTGCACGGCGGCTTATCGCGACGCGGAGGTCATCATCATCGGCGTCGGCACGCCGGAAAAGAAAGACGGCTCCGCGAATCTGACCTATCTTTACGCCGTGATCGACGCAATCGCGCAGACGGTTGAGCGCGATTGCGTTGTCATCATCAAATCGACGGTTCCGATCGGCACGAACGACAAGGCGGAAATGCGCCTGCGCCAGCGGATTAAAAACAACGTCAAAATCGATGTCGTTTCGAATCCCGAGTTTCTTGCTCAAGGGACGGCGGTGCGCGACACGCTCCACCCGAACCGCATCGTCATCGGCGCGGAAAACCCGGCCGCGGCGGAAAAAATTCGCGAGATGTACGCCGGCTTCAACGCTCCCGTGCTCGTGATGAACCGCCGCAGCGCGGAAATGGTCAAATACGCGTCAAACGACTTCCTTGCGCTGAAAATTTCGTACATCAACGAAATCGCGAATATCTGCGAAATCGTCGGCGCCAACATCGACGATGTCGCCGGCGGGATGAGCTACGACGCGCGTATCGGCAACCGCTTCCTCAACGCGGGTATCGGCTACGGCGGAAGCTGCTTCCCGAAAGACACGAAAGCCCTGCACTGGCTGGCGAATTTCCACGACTGCGAACTCAAAACCGTCAAAGCGGCCATCGATGTCAACGAAAACCAAAAGCTGAAACTGCTCAAAAAATCCCGCAAGTACTTTGAAAGTTTCGCAGGAAAAAAGGTCGCCGTACTCGGTCTGACGTTTAAACCGGGGACGGACGATTTGCGCGACGGACCGGCGCTGACGAATATCCCGATCTTATTGGACGACGGGGCCGACATTTTTGCCTGGGACCCTGTCGGCGCGGACAATTTCCGCAAGGCTGTCCCCGAAGGCATTACCTATTGCGACAAGATCGAAGATGCGCTGAAGGATGCCGACGTCTGTTTCATCTTCACGGAATGGCAGGATGTCAAAAACTTCCCGCCGGCAGGCTTCCGCGCACTGATGAAAACGCCGGTCGTATTTGACGGGCGCAACTGCTTCCCGGTCGAGGCAATGATTGCCGCCGGAGTCGAATACAGCTCTATCGGGCGAGGGGCTTGAGGGGTAGAGATTAAAGAGAGCTTAAAGCTTAGGGTTTAAGGCTTAAAGAAAAGTAGATTTTAAACTTTATGGCTACCTCCGGAAATTCGTTTTTTAGAGATTTGCGCATGCCCGCTTGTTCCATTGTGCCGCCGGCATGTAAACGGGTCTGTCCCTGCCATTTCGCGGCGCTTGTTTTTCATGGATTATCCGCAGGTTTCGCCTATCCCTCTTTGAGCTTTAAGCCCTAAGCTCTAAGCTCTAAGCTCTCTCTTTAATCTCTCAATTAGCTTTCCGGATCCATCGCGATAAGATAGGCGATGGCGGCGATGGCTTCGCGGTGGTCGTATTCGGCGGTAACGGCGGCGGCTCGGGCCTCGGTAAGTGACACCTGGGCATCCGTACGGTCGAGGGCAGAGGCCTTTCCGACGCGGAACTGTTCCGTCACGATATCAAAATTTTCCTTTGCGGCCCGTTCGGAGAGCTGGGCGACTTCGTGCTGTTTTTGAGCGCGTGTCAGATTGAGCGCCGCCGTGCAGATTTTCGCGTAGAGATCCTGTTCGTAGGCGGAAACACGGCTACGGGCGATACGCAGTTGCGCCACGGCATTTTCGATGGCCCGGCGATTTTTTCCGCCGTCGAAAACATTTTGCGTGAGATTCGCGGCACCGATGAGATTCCAGACCTTCGGCATGTCCAGATTGTCGCCCTCAAGCGATGCGGAAAAATTCAAACCGAGCGAGGGATACAAATCGGCGATAGTCTTGTCCACGTAGGCGGAAGCGGCTTTTTCGCGGGCAATCAGCTCGGCAAGCCCCGGCTCGCGTTCCCGCGCAACGGCCATAAGCGCATCGACATCGGCAACGAAGGTCCCCATGACGTTTCCGCCGACTTCGTAATTCGGCGACTCGGCCAAGCCGAGTGCCAGATTCAACTGGGCGCGGGCGGTACGAATGCGGTTTTGCGTGTTGATGCTTTCGAGAACGGCATTGTTGTAGTCCACTTCCGCTTTCGTGCAATCGTATTTTGTCCCCTTATTGGCTTCCCGCTTTGCGAGCATCTGTTCGAGGTGCTTTTTATACTGCTCGACGGATTGCTCGGCGACGATGTTGAGCTCGACGCTTCGGCGCAGCTCGAAATACGCTTTCCGGACGTTGTAGCGGACGATATTTTCCGCCGAAAGCAGGGACTTTTCGGCGGCGAGCAGCTCCGAAAGGGCTTTTTGGAAACGGGCATCGGTCTTTCCGAAATCCCAAAGCAACAAGTCGAGCGAAAGCCCGAGCTTGGTCTTCCCCGTATTGTGGAAGCTTTGTCCGTGCTTGGAGGTATTGTGCGTTCCCCGGGAATAGCTCGCGGCGGCGCCCACGCTCGGCTGATAGTCCGAACGGATGTCCGCTACGGCGAGTTCGGCGGCAATGACGGCCTGGCGCGCCTGAAACACTTTCGGATTGGCGTCCAGCGCAATCGCTTCAAAGTCGCCGAGAGAAAGCGCGATTCCCGCCGGGAATCCGTATTCGGCAAAGGAAACGGTGCGTTCGCCGCGCAGGCGATTCGCGGGTTTTTGGGCTTCCCGCGCCTCATCGACCGTCGAACAGGCGGTTCCGGCGAAGAAGCTCGCCACGGCCAGCGCGAGGCAAAGATTGTTTTTCAAAGAAAACGTATGCATTTATTTTTCCTCCTCGTTTTGGGATGCGATTTCGGCGGAAATGGCGGCACGCGCTTCCGCGCTCGGGGCGTCCGGCAGATTAGTCGGCTTACGGAAGAATTCGCGCATCCGTTGGAAAAGGGCGTAGAGTGCCGGAGCGAACATGATGCCGACGAGCGTCGCAAAAAGCATGCCGGCAAAGGTCGTCACGCCGATTGCCCGTCGGGAACCGGCCCCCGCGCCCGTTGCAATAACAAGCGGGAAAACGCCGAAGAGGAAGGACCAGGCCGTCATCAGCACCGCGCGGAAGCGCAGAGAGGCGCCGAGCATGGCGGCTTCCTTAATCGAATAACCGGCTTCGCGTGACTGCTTCGAAAATTCGATCATCAGAATCGCATTTTTCGCCGAAAGCCCGATGAGCATGACAAGGCCGAGTTGCGCGTAAATACTCATCGGCAACCCGAACGCGAGCAGACCGATCAATGCCCCGAGCGTCGGAATGGCGACCGTGAGCATAACGGGAGCGGGAATCGTCCAGCTTTCGTACTGTGCCACGAGGAAGAGGTAGGCGAAAAGCATCGCCAGCGCCATGATGAGAACAATTTGTCCTTCATTTTGGCGTTCCTGATAGCTTTGTCCCTTCCATTCGAAGTGGTAGCCCTGCGGAAGCTTCATCTCCTCGAGCAGGCGCATCACTTCACCGGAGGTGTAGCCGTCCGCAACCTGAACGGAAATATCCGCCGAGGTCATTTTGTTAAAGCGCTGAATTTCCGTCGGCCCTACCGTGTAGCGCATCGTCGCCAAAGCCGCCAACGGGACCATGTCGCCGGACTTCCCGCGTACGAGCAGGCCGCGAATGTCGTCCTGCGTCACGCGAAACGCCCGATCCGCCTGCATTTTGACATAGAAGGAGTCTCCCGCGTAATTGAAGTCGTTGATGTAAAGCGAGGCGAGGAAGCTCTGCAGCGTCGAGAAAATCGAGCTGACGGGCACGCCGAGCGATTCGGCTTTTTCGCGGTCGATATCGAGGAAAAGCTGTGCCGTATCCGCGTTGTAGGACGAGCTGGCGCGCCGCACCTGCGGGAGCGTATTCAGGTCGGCGACGAGGTTTTTGACCACGGAAGAAAGTTCGGCGGGAGACACGTCCCCTTCGCCGCAAAGCACCGCGGAAACCCCGCCGACGCTACCCAGCCCCATGATTGCGGGCGGCGTAAAGAAGAGAATACGCGCCTCGGGAATGTCCGCCGTAACGCGTTGGAGTTCGGCGACAACGGCGCTGAGCTGCGTCTCCGGCGTCCGGCGTTTGTCCCAGTCATCAAGGCGCACAAAACCCATCGCGACGTTTTCGCCGTTGCCGCTCATCTGGCTGCGTCCGGGGATTGTCATGACCGCGTGTACGCCGGGCACGTTGCGGATGCGTTCGCGCACTTTTTCGAGCGTCGCTTCGGTACGTGCAATCGTTGCTCCCGGTGCCAATTCGATATTCATGCGCACGGAGCCTTTGTCTTCCTCAGGCAGGAATGAACCGGGGATTTTCCCGGCAAAGAACCAGATACCGGCGAAGAACAGGACCATGAGGCCGACCGTCAGCGCTGCGCGGCGCACGAGGCGCATCACGATGCGGATGTAAATCTCCTTCGTCCCCGAAAGAAATTTGTTAAAGCCGACAAAAATACGTGACGTGCTTTTTTCCGGACGCCGCAAAATAAGCGCACAAAGCGCCGGGCTGAGCGTGAGTGCCACAATCGTCGAAAGCACGAGCGCGATACACATCGTCACCGAAAACTGCATGTAAATGCGCCCGACCATCCCGCCGTAAAACGCGAGCGGAACATAGCAGGCAATCGTTACGAGCGTCGTCGCGACAATCGCCCCCGTAATCTGCGACATACTTTTAATCGCGGCCTCCTTGGCGCCGAGTCCTTCGCGCGACATCAGCGACTGGCAATTTTCGACGACAACGATGGCGTCGTCCACGAGCGAACCGATGACGAGGATCAAGCCGAACATCGTCAGCACGTTCACGCTGTAGTCCATCAGGTACATGAACGTAAACGTCCCCATGAGTGCGACGGGAATCGCAATCGCAGGCACGAGCGTCGCCCGCCAATCCTGAAGGAAGGCGTAGGTGACGAGCACGACGAGCAGCAAAGCGACGATAATCGTTTCTACGATTTCCTTAATCGAAACGATAATAAACTTGGTCGGGTCGTAAGAAACGGCATAAGTAACGCCGGCGGGGAAGCGCTTCGCCATGTCGTCAAGCAGGGTATTGACGCGTTTAACCGTCGCCAATGCGTTGGAATCGCTGTTGCGGTAAATCCCCAGGCCGACGGATTCTTCGCCGTTGAAGCTTCCGCGACCGGCGTACGACTTCGAACCGAGTTCGACGCGCGCCACGTCTTTCAGGCGCAGAACACTGCCGTCGTCGCTCGTCCGCACGATGATGTCGCCGAATTCCTCCGCGCTTTTGAGGCGGCCCTGAACGTTGAGCTTAAATTGAAGAAAATCATTCCCCTGCTCCGAGCCGAGCGTTCCCGCAGCGGCCTGAATATTTTGCGACTCAACCGCCGAGGCGATATCGCTCGTCGAAAGCTCCAAGCCCGACAGACGCACGGGGTCGAGCCAAATACGCATCGAATAAACGTCGCCGCCCATCACGTCGGCGGAAGATACGCCGTCCACGCGGGAAATCGCATCGCAAACCGTCGTCGAAATATAATTGCTCAGTTCCTGCGTGCTCATCGAAGTCCCGTCCGTCGTAAACGAATACATCGCGAGAATATCGTTGCCGCGCTTGCGCACCTGCACGCCCGTGCGTTGCACTTCGGAGGGCAATTTCCGTTCCGCACGCTTGATGGCATTCTGAACATTGACCATGGCGATGTCGTCATTCACGCCGGTCTTAAAGGAAATCCCGCAGGAATATTGGCCGTCGTTACTGCAGGTGGACGAGAAATAAAGCATGTCTTCGAGGCCGTTGATTTCGGCATCGAGCGGTGTCGCAATAACGTCGCGGACGGTCTCGGCGCTGGCGCCGGTATAGCTGGCGGAAACGCGGATGCTCGGCGGGGCGATGTCGGGGTATTCTTCGACGGGCAAGCGCAACAGGCAGAGCGCCCCCGCGAGGAAAATGACCAAACTGATTACGGCGGCAAAGCGGGGCCGCTCAATAAAAATTCGGGAAAACATCTTTTAAACAGAGACAAAGAAAGAGTTGAACCGGACAGAGAAGCGGGGCTGCCGTCCTTAGCGGGACTCGGCGGTTTTGACCTTCCGCCCCGGGATAGCCTTGTGCGTTCCGTCGGTAATAATGCGTTCACCCGCCTTCAGACCGGACTTAACGAACTGCAAATGCTTCGTCGATTGCGCGAGCACGACATTGCGGCGTTCCACTATATTTTCGGCAGTCAAAACATAGACATAAGCCCCTTCCGCATCGTGCATGACGGCGGAGGGCACAACGGCCGGCATCGGCGCCCCCGTGCTGCGGCCGAGCACTACGGAGACCGTACTCCCCGGGATCAGGCGCTGGTGCGGATTGGCGAAACGGGCGTAAACCTGAATCGCGTCGGTGCGCTCGTTGGCCGTATTGTCGATAAAATCAATCGCTCCGGCCTGGTCATAAACCCGCCCGTCGGCAAGCACCAAGGTAATGCGCGCCTGCTCCCGAAGTCGCTTTTCCGAGCCGAAAATCTGGAGGAAATCGCGATTGCTCAGCGAAAAACGCACACGAACCGGATCCTGCTGGACAATCGTCGTCAGCGTCCCCGAATTCGGGGTCACGTAGGTTCCGAGCGGCGTCGCATTTACGCCGATACGTCCGTCCGAAGGCGCGAGAATCAGCGTATTTTTCAAGTCATCGCGCGCCACGGTCAAATCCGCTTCCGCCGCCATGAGCATCGCCTTGTACGCATCGTACTCACTATGAGCGCTCTCAAGTTCGTCCTGCGTCGAGACTTCCTTGTCGAAAAGCAATTGAGTGCGCTCAAAATTCGCCTTCGAATAAGCAATGCGCGCCTTCAGCTCCGCGATTTTAGCTTCCGCGCTTTTCACGGCAGCGACATAGCGGACATCGTCCAAGCGGTAGAGCGCCTGCCCTTTACGGACAAAATCCCCTTCCTTGAAGGCAACTTCCAGCAGGTCGCCGGAGACGCGGGAGGTGACAGCGATTATCGCGGGCGAAACGATGCGCCCCGGATAACGTTGCGTGACAATGTTTTCCGCTTCGGAAACACTTCCCGCAGCGACCAGCTCTAAGCGTTCTTCCTGAGCGGAGACAAATGCTCCCGCCGTGAAAAATGCAAGAAAAACGGCTATTCCCACCCCCAAAATACGTGTATTCATAAGTCCAAAAATATTTTTCGGAAGTCTAGAACAAGGGAACCCGTTTGGCAAAAAAAATCCCTCTCTAATATCCGACCCTAACCGATTTCTAACATTCCCCGAATACTAAATAAACGCGTCCGGGTAAAATTTCACGGACATGTTTAAAACGGACAAGCTCTTCAAGGCCGGAACTCTCTGTAGCGCAGGCATTATCGGCGCCCTCATGATTGCGCTCTTCGCCTGCCTTTTCACCAGCTCCGCCGACGCGTGGAAAGAATTCGGCATCGGCTTCCTGTGGTCAAGCGAATGGGACCCGACCGCCGACCGCTACGGCGCCCTGCCGGCACTCGCGGGCACCCTGATCACCACAGTTGTCGCCCTGCTCTTCGCGCTTCCCCCGGCTTTCACCGCCGCCCTCTACCTCTCGGAAGCTCCGCCCGTCGTCGGAAAAATCCTTTCTCAGGCAATCGACCTGCTCGCCGCCATCCCGAGTATCATCTACGGGATGTGGGGCTTTTTCGTCCTCGTCCCGCTGATGCAGGACTACATAAAACCCTTTTTCATCGAAACCCTGGGGCTGGACCAAGTACCGCTCGTCGGCGGGCTCCTCGGAAGCGACCCCAGCGGCTACGGCTTCCTGACGGCGGGACTCATCCTCTCCCTGATGATTCTGCCCTACATCTGCGCCATCATGCGCGACGTGTTTAAAATGACGCCGCCGGTGCTGCGGGAATCCGCGTTCGGAATCGGTTGCACGCGCTGGGAAACCGCCAAGGACATCGTCATGAAATACGGCTTCCGCGGCCTGCTCGGCGGCGTTTTCATCGGGCTCGGACGCGCGCTCGGCGAAACGATGGCCGTCCTGTTCGTTATCGGCAATCTGACGGAAGTGCCCACCGGAATTTTCGATGCGGGGACAACCATTGCGGCAACGCTCGCCAACAATTTTGCCGAAGCTCAGGGCCTCCAACAAAGCGTACTCTTTGCCCTCGGCCTAATCCTGCTCGCGCTCTCATTCTCAATTCAGGTTTTCGCCCAGTACTACCTCGCCAAAACCTCCGCCAAGCGCGGGGAAAACGCCAAGGCGTAAGACGGGCGGGGGGATCGGAGATTAAAGATTAAAGGGGAAAGATTAAAGATTAGAGCTTAGGGCTTAAAGCTTAAAGAGGGTTAGGCGAAATCAGACATAGGTAACGGATAGGCTTCTTTATGAAAAAGATTAAAGAAGCCGCAGGCACTCGCTTGGTGCTTTTTCCGCCGCCGAGGCGCACCGGCTCTGACGAACGGAAAGAAGAAAACTTAGGACAATGCCTTAAAAAACGAATTTCTAGAGGTAGCTTTAAGCATTAAGCTCTAAGCTCTCTCTTTAATCTTTATCCTTTAATCTTTAATCTATCTACCCCCCTATCCGTTATCAGCTATCCGCTATCACTTCCGCCCGCCCCTCTTTAAGCTTTAAGCATTAAGCTCTAAGCTCTCTCTTTAATCTTTCCCCTTTAATCTTTAATCTATCTACCCTTCCTTCCGACGAACAAAAAGCCGCCTCCGGAAAAACGGAGACGGCTTTTTGTTCGTTGAAATCGGATTAACGACCCGGGGCTTGGTAGTTTTCCGAGAGATTATAGCGACCGGAGCCGCTGATACCCCACTCGGGAATATCGTCGGAACCCTGCAACGAGAACATCGGGAAGTTGTTGTCGTCGTCACGACCTTTCTTCTGGATGCCGAGACAAGCCCCGGCAAGACCGCCGGCGGCCTCACCGAAGGCGACTTGAATGCGGTAAGTGCGATTCGCCTTGAGCTTCAGCCAATGTCCCTTGTAGAGAGAGGAACGCTGCCCGGGAGAAGCAAGATTCTTACCGTCCTGACCGCCCTTACCGCAGTGATTTTTCGGTTCCCAATCCTTTTGGTACTTAACGGCGGGACCGTGCCCTTCGCCCGGCCAGTACGCGTAGAGCACCGTCTTGCGGTCAACGCCGACAATCATGGCGTCGTCCCCCATCCCGACGAAGCGATACTCGCCGTCTTGGGGAACGCGGAAGTTGCCTTCATAATAGCAGAGCCAACCCGGAGCCTTAAAAGGCGCCTTGCCGGTCTTTTCGTCGGCAAACGCGTCCGTCGCAAGCTCTGCCCTCAATGCGCTCCCGCTTTCGTTGACGATAAAGATGCGGGTATTGTACAGCGTCGTCGGAGCTTGGAAATAGAGGTCTTGAAGCTTGCGCAGCTGCCATCCGCCCGTATCCAAAATGCCCATGGCCTTGTGAAGCTGCTCATTGCGGCGGTTTTTGTCGCCGCCTTCAATCGTAGCCAAGACCGTTCCCTGTTTGCCGCGCTTAAGGTCAAAGAGATAGCCCTTCATAACGCGATTCCCGCCGCTACGGGTCCCGAACGGGGAGACAAAGTTTTTCCCGTTGCCGACGCCCATGCCTTTGCCGGTGCCGACACCGCCTCCGGAGCCGCCGCCGAATCCGGAGGAATCTCCGCCGGCGCTCATGCCCGAAGAGAAGGAAGAGCTCATCGCCACTGCCGGCATTTCCGGAAGGGCGATCGTCGAATTGGCGGATTTGGAAGTAATGCGCGCCTTGGACTGCATCATATTATGACGCGGCTTCATGCGGTGTTCCTGCATACGCGCGTTGTTCCCGTTATTGCCGCCGCCGGCACCGGTAATGAATGCATCCGGTTCCAGAACTTTCTCCGTCACGATGTGACGCACGACAAGGAAGATGGCGATAACCAGCAAAATCCCGTGGAAAACGAGGGAGAAAATAAAACCGGGACCGCCGAAATCGCGCCACGAAAACTTTTTATTGCGGCGCTTCAACGGGTCCGTGCTCCGGCTATCGTCTTCCGGCTCAACGTTCGGAGTCTCCATGACGGGAGCTTCTTCCGCAACGGGCGTCTGTTCGAGTTCTTGTTCTTCTTGCATCGTAGTTACCGAGATTAGGGGTGGATATTATTAGCTTGGGTAGATTTTCGAAAAAAAAGGAGTCGATTTCAACCCCTTTTTTAAATACAAAAAGCGCACCCCGCCGTTGCGGCAGGATGCGCATTTGTCCGGATTTTCCCCGAGGGCTTAGATTTTTACGGGGACGTCGAGTCCGAAAGCCGTGTGGATGACGCGAACGGCTTCGTCTGCGCGTTCCGGCGCCACGGCAACGGAAATCTTGATTTCGGAGGTCGTAATGAGCTCGCTGTTAATGTCGGCATCCGAGAGTGCGCGGAAGAGCGTACCCGCAACCCCCGGGTGGGAGGTCATCCCGACGCCGACGATGGAAACCTTGGCGATTTCGCCGGAGGAACGGAAGGTTCCGGTTCCGAGGCGCTTGAGCACGTCTCCGATAACCTTTTCCGCGCGTTGCACCTGATCCGTCGCGACGGAGAAGGTCAGATTCGCCACGCCCTTGGCGAGGTTCTTAACAATCATATCGACGTTAACGGACGCTTCGCCGAGCGCGTCGAAAATGGCGGAGATGGCCTGCGGCGTGTCGGGCAAATCGCCGACGGTAACGCGCGTTTGCGTACGATCGAGTGCGACGCCGGAAACGACGGCGTCTTCCATGGTTTTTTCAAATGATTTCACAATAGTTCCGGGTTGGTTGTTAAAGGAGGAGCGCACTTCGAAGGTAACGCCGTATTTTTGAGCAAATTCGACGGAGCGGGACTGCATGACCTTGGAACCGCTCGATGCGAGTTCGAGCATTTCTTCGTAGCAAATGCGCTCCAGCTTACGCGCGGGCAGGACGATACGCGGATCGGCCGTATAGACTCCGTCCACGTCCGTATAAATTTGGCAGATATCGGCCTTGATGGCGGCAGCGAGCGCAATCGCCGTCAGGTCGCTTCCGCCGCGGCCGAGCGTCGTAATTTCGTTATCCGAAGAAAGCCCCTGAAAGCCCGCGACGATGACGACTTTGCCTTCGTCGAGGCGCTCGAGAATGTCGCCGCCGGTGAGCTTGGCAATCTGCGCGCGGGAGTGCGACGTGTCGGTAATGATACCGGCCTGCGCGCCCGTGCGGGAGACGGCGGGAACGCCGATTGCGTGGAGCGCCATCGCCGTCAGCGCAATGGTTTCCTGCTCGCCGGTTGCCAGCATCATATCCATTTCGCGTTCGCTCGGATTCGGGCAAATCGACTTGGCGCGCGCAATCAGTTCGTTCGTCACGCCGCTACGGGCAGAGACGACAACGACGACTTTGTCGCCGCGATCCCAAAAGCTTTTAATCTTTGCCGCAACATTCTTGATGCGGTCCACATTGCCGACGGAAGTTCCGCCGTATTTTTGAACGATGAGTGCCATCTTAGGAAAATTAAGGGTGAATATAAGACTTTCCGCAGCCTAAATCAAATAAAAGACTGCAGAGTTTTCCGTTTTTAAAGAAAACTCCCGGATTGCCCGGCCGGGGTGCTATCGGGCGAAGAAAAAGCGCGGACGGTCCGAAAGGTCGTTCAGCGACTCCGTTTCCGTGAAGCCGCAGGCAAGCGCCATTTCGCGCAGAGCCGCGTGCTGGGCAATGCCGGTTTCGAGCGCGACAAAGCCGTCGGACGCAAGATGCTCGCGAGCCCCGCGCAGGATTTTTTCGAAATCGGCCAGGCCGGCATTGTCGGCGACGAGCGCGGACAACGGCTCATGATCGCGTACTTCCGTCTGCGCACATTCCCACTCGGCCTGCGTAAGATAAGGCGGATTGGAAACGATGACATCAAACACCCCCGTAACATTTTCAAACCAGTCGCTCCGCACAAACGCCGTCTCGGCGGGTGCACCGACCAAGGCGGCATTTTCGCGGGCGAGCGCAAGGGCGTCCTCGGATTTGTCCACGGCCGTAACTTGCGTATGCGGGCGCTCGGTCGCGACGGCAAGCGCGATGGCCCCCGTCCCCGTGCCGAGGTCGAGCACGCGCGCCGGGGTCCCCGACGGACGGATCGCCGCAAGCTTTTCGAGCACGAACCCGACGAGTTCTTCGGTTTCCGGACGCGGGATAAGCGCCCGCGAATCGCATTTGAGCGTAAGGTTGCGGAAATCGGTATCGCCGACAATGTACTGAACGGGTTCACGGCGCGAACGGCGGAGAATGCGTTCCCGTAGCCTGTCAACCTGCTCTTGCGTGAGCGGGCGCTCGAACTGCAGATACAAATCGAGACGACGACAGCGAAGCGTGCCGGCAAAAATAAGCTCGCTTTGCAAGCGGGCGTTCTCAATGCCTTTTTTCGCCAAAAACTCCGTGCTTTTTTTCAGCAACTCGAGAAGAGAATTCATGAGCGGAGATTTTTACGGAAGCCCCGGCGTTTCACGAGCGCAAAAATGCCGAGCACCCGGCAATGTTTGATTCTCGCATTCCGCCGGATAACGGAGTAAAAACGCAAAATCACAATGAAAATTCCCGAGGCATTGGCTCCGTTCCGCTCCCGCAATTACAGACTGTTCTATTCCGGGCACGCGTTCTCGTTGACGGGAAGCTGGATGACGCAAACCGCAATCGGCTGGCTCGTTTACGCGCTGACGCAGTCAACAACGATGTCCGGCATCGCCATGTTTCTCGGGCAAGTCTCGCATTTATTCATAACACCGCTTGCCGGCGTGATGATCGACCGCTTCAACCGGCGCACAATCCTGCTTGCGGTACAATTCGGCGCGCTTGCCGTGGCGCTCGGCCTGACGGCATTTCAAATTCTCGACGGAAAACACATCTTCCTGCTCTTCGCTCTCTGCTTTTTCCGCGGCTTAGTCGGCGCCGTCGAAATCCCGACACGCCAATCCCTCATCGCCAAGTTTATCGACGAACGGACCCACCTGCCGCAAGCCATCGGCCTTAATTCCACCTTATTTAACTTCACGCGTATTTTCGCCCCGGCGCTCGCAGGCGAAATCTATGCACTCGCCGGAGCCGCCGCCTGCTTCGCATTCGACGCCGTTTTGATGATTCCGACGATTTTCCTGCTCGCCGCCATGCGCTTCGACGCACGCCCCGTACCGGCAGGCCGCAATTGCGGAGCCCTGTGCTCCCTGCTCGAAGGCGTGCGCTACATGCTCTCCGTCCCCGTCCTGCGCGCCGTCATTTGCAGTATCGCACTCCTGAGCACCTTCGGCTTCAGCTACACGGTCCTGTTGCCGATGTTCGCCGACAAAATCTACGCGGGAACGCCGGAACTCTACGGACGCATGCTGACGGTGACCGGCGCAGGCGCAATCGTCGCCGCATTGCTGATTGCTTTCCTAAAGCGCGCACGCCTCTTGCCCGTCTTCCTGATTGTCGGGAATCTGATTGTCGGCGGCTCACTTGCCGTCATCGCCTGCGTGCCGCATCTGGCCCTGTTTTTCGTAATGCTGTTTACCGCCGGCTTCGGCAGCGTGCTCGTCGGCGCCTCGTCCAACACTCTGGTTCAACTCAACATCGACGAACGTTTCCGCGGGCGTGTCATCAGCCTCTACACGATGGCATTTACCGGCACCTTCCCGTTCGGAACGCTCCTGCTCGGATACTTCAACGAAATCGTCGGCTTAAAACCCTGCCTCGGCTTGAGTGCCGCAGTCTGCCTGAGCCTCGCGAGTTTCTTTTTCCTTCGACGCAAAATCTTCCGCTCCGAATAGACTCCCGAAACTGCCCTGCGGCGGGTTTTGGTCTTTAAGCGCAAGGCTTTTGTCTTTAGGCTTCCCCGCTTTTAACTGTTTTCCCATGAAATTTTCAGCACTCATCTCCCTCTTTTTGTTCGGAATCGCCGCCCGCGCCGCCTCGGATGCCAACCGCTTCGACCGGCTCGGAGAAATCGATCCGAACTACGACGCCGAACAAGCGATTCGACGCAGCGGCGACGAGCGCCGGGCCAAGGCCAAGGAAGCCTTTGACGACGGCCCGCGGGAAAGCACCCTGCGCCTGACCGTCGCACCGTCCCTGCTCTTCGGCATGCACAGCGATCTTGCCGACGGAGACGGGCGCGGGCTCAACGCCGCCATCCTCGTCCAAGCCAACTCGGACACCCCGGACTTCAAGTTTCTCATCGGGGGCGAGATCCTCGCATTTTCGGCAGACGCAAACCGCGGCGGCGAGCGCACCGAACTTACCACCGCCAACCTGATGCTGTCCTTAGGATTTGCTTACGACTTTACGCCCAATTTCGCACTGGGCGCACTTTGGGGCTACGGGCTAATCGGCGCCACTCAAATCGAAAAAGATTTCGCCGACGGCAGCTCGGACACAAGCGGAACAATGAACACGGTACTTTCCTTCAAGCCCTACGCCGAATTCATGCTGAACAAAAATTTCAGCGTCTATGCGGCCTACCGCCTCCTCTACGTCGGCAATTCCCTCCTCTCGACCGCCGTCAGCTGGGGCGAAATCGAAACGGCCGCACACGCCGTCGAATTCGGCTGTTGCTACCGCTTCTGAGGCCCAAAAAGCTTTCCCGCCAAAGTTTTAAATTGTCGCAGAAAGTTTTTTTCTTTTTAATCATTGATAACAAATTCACGGCGTCCGAGTTTCGGAGGCTTCCCCGCTAATACACCCCCTAATCTTTATGCACAAAAAATCCCGCACGTTCTCTATGGCGAGTGCCGCATTGCTTGCGATTCTGATCGCCCTCGGCTCCGTCGCCACCATGCCGGAATCTTTCGCTCAGGAAAAGCAGCTCACGATGCAGCAACGCTTCGACGACGGCTTTAAGAAAATCCAAGAACAGGATTACGAAGGCGGACTGAAAGTCCTCGAAAAACTCAAGGTTGACCGCGGAGACCGTCTTAGCGAAACACAAAAAGCCCACATCGACTTCCTGCGTGCAACCGCCTACTACAATTTGAAAAAGTGGGACGAAGCCGCAACCATTCTGCGCGACTTCCCGATTCTTTACCCGAAAGGGACCGGAGAAAAGGATGACCGCCTCGCAACCTCGCAGATTTCGCTCGCCGACATCTACATGCAGCAGGAAAAGTGGAAGGAAGCGCGCGAGCAACTCTTGAAGGTCAGCAAAATGGCCTCTCTCTCGCAAGCCGACCAGATGCGCATGGAAATCGTCCGCACGGACGTCATCCAAAAGGAAGCCGAAGCCACGAAGGATCCGGAAATGCTTAAAAAGGCCCTGGCCACGTCCGAGCAACTCCTCAAGACGCTCGTCGCCGGAGTCGGCAACACGCCGGAAGCCATCGAAGCCAAACTGCGCCTCGTCCAAGTCTATCTCAAGCAAAACAAACGCGCGGAAGCCGAAGCCCTGAAGGCGGAAATCGACAGCTCCGGCTCCAAAGACCCCGCAAGCATCATCCGCTCGAACATGCAGGGGCTCAGCCTCGGCGACAGCTATTTCCAACAGGCACTCAACTTGGAAAATGCGGAAGAAGCACAAAGCCGCGAATTGTTCCGCGACGCCCTCTCCCGCTACCAGCGCGTGCTCCGCAAAAACGCCCTGCTCGAGTACTTCTCGCCCGCAATCGATGCCGCCCGCAAGAAACTGGAAGCCGTAAAGGCAAAAATCGCCGAAACGACGGAAACGCCCAACGACGCTCAAGCCGCGGAAATCGAAAAATTGCAGGAAGACCTCGACGAGCTCGAAGAATTCAAAAGCAATTTCGACGAAAACAAGGACTACGACGCCCAGATCTCGTTCCGTATCGGCGCCTGCCTTTATTCCTTGGGCCGTCCGTGGGAAGCCTACATCGCCTTCGGCGACGTCGTCAACAACCACAAGGAATTCGAACAAATCACCTCGTCCACCTATTATTACATCCGCTGTCTCCGCGACCTCAAGCGCGAGGCCGACGCCCAAAAAGCCTGTAAGGCCTTCATCGAAAAGCACCCGCAAGCGGAAGAAATCGGTGAAGTCGCCCTCATGCTCGGACAGATTTCTTTCGACCAGGGCGACTATGTGGCCGCCATCGAAAACTTTGAATGGGCCAAAAAGAACGTCCCGAATCTCGAACTGGCCACGAAATGCGAATTGGACTGGTACACGATTAATGCGTGGTTCGCCCGTTGTCCCTGGGGCCTCGGCGTGAAAGCCGAAGACATCGCGGGCATGGGCAAACCGGGCTACGTCCCGAAGCTCACGCAAGCCACTCAGGACACCATCAAGCTCATCGAAACCTTCATTCAAAATTACGGCGGCAAATCGATCTTCAACTACCTCGTTGAAGAAATGCAGTACCGCAAAGGCCTCCTCTACTTCTACAGCGGCTTCTACAAAGAAACCGTCGAAGCCATGGACGGCTATATCAAGGACCACCCGAAGGGACGCTTCACGCCCGACGCTCGCTACCGCCGCGCCATCACGAAGTTCGGCGCCCGCTACAAAGACAAAAGCAAGGACATGGAAAACCTCGAAGAAGTCTTTGTCGATTGCCGCAACTGGCTCAAGGACTACTTCCAAAACACCGACGCCGACGTCCTCAACGAACAGCGCATCTCGGAGCTTCGCGAACAACTGCCCTTCTCGGCGGAAGATATCGACGAAGTCCGCTACAACCTCATTTACCAACGCCCGGAAATCTACACGCTCTTGGGTGACGCCTACAAGCGCATCGCCGAAAACATCCGCCCCGGTAAAGGCCAGCGCAAGCTCAATGAAGCGGATGCCGCCCGCAAGGAAAATGCGAGCAACAACATGATTCGCGCCTACATCATCGCCGCGAAGACCTCCGGATACAACGAAACGACCTTGGACTTCGCTCTCGGCGAAATCGATAAGCACCTTCCGCAACGCGGGGAATGGGAACGCCTGCTCGACGTTTACAATACGCTTTACGACCGCAACCCGGACGCGCCCCAAGCCCTCATGTACCTGAACAAGAAAATTCAGTACACGGAACGTGCGGCACGCGCCAAAGGCGAAGCCGAACACCTGGAAGCCAAACAGAATTCCAAGAAGATTCTCGCCGGCGCCATTCTGAAAAACTTCAACGATCCCACGCAGGACAACGTCGAAGAACTGATCAACCAGCTCGCCCAGACACTCGCTTACGAAACCAAGCGTAAGAAAAAGACCGTATTCATCACCGACGAATCCGGTGTTCCGGTCAAGACGAGCGTCCCGAACGATTATACGCCGGCCAAGGCAGCGGAAGAAATGCTCGCCCTGCTCGAACTCGACAACTCCCACACCTCGTCGGAAAAGAAGCCGACGATGATCGGACTCGCCCGCGGCCTGTACGCACGCGCCACAATCTTCGAATATCTTCGCAACTTCGAAGAATGCGACCGCTACCTGCAAAACATCGCCGTAAGCTACAAACCGGACGAACTCAGCCCGACCATCCTGGGTAAAGTCGGAGAATTCCTCGAAAACAAGGGTAAAGACGCGGAAGCCGAACCGTTCTACCGCTACCTGATGGACAATTACCGAAGCTCCAACTACGCCGACTACGGCTTCGCGGGCTGCGGCAATATCTTCCTCAGACAGAAGAACTACCGCAAGGCCTACGAAGTCTTCAACGATGCAATCGACAACCAGGTCGCCTACCTGAAGGAATTCGACCTGCGCCTCGGCCGCGTGAAAGCGCTCATGAACCTCTCCAAGACCGACCTCGCGCAACTGGAAATCTCGGATCCGCTCGGCAAAGCCTATTCGGACCTCAACCTCATTGCGGCCGTCAAGGAATGGAAAGCACTCGGCGGCAACGCGGCAGCGCTCTACTACAAAGGACAAATCGAAGAACGCCGCAGCAAATTCAACGACGCCGTCACCAACTACCGCCTTTGCTACCTGACGCAGAAGCGCCACGTTGATTACGCCGCGCCCGCGATGCTCCGCGCCGGTATCCTCTTCGAAGAAAAGCTCGGACAACCGGACGCCGCCGCGCAAATCTACTACGAAATGTCACAGCCGAAGAGCCGCTACAAAGACACGCCCTCCGGCAAGGAAGCCGCACGCCGTGCACTCAAGCTTCCCTACACGCCGCCGGCCGACCCGGCTCCGGCGACCGCAGCAGCAGCTCAATAAAACAAGGACGAATCCATGAAAAAAATCTTTCAATTCTTAGCTATCGCAGCTTTCGCCGCAACGCTCTCGGTGCCCGCTATGGCGGACGACGCCAAGGCTCCCGTAGCCCAAAAGGATAAAAAGGCGGCAAAGAAGAAAAAAGAACAGACCCCTCCGGTGGTTTTCGAATTCCCGGGCAAGGTCGTCTGGAAAGTCAACTACCCGCGCTTCCTCTTCCCGCGCGAAGAACAAAAGAAGGCAACGCGCATCAAGGGTTGCGCCAGCGTCGTTGAAGACCGCGGCGGCTATTACGTCGAAAAGAAGGAAGTCAAAAACGGCGTGGAACTGACACCGCGTCACTCGCTCTCGCTCGTTCAACGCATTGCCTGGCCCGAAAACGATCCCCGCCTCACGGAAGCTCAAGCGGAGCTGATGCGCGGGAATCCGTCGGAAGCCCTCGCCATCGTCGAACGCTTCCTGATGTTCTTTAAGCCGATTAAAACCGTGGAAGGCTCGCCGTGGATTCGCGCCGCCGTCATCAAGCTCGACGCCCTCGACCAACAGGCGAATGATTCCATCCTGAATATGTTCATCGGTGAAATCGAAGCCACGTCCGGCTACCGCTCCATCAAAGAGCTCCCGCAAAAAATCGAACTCGCCCGGCTCAACCAGCTCATTCGCCGCGGGGAAAACGCAAGCGTGCTCGTCAAGGCGGACGAACTGATGCAGGGGCAAAACGATCCCGAAATGCTCGCACGCCTGCACCTGATTAAGGGCAACGCGCTTTACAATCTCGCCCGTTACGAAGATGCGCTCAACGTTTACCTGCGCATCCCCGTGTTCTACGGCAACGAATCCACCTTCATGCCGCCGGCAAAACTCGCCATCGCGCGTTGCCTCCGCCGCATGGACCGCCCGGAACTCAAGGCCATGCAACTCGCACGTTGCGCGGAAGAATACCTCATGGAAGTCATCAACGAATACCCGATGTCTCTCGAGGCCAAAACCGCGCTCGCCGAACTGCCGAAGCACAAGCGTGACGCCCTCGAAGCCGCCGGCTCCCTCGAAGAACGTGCCGCCAAACGCGCCGACGTCACTTCGCAAATCGAAGTCGAAGAAAGCGACGAAGCCTCCGATTCCGACGACAGCGATGTTTACACGGACGATTCGACGACCGTGGACGATTCCGACAACGAATAATTTCAACCGACAAAAAAACTTTAGTTAAATACCGAAACCTTATTTAATTAGCCTTATGAAAAACAAACTACTCAAGCTTACCCAAACACTCCTGCCGCTGGTTGTCGTTCTCGCAATCGTGGCCCCCGTCATGGTCTTCGCCCAGGAAGCCGCCGCAGACGCCGCCGAAGCGGCCGCCGAAGGCGAACGCACGGAAAACTTTCTCGATACGCTCAAGCAGGGCGGTTGGGTTATGTGGCCGCTCCTCGGTTGCTCCATCGCCCTCGTCTGGCTTACGGTTGACGGCTTCATGAGCTCGATGATCAAGCGCGTCTTCCCGCCGGAACACGTCACCCAAATCCGCGGACTCTTCCAGGCCGGCGACTACCGCGGCGTTTACCAATTCTGCAAAAACAACCCGTCCACGCTCTCGGACGTCGTCCGCATGGGTGTTGCCTTCCTTCCGGACGGCAAAAACATGACCGAAGAAGCCATCTTCTCGGAAATCTCCCGCGTTAAGGCCAGCTTCGACGCCCGTATTTCCTACCTCTCCGTTATCGGGGTCTGTGCGCCGATGGTCGGTCTGCTCGGTACCGTTACGGGGATGAAGGGCGCGTTCGGTGCTCTCGGTAAAGAAGGCGCAGGAGGAGGAGGCGCAGGTGAACTTGCCGCGCACATCGGGGAAGTGCTCGTCGCAACCGCATCCGGTCTCGCCGTTTCGATTCCCGCGTTCTTCTTCTTCTACCTCCTCCGCAACCGTATCACCACGGTGCTCCACGACCTCCAGGAAGTCGTTACCGGCCTCTTCCGTAAGATGCCGTACGAACAATTCGACGGACGTCAGGTCGGAGACGAAGAAATCTACGCAGCCGCCCCGGCTTGGGAAGTCGCCCCCGAAGCAGCTCCCGAAGCCGCTCCGGCCGAAGAAGAAGCACAGCCGCAGGCCTAATTTTCTTCCCGCAAACGCATTTTAACCTTCCACAACAAGGATAACCCATGGCAAGCAGCGGAGGAGGAAACGGGGAACCGGAATTCCAGATCGCGCCGATGCTCGACGTGCTCTTCGTCTTGCTCATCTTCTTCATGAGCATTTCGACGTCGCAGATGCTGAAAATCGACAGCAGCATCAACCTGCCCGTCGCCGCCAACGGAGAAAAGCCGGACCCGAAAACAAAAGCGAAGGCCGTGCTGTTCAACGTCGGTTGGGATAAGACTCTGGGCGCTCCCGTCGTTAAAATCGACGACAAGCCCGTCAACATCGGAGACGAACAAGGTCGCGAAGCGGCGATTGAAGAAATCATCGCCCGCGCCAGCAACAGCAACAAAGAAATCGACCCCGAAATACGCTTCCTCATTCGAGCGGACAAACAAGTTACGGCGAAATATATCAGCCAGATCTTGGAACTCGCCGCCGAAGCGGGAATGGACAATATCGCGTTCACGGGGATGAACAAGGAAGACTAACCCATGAAAAGAGTACAAGCAGAAGAAGCCCCCAACCTCGGCTTCCAGATCGCGCCGATGCTTGACGTCGTGTTCGTTATTCTTCTTTACTTCATGGTCTTGGCGGGAACGGTAAAGATTGAATTCGAAATCAAAACCACCCTTCCCGGAAGCGTCGAGTCCTCCTCGAGCGCTTCCGACGCCGAACCGCCGGAAGAAGTCACCATCGGCATCAGCGAGGAAGGCGAAGTCTCCCTCAACGAAGACCCGATCGGAGCACCGAACGATGTCCATCTCTTCGAGCTTTACGCTCAGATGCGCCAGCTTGCCGAAGCCGCAAGCCAGGCGAGCCAGAAGATCATCGTCACCGTCGCAGCCGAAGAAACCGTTAAATACGACCGCATCATGAACGTCTTGGACGTTCTTGCAAAAGCGAAAGTTTCTAACGTAACCTTCAGCGCCACCGGCGGCGAAGATTACTAATCAAAAAAGGGCGGACACACGTCCGCCCTTTTTTTATCCCGAATTCTCAAACCGAAAAATCCGTTCGGATTTTAATGCTTTCCCGAATCACAGTCCTCTCGAATACTCCCGCCCATCCGTCCGGTACGAATGTGTGGGATTTCACATTTCGGGACCTTCTCACGATTCTGAAGCAAACCCCCGACAGAGAAGTCTTTGCCTTCGACGGCAACACGCTCTGCTCCCCGCAACAATTCCGAAGCAATTTCCTCGCAGCTTGCAGCAAATTGACAAGCCAAGGCGCGGAAACCGCCGAACGCATCGTAGAAGCGGCAAAACTCTCCGACAGCTTTCTCCTCGGCGATGTCCGCGGCCTTTCCCTCGCCGAATGGATCCCCGCTCTCACACTGAGCCGGCGCCCCATTCCCTGGGTCTGTTCCGATTGGCCGCGCGAATTCCCCGCTTGCGATCCCGTCTGGGAAACCCACCGCCACGGCCCTTTACCGCGCCGCCTCATCGCCTCTGCCTGTCTCAAATTGGCCTACAAAAGCGATCCGACACACCGGGACCGCCTTACCCCCGTCACAACCGCCATTTTCGCCAGCCGTTCCCTTCTGGAGCGCAATTGCCAATCATTCCCGCAGCTCGAGAAAAGCTACATCGTCCCGCCGCCGCTCGACACCGCCGTTTTCCGCTTCAAGCCCTCCAATGCAGCCCGCAACAATGCGTGGGGATGGATCGGCGATGTTGAATCCGCCCCGGAAGACGCCGCCGTTGCCCTGCGTATTTTCGCCTTCGAAGCCCTCCAAAATCCGGATTGTCGCTTCTATATCGCGAGCCCGCTCCACTCCGCCGAAGCACAAAAAATGCTCGCCGGCATCCGCGCCCACCCCGCCCTCGCGCCGCGCGTCACGTTCCTGAATCCGCCGGCAAGCAAGGATGCCCTCGCAGCCATGCTGCGCGACCTCGGCGTTCTTATCCTGCCCCGCAGAAACACCAAGGACGCATTCCCGCAACTCGCCGCCGCAGCGATTGCCTGCGGGTGCCTGCCCCTCTGCGGACAGGACGCGGAGACGGAAGCCCTCATCGACACCCCCGAAATCCTTTTCCCCGCAGACACGCCGAGCGCCGCCTTTCTCCGCTGCGAAAAAATCAAAGCCTTCCCGCCGGACGCACGCAGCGAACTCCTCGCCCATATCGCTCAAAAAATTACGGAAAGCGCCTCACACGAAGCCGTCGCCCGGCACCTCGAAACGATACTCCGGAGCGAGTAGGACCGGCCAAGCGCGAGCTTAATTTCCGGAAAATGCCTTAAGCGCTTTAAAAAAGACGCCGGCTGTGGTTTTATTGATGCCAATGAAAACAGATTTCCAGAACAAGGCCGCACGCATTCCGGCAAAATTTAAGGCCGAGCCGTTTGCCTACCATCAGGAATTGGAACTTGAAGTCGCCACACTGACCAATCTCGGCGAAGGCGTCGCCCGCCACGACGGCTGGGTCATCTTCGTTCCCGGTGCCCTCCCCGGAGAGCGCATCCGTGCACGTATCTGGCACAATGCAAAAAATTTTTCCCGCGCCGACCTCGTCGAAGTCCTCACGCCGGCCCCCGAACGCGTCGAAGCGCCCTGCCCGCTCTTCGGCACCTGCGGCGGTTGCCAGTATCAAAATTTTAATTACGAAGGACAGCTCGCGTGGAAGACTCAGCAGGTCGCGGATTTACTGGAGCGCCTCGGGAAAATCTCCTTCCCGGTCAATCCCTGCCGCGGCTCCCCGAAACAATACGGCTACCGCTCGAAAATCACGCCGCACTTTGAACGCCCGCGCCAAGGAGACAACAATTTCCCCATCGGATTCCTCGCCGCCGGCACCTCCCGGCGCATCGTCGATATCCCCGCCTGCCCGATCGCGACAGACGCCATCAACGAGGCCCTGCCGCGCCTGCGCGAGCAAATGCGCTCCCGTGCAAGCAAGGGCGAATTCCGCCGCGGCGTCACAATGCTCATCCGGGAAACCCTCGAAGGCGTCGTCACCGACCACAAAGCTCCCGTCTCCGAGCGCGTCGGCGAACTGACGCTGAAATTCGTCGCCGGCGATTTCTTCCAAAACAATCCTTTCATCCTTCCGGAATTCGTCGATTTCGGCGTACGCGCCGCCCGCGGGAACGGAGAATGTAAATACCTTGTCGATACCTATTGCGGCAGCGGACTCTTTGCACTCTCCGCCGCCAAGTATTTTGAAAAGGTCCTCGGCGTGGAAGTCAGCGAAGACGCCGTCATCAAAGCCCGCGAAAACGCAAAGTCCAACGGCTTAAACAACTGCGAATTCACGGCCGGCTCCTCCGAAATCATCTTCGCGAAAGTCCCGTTCTCTCCGGACGAAACCGCGCTGATTATCGACCCGCCGCGCAAGGGTTGCGACGAAGCCTTTATCAACCAGCTCCTCGCCTTCGCCCCGCGCCGCGTCGTTTACGTCTCCTGCGGACCGGATACTCAGGCCCGCGACCTGCAAATGATTCTCGCAAGCGGACAATACTCCCTCGAAGAAGTCCAGCCCTTCGACCTGTTCCCGCAAACCCGCCACATCGAAAACATCGCCGTCTTAGTGAAGAAAGCTTAAAGCCCGGTCTAAGGGTCTCCCAAACGTTCCCGTGAGCTCGCGGGAACGTTTTCATTTACAGCAGATTCTGCAAATAAGGAGCTGTCGGGGAGCGCTTGAGTTTGAGAAGGCCGCCCGGTGCACCTTGGTAAAGCAAATGGCCGCCGGCATTTCCGCCGACCGGGCCGATTTCGACGAGCCAATCCGCCTCTGCAATGACATCCAAATGGTGCTCAATGACGATGACGGTATGGCCTTCGTCCGCCAAGCGATGCATCAGATTGAGCAATTTTACGCAGTCGGCCTGATGAAGTCCGATAGTCGGCTCTTCCAAAATGTAGCAATTTTTCTTTGCGGCCTCGGCACCGCCCTTGCCCATACGTTCCTTCCACGACGGGAGCGCAGTAACAAGTTCGCTGACGAGCTTGAGGCGCTGAGATTCGCCGCCGGAGAGCGTCGGCGAGCTCTGCCCGAGCGTCAGATAGCCCAAGCCGCATTCCGTCATCAAGGTGCAGATTTCCTGCAATTTTTTATGGAAGGAGAAAAACTCGGCAGCCTCGGCAAAGGTCATTGCCAAGACTTCGGCGATATTTTTCCCGTTCCACCGAATATCTTCGACGGCAGACGAATAGCGCGTCCCCGAACAATCCTCGCAGACGACCGTCGTATCGGGCATAAAATTCATTTCGAGCTTAATACTGCCCGCGCCGGCACAGGTTTCGCAACGCCCGCCCTTCGTATTAAAGGAAAAAAAACCGGCGGAATGCCCGCGCATCCGCGATTCGGGCAGGCTCGCAAAAACACTGCGAATGATGTCAAAGGCACCGATGTAAGTCGCGGGCGTCGAGCGCGACGTTTTTCCGATCGGCTCCTGGGAAACCACGACGACCTTTCTGAAATGTTCAGCCCCGGAAAGCGTCTCAAAGGCAACGGTTTCACTCTCGTCGTCGATAATGCGCTCCCGCAAGGCCTGCTCACCGGAAAGTGTCTTCAGCCTCTTGGCAACGGCAAAGCTCAACGCCGGCGCCAGCAGGTCGCTGACCAAGGTCGATTTCCCCGCACCGGAGACGCCGCAAACGACACTCAGACAACCGACGGGAAAGGCGAAGTCCTCGTTCTTTAAATTCCGCAGAGAGGCCTTCCGGACTTCGATTTTGGGCGCGCGCTTCACGTCGCGACGCTTCCCGCGCATCGGGTGTACGATTCCTTCCCGCAAAAATTTCAGCGTCTGCGAATCGGACACTTCCCGCAAAGCGGCATCCAAATCGTTCGGGGCGCCGTCAAAAAGAATTTTCCCGCCCTGCGTCCCGGCTCCGGGGCCCAAATCGATAACACGATCGGCCGCGCGCATCGTTTCTTCGTCGTGTTCCACGACGAGCAATCCGTTGCCCCGATCCCGCAGATGCTTCAGCGAGCGAATCAAATCCGCATTGTCGCTCGGATGTAGCCCGATACTCGGTTCGTCCAAGACATAAAGCACGCCGGACAAATTCGAGCCGAGCTGTGCGGCCAAACGAATACGCTGCGCCTCGCCTCCGGAAAGCGTGTTGCTTGCGCGATCGAGCGAGAGATAGCTCAAGCCGACATCGTCGAGGAACTTCAAGCGCGAGCGGATTTCGGGCAGCACGCGGGCGACAATCGCCTTTCCGCGCACATCCAATTCCAAATGCCCGAGTGCTTCCATCAGTTCCCGCGGCGACATCGCAAGCAGATCCGGCAACGAATATTCCGCCGCCCTTTTCTTCCCGGCAAGCGATTTGACGGTAACGGCACGCGAAAGCGGATTTAAGCGCGCGCCGCGACATTCCGGACAGAGACGGGAAGAAACGACATCCGCAAGAGCATCGTCGTTGAGCGAACCTTCCCGAGCGCCCCACGCCTCTACGATGTGCCCGTGGCCGTGACAGGCTTGGCACCAGCCCCGCGGCGAGTTCCACGAAAAATCTTTCGGATCCAACTCCGGGAACGCCTCGCCGGTCTGCGGATCAATACGCTCCCGCGAAAACCACTCAAGTGCGTTTCCGCGGGCATCCAAAACGACGCAGGATTTTTTGCCGAGTTCTAACGCCTTTCGCAGTGCGCCCGAAAAATCCGTTTCACGCTTTAAATCGCAAAGTACGAGCTCAATGTCGTGCTCCTTGTAACGATCCAGCGGCTTAAAATCCTTAAGCTCAATCAAAACACCGTCGGCACGCATCCGCTCAAAGCCGTGTTCGATAGCCCAAGTCGCCAAGGGGCCGTGATGCCCTTTGCGATTGCGGACAACAGGAGCCGCCAGCCAAAGCGCCTTTGCCGACGCATGCTGCGCCATTAGCGCCTTCACGCGGCGCGCCACCGTATCCAACGAACCCGCAACCAATTCCGTCCCCGTACGCGGGTTGTGCATAATCCCGATCTTCGCGAAAAGCAAACGCAGGTACTGGGCGACCTCGGTAACGGTCGCCACCGTCGATTTGGCACTCCCGCGCGTAACGCGTTGCTCGATGGCAACGGTCGGCGGCAGGCCTTCGACGACGTCGGCATCCGGGCGCGGAAGCTGCTCCACGAATTGGCGCGCATAAGCGCTCATACACTCCATGAACCGCCGCTGCCCTTCGGCAAAAACGACATCAAAGGCGAGCGTAGATTTCCCGGAGCCGGAAAGACCGGTAACAACGACAAACTCGTTTAGCGGAATATCGAGATCGATATTCTTCAGGTTGTGTTCCCGCACCCCGCGCAGGCGAATCACACCCGCGTCAGACCGATCGTCTTTCGCATTCATGCTGTATTTTCTCAAAAATAACATCCGGTGTCGCGTCTGCATCGACAACGAAAAAGCGTTGCGGGCAAGCTTCGGCGAGCGCCAGATAGGAGGCTCGAACTCGCTCGTAGAACGCGAGCTCCATGGTTTCCATGCGATCCTGCTTGTCGCCGTTTTCGCCGGCGCGCCCGCGGACACGAGCGAAGCCGAGCTTCGGATCGAGGTCGAGCAGGATTGTCAAATCCGGTTCGAGGCCGCCGGTGGCAAAGCGATTGACGGCGGAGACGGCTTCTTCGCCCAAGCCGCGGCCGGCCCCCTGATAAGCGACGGAAGAATCCGTAAAGCGATCCGAAATCACATAAGCGCCGCGCTCCAATGCGGGAACGATAACTTCGCGAACGAGCTGTGCGCGTGCCGCGGAAAACAGCAACGCCTCGGTTTCCTGCGTGAGCGTGTCGCCGTAATCTGCGAATTTAAGGATTTTTCGAACGTCTTCGCCAAGAGCGGTTCCGCCGGGTTCACGCGTAAGTAAGACCTCTTTTCCGCGTGCGCGCAGAAACTCCGCCAAGCGCACAATCTGCGTTGTCTTACCGGCACCTTCGCCGCCTTCAAAAGAAATGAATCGTCCGCGTTGTTTAGCCATGGTTCTATTTTTCGCTTTTTCCCCTTAATCGCAAAAGAAAACGTTCCCGCGAAAACTCACGGGAACGTCTTGCGTCATTAACAACTACTTGTCAAAAAGCGCCTTCGGCGGATCGCTTTCGTTTTCCGACTGCGGCGGGACTTCTTTCGGCTTCGGAGCCACGGCGTTGTATTGAGCCGTCACTTCGCGCTTCAGCGAACGCAGCAAGTCTTGGATTTCTCCCTGCGGAGCCTTTTCTCGGGCTGCATCGATTGCTTCGATGCATTGGCGCAATGCGTCAACGTGATTCTTGGCGGCTTCAATGAAAATCTTACGCCCGAGACCCGGGTCTTTGCGCTGCTCCGGCGTGGTCTTTTCGTAAATGGCACGTCCGTCTTCGTAAATACGCGCCGAGACAGCGCGGACCTTTTCCGAAAGCGGCATAAAGATGGTAAACAGCGGGTAGGAATCACGCATGCCCGCGGCGCCGTCCGCGTCGAACGCGAGGACTTCTTCGACGAATTTACGCTGTTTCGCCTGTTCGTCGAACGAGAAGTTTTTCACGACCGCGTGAATCTTTTGTACGCGGGCTTCCGAGCCGACTTCCAAGTCGCGAATCGCGCTTTTCAATTCGGCGAGTACGCGTTGGGCTTCGACGAGTTCGTCGAGGTGCTTCAGATAATTGGCCGGTCCGCCGCGCTGATAGCCGGTTTCGGCAATCGGTTCGCCGGAAGCATCCATCACCATAACGGTCGGGAAACCGCGGATTTTGTACTTTTTGATGAGAGCACCGTTCTGTTTTTTCGCCAAATCGGAAAGGCGCGTTGCATCACGCGGCGAGTCCACGAAAACGAGGACAAATTTTTCTTTTGCGGCATCGAGAAATTCCTTCTGCGAAAACACTTCCTTGTCGAGAGTGACGCACCAGCTGCACCAGTCCGAGCCGGAGAAGTCGGCGAGGATCAGCTTGCCTTCTGCGGCGGCCTGCTTCTTGGCGGCCTCCATGTCATCCGTCCAACCGGCGGGCGTAGAAGTCTTCGGAGCCGCCTTTTGAATTTGTGCGGCAGCAACAGCTGCATTCTGATTAGTCGTTTCTGCGGCAACGAGGGTTCCCGTAAGAACAAAGCCGAGGGCCAAAGAGGAGATTAGGTTCTTCATGATAAAAAGGATTTTAATAAAAGCGTTAGCGCCTAAGGAAATTGTTTATTGTTTATTTTTTCAAAATAAAAAGCGTTTTCGCAAAAAAATCGCGGAAACACTTTTTTGTTTTTAAGATTTCTTGGGCATGCGTCTGCGAAAAGGCGCCGGCGCCCCAGAAACGGAGCTTTCGCGTTCCGCAAAAATATAGCTCTTGTAAAGTTCCGCATCAAAGGTGCGCACAACTTGTGCAACATAGGCATAAAATCTATAAAAAATTTTCAAAAGCGTCCGTGACTTGAAGCGGTTTTCATCCGTCAGGTGATTGTAGACTCCGAGCGCGGGAACGAAGAAAGAGAATACACTCTTCGCGATTATATTTTTCTGCGATTTGAAGCGGTGTTCGTCCGCACGTGTCAGGTTCATTGAGCGGAAATGCGTTTTCCGCAAGAATCCGCAGAAACTCTACCTTACCTAAATACGCTGCCATGTGGACAAGTGAAAGTTTCTTTTGAGGTGCGATATCAATCGGCAGATCCAGCAAAACTTCCCGCGGATACTTCCGGAGCATCGCCTCGTAGGTTTTTACAAAATTTTGTCCGTTAGCGAGCATAAAAAGCGTCGGCAAAACCTCCGTTGGCTCACCGAACGTATCCGCCACAATCATCTCAGCAAGCAAGGAGTCATCAAAAAGCGCAAAGGCCTTGGTAACGCGCTTTTTCGAATACGGTATCACGCGAGCACCCGCACGAAAGAGAATTTCGGCAGACTTGTGCTTTCCGCCTTTTATCGCTTTGAATAGAGGAGAAGCCGTTTCGTTCCCGCAATTATTCGGGTCTTCGCCTGCCGCCAACATCTCCCGTAAGAGGGCGATGCTTTGCGGAGTTTCCGGACGGTTCAACAATGCCAAAATCGGAGCCGAAGCGACGTTCTTTTTTCGTTTCTTTTTCTTTTGTACCGCGGGAGGCACCGTCTGTTCCGACGGCTTCGGTTTGGCATTTTTATCACGGAAACACCACACAATACGTAGAAAAAATCGCTCAAAGCGTTCCCGCCAAGTCCGGCGGAAAACATTCGTCGGGACAAGTAGCCCGCTCGCACTGTCCCTCAACAATTCACATTGCGCAGAATAATCGTGACGCGTCCGCTCGCCAAGGAGCATTTTCAGGAAAAAACTTTCGGCACCCTGTGCCATGTCATCGGCATACAGGGTTCGCAGAGGAAAACCTTTCCCGAGATATTCCATCCGAGTTTTGTCCGGGAAACAGACAAATGCCTGCACCGTTCCTGGCGGAAATCGCCACTCCGCACAGCACGCGCCCAAAACACGCTCCAGCGCAGGAACGCAACACTCCGCCTGCCGAAGGGAATGCGACGGAGAAACATGTGTCCCGCCTTTGATTTCGCCGAGAAAAATCCCGTATGCCGGATGAATCAGTACCAAATCTATCTCACAACACACCCGATCGGTCGACGAAGATGACCGGCACAACAGTTTGATATTGTGTGCTCCGCTCCACTCATCGCTCAACGAGCGTTCCAAATACGCAAAAACGGAGCGCTCGCTCTCCGATGCAAACGCATTGTCCGGGGTCAAATTTCTCATAAGTAACAACTCCGATGCTACCTGCCGTAAGGCGCGGCATCTTCCGCGACCATGAGTAAAGTTTCTTCGTTCGAATAGCTCACGATACTCTTTTCTTCGAGGATTCCTTCTCTATTCTCCTCAAAATTTTCGACCTGAGACATCACCTTTCGGAAGACTTCGGGGCTATACTGCGGAGGATAGCCGTTTTTGATCAAACATACCTTGATGTCAAATTTCAGCTGATCCCGAACGATCTGATTATTAAGCCAATCCGAAAAGGAAGATTTTGTATCGATAATTTCTTTTACCTTCTTGGCTAACGATTTGCACTTTTCATTGATTGAAACACCGCCGGAAACCGTGTCCTCTCCGTACACAAAGTTGTGTCGATCGCGTAAGTCCATCAAGATATCGTAAAATGCTTTTTCCTCAAATGTGAGACCGATTTTTCTAAAACTCTCACGGTCGGCATTCATATCCTTTAAAATTTGAAGAGCCTGCTCCGTCGCATTCCGGATAATCTCGTCTGCGGTCTGCTCCTGAGTCTCCCCTGCTTCCTCCACGGAAAGATGCTTTCGCCTTTCGTGATATTGCCTGATGGTTTCTTCAAGCATTTCCCGGAACTTCTTCGCTGCCGTTTGATTGGTCTTCCCGTATTCCCGAATCTGCTTACGAAGCATTTTCACCAATAATTCAAGTTTCGTCGCCGGCATTTTTACATCCGACAGCTTTTCAAAAAACTCGGGGCTGAACAAATCTTCCTGCTCTCCGTCCTCGAGAATGCTTTCGACCTCGTTGTACTTTAGCGCCTCTTCCACCATTTTGGCGACACGCCGATTCATCGTATCGGCATCAATATCCGTATCCGTTCCGCTCATCTTACGAACAAATCCGGCAATCGCCATAAAACATTGGGCTAAAGCGGATTCTTCTTCGCCGAGGCCTCCGGACGGTTGGCAAATATCGTAGGCGGCGCGCATCCTCTTTACGGTCTTTAGGAAATAGGTTTTGAAGGAGACCTTGGACGCCTTTTTTCCGCCATTCGTCTCCGAATTTAAAGATTGAGAGGAAATGAATACGAATTCCGCCGCTCTTGCCAAAAGCCGATACCGCTCCGCCGGATCCCCATTGGGATTGAGAAACGGACTCAGATTATACCCGTTAAAAAGATTTTTAAGAACTTCCAACTCAATTCTGAAAGCCTCCGTTGCCTGCTCCACGTCGTCCGAGGAAGGCGCAACCGAGGTATCGCCTCCGTAAAGCTTCATTGCCTCCCGCATATTGTCCCGAATGCCGATGTAGTCAACGATAAGCCCGTAATCTTTGCCCGGGAACTTTCTGTTAACTCGACTGATGGTTTGAATCAACAGATGCTTTTTCAGCGGCTTATCGTTGTACAGGTACGTTAGAGCGGGAACATCAAATCCGGTAATCCACATATCTACGACAATAACGATGCGGAAGTTGGATTTTTCCTGCTTAAACGCGGCATCAAGTGCGTCCGAGCGCTCTCCGTTTTTCACGCCGCCAAGGTAGTTGTACATCTCTGCGGGATCGTTACTGCCGACGCTTGAAACCATCGCCATAAAGGGCATCGGCTTCAATTCTCGCAATTCCTCGTCCGAAACGACGGTCCCGTCCGGAACTTTCTTTTCCGCGAACCATTCCGGATACTTTTCCTGAAATTTCTTCAGAAGCGTGTATGCAATCGGCCTGCTGGAACAAACGATCATGGCTTTTTGCACCCTGCCGGGATCATTTTCGCATGCGGAAATGTAATGGTCGTGAATATCGACGGCAAGGCGCTCCAAGCGGGAAGGCTCTCCGAGAATGACCTCCATGGAGCTCATCGCCCGTTTGCTTGCTTCGATGTCGTCCCTCGTTGCTCCGTCATCCGCACACTTTTTGTAGTAATCTTCAATCTCCCTAATCTTTGCCTGATCCAGCAGGACTCGAGCAATGCGCGGATGATACTTGATGGAAACGGTAAGTCCGTCCGCAACCGCCTGATCCATCGTGTAGCGATCAATTTCATCACCAAACGTCTGATACGTTTCGGCAATCGGCGTTCCCGTGAAACCGACAAACGTCGCATTGGGCAGTGCCTCCTTCAGCACTTTCGCATACGGCTTGGAAACAACGGCGCGCATGTTTTCATCGGCATCTTTGCTGAACTGAATCTTTTTCGCGTTTTCAATCTGCGTCCGGTGGGCTTCGTCGGAGAAACAGATAATATTTGCCCGGCTGTTAATCAGACCGATTTTATCGTCTTCCCGATCACAGAATTTCTGAATGGTACAGATATAAAAACCGCCGCTCTCCCGTGCGCCGAGCTCTTCCCGAAGCACTTTACGATTCGGAACAATACAGACTTCGCCCAGGTTTAAAAATTCTTTGCTCTTGGTAAAGAGCTTGGCTCCCTGCTTTTGCAATTCATCACGGTCCACAATCATAACGATGGTGGGCGAGCCTATCGCGGGAACATCCGTACAACGCAACGCCAATTGGCGGGCAAGAAACGCCATCGTGTAGGTTTTCCCGCAGCCCGTCGCTCCGAAATAGGTCCCGCCCTTCCCGCTTTTTGAAACGACAGATTTGACGATACTCTGTTTCAGGAGCCGGGAAGCAAAGAATTGCGGATAGCGGCACACGATTTCCCGCTCGGCATAATCGTATTCGCTGTCCTGAAAATAGATGTAATCCCGGAAAATTTCGAGAAAGCGCTCGGGCGCAAACACACCCTGAATCATCGTCTGCGTTTCCTCAAACGGAAGCGTCGAAACCTTGTCGCCGTCGTTCACGCGCCGCCAAGCATAGAAATGCTCGTAAGGCGTGCGCACCGTTCCCAAGCGCGTTTTCACGCCGTCCGAAATACACGCCAGCGGACAATAATGGAGCAAGTGCGGAATATCTCGCCAGTAGCGGACGTTGATTTGCTCCCATGCATCGTAAATCGTCGCATGGGCATCCGCCGGATTTTTCAGCTCGATGACGCACAGCGGCAAGCCGTTGACATAGAGAAGCACGTCCGGACGGCGGAGTTCCCGCTGCCCGTTGTTCACATATTCGACGGCAAGCTGGTTGACGACGCGAAAGATATTGTTTTCCGGACACTCAAAATCGATAAGCGCAACCATCCGCGCCAAACCGCGTTGCGGCGTAAACTGCACGCCGTTTACCATCTGTACATACAGTTTGTGCAAAGTCGCAAACTCGCTTTCCGCCCCCGCGAGGCGAACGGAATCCATAACCTGCCGAATTTCCTCCGACGTCAAATCCGGATTCGCCTTGCTCAAAAACTGCTCCAAGTCGTCCTCATACAAAACGTCCGTCTTGAACTTTCGTGCAACGCTCCCGCCGGGCAGATAATGCCAACCCGTTTCCTCTAAAAACGAGATAAACGCATCCTCAAATTCCGACTCACAGAACCGCCCGTTGTATTCTTTCAGCTTCGCCATTGCCCGCCTCACTCCCGTCCGGATTGCTCAAGCATTTTCCGCACTTCTTTGTCAAAATCGCTGGTAATTTTCTGGTGTTTATTAAACTCGTTGTATTCTTCCACTGCTTTTTTATCTGCCGCACTTTTGGAAATCTTGCCTTTCCCTTGCAAAATGTCATACCGCCGAAAAGCAAGAAACGCGTTCACGCTTTCAGCAAATTCCTGCATCGTAAAAGCATTTTCATTTTCGATTAAATCTTCGATATAATCAAAAAAACCGCTTACGGTGCGTTCGAGGCGACGAATCTGCTTTTCATCCAAATAATTTTTGGCGACAGTTACGTCGGATTTCAAAATTCGCCCATCGGGAGCATTTTTCCACGTTTTAAGTCCCATGTGTTCCCGCGTGCGGTCTGCTGTGTGGTAGATGATTTCCGCCGCCGTTTTTCCCGTAATGGCATAGTGGAACTTGTTTTGGACCATGGCGTAAAATTCATGGGCTTCCGGCGAATCCTTGTCGTAGTCGATGGAACATTCGGCAAAAATGTCCGTAATCTGTTGCCAAATGCGCCGCTCTTGCGCACGAATGGAGCGAACCCGATCCAACAGTTCCCGGAAATAGTCCTTCCCGAAAGCCGTCTGCCCCTGTTTTAACCGTTCGTCGTCCAAAACAAAGCCCTTCGTGATGTATTCCCGCAGAATCTTTGTTGCCCAAATGCGAAATGCCGTCGCCCGTCGGCTGTTTACCCGATAGCCTACAGAGATGATGGCATCGAGATTGTAGAATTTAACCTTGTTGATTTGCTTCTTTCCTTCAATGGCACCATGCAAAGTGGGTATTTCCAAAATGGAAACAACCACTTTTTCGACCAATTCGCCTTCCTCAAAAATGTTTTTAAGATGCTTGGAAATCGCCGGAGTCGTCACTCCGAACAACTCCGCCATTGCCTTTTGGCTGAGCCAAATACTCTCATCCTTTATCAGCGCATTAACGCTGATATCGCCTTCCGCCGATTTATAGATAAGAAAATTGAATGATTTTGTCAGAGCGTTGGCCATGATTTTTCAAACTTTCTGAGAAAGAGGGTAATTCTTTAATGACTGAACGCGAGGCATCTGTTTTCAAATTAGGCACAGTATCGACCCGACGAAAGTACCACCATCCGTCGCCATGATAAGATAGACACATTCTCTAATCCTGCTTCATTTATACAACTTTGACATCTGCGACAATGCTTTCCAGTCGGAGTCTCTTGCATTTTCTATACAACCTTATCAAATGATTTACAGACATATCAATAAGCGGTTCATACATAAAGCTATTCAGATGAATCAACTCAGGGGTCATCATATTGACTTCCTCAACTGTATTTATATTCGAATCGTTAGGGCAACACTCCTTAAATTTTTGAGTCAAGACTCCTGTTTTTAGCGAGTCCGTATTTAAGTCTTCCTCATTTTTCCCTGATGCAATAATTGCGTCATGCATATACTGTTCTGCCAATAAACGAATCGCAATTGATAGAACGATTTTATTCTCTATTTCGATTGGATTGATTCCTGATTCATGCGAAATACTTTCCGCAGTATTCATGACTAGATCATAAAAACTATCGTCTGTTTTATTACGTTTTATCCTTTTCCCTTGTGTAAACCTCTCAAGAATACCGGCCACTGTTTTAATAGAAATAGTTCTAGTGCCTGCCTTTTGGTGTAGACAGGTTGTTAGGCTCAAATAGTCCGAAGATTCTCCTTCTGTGTATTCTATCAAATTTCGAACGAAGGGCACCATACTGATGAAAATTTTGTCATTATCGTCGTGCCCAATAAATGCTTTTGCAAATACATTACCTGTGTATTGTCCTTGATGAAATTTTATTTCGTGGTTTTCTGTCTTTTCTACTAACCAAAGATTCTTACCGCGTATGCTTAACCGACTCGAAAGAGTTCTATAGAAATCATAATTGTGCGTGAGTATTATTGAATAAAAACCATCATGTAGAGACAAATCCTTTATATACTCTATGATTGCGTATTTGTTTTGGTAATCAAATGAGTCGGCAATATCATCCATAATAAGCAATGTCTCTTGGTTCGTTACTTTACGGGACTCCATTTCAAATATGAATTGCAGAATTATAAACGCACGTTTTTCACCACGACTTAAAACTATACTTAAATTCTCCTTAGTCGTCGGTATATCACTTCCATTTTCATCCATGTATGAGAACTTCAACTTGGCAGACTCTTCCCTCAAAACAATGTCTTCTTGGTTTTCGATGGAGACATTAAACGGAACGTGAAACCGAGCCTTATATAGTTCAATAATCCGCGTCCATATATCCTTCTGTTTTCCTGCTTCGGCAATTATGCTTTCCAGTTCTGCTTTGTTTTCCTTGAAAACCTTAATATATGAATCAAATGCTGTTTTTATATCAGGTATGGATAAATATCCGAGCCAAACACTTTTCTTAAAACTATCATACTCCATTATATTGGGAATCCAGTCTTGATGCTCCTCTATCACTGCTTTAAAATTACGTAATTCGGCATTCTTATCGATAGCTTTCGTTATCGTCTCAAAGATCTTTTTAAGATCCTTATCGGATAAAACTTTATCCTGCTCTTCTAAAATTTTCTTCCGAAGAGCATCTTTCGTCCTTATTTCTTCGTTATTCTGTAAGACAATTTTGTGATTAACTGCAAAGAAAGTGTCATCTTCCACACTCTGAAGAAGTTGTGAGGCTTGATATGTTCCAAAACTTGCCCCTTCTTTTTTACGAAAAAACTCAGATTCCGAAAGCAATTCGTTGTATCTTGCAATATATTCACACAAGGTGTTTTTGTGTGTTTGTATAAATTTTTTTACATTACCTTTTTTGTCAAAGACGTCGTTATATTTAAATTCGTAAAGTCTGGCATGTAGAGGAAGTTCTTTATGTATTTTATCAAGGACAGAAAAAATAGTATTCCTGTCACCATCAGAAAAAGTTTCTAAAATTTCTTCTTCGCAATCGGTGCTCTTAGACACCTGTCTAAGCTTCGTGATTAGTGTATTTTTCTCTTCATTTATTTTTCGGAAGATTTCGTCATACCGTGCCTTTAAACTCTTGCTTGCGAGAAAGTTAATAAATGCAGCAGAGCTGTCAATTTCTTCGTCTCCGTTGACCACATATACGCTTTCTTCTTTTATGCCACAACCATCAACCTTTGTTTCGAACTTAACAAAAGCTTCGGCATTTAGTCGGTCATGAGGCTTTTTTTTATTATCTTTCTCAAACATACACTTCATGGTATTCGCAAAAGAAGACTTCATCATGCCATTGGGGGCATAAACTAAGTGTATATTCTTTCTATCAAACTCAAAAACATGCCTTAGCTTCTTAATTCCAAAGCAATTTTCCCAGTTAAAGGTTAATTTTTTCATCTTTATTTTTTAGTTGTTTAGTTAAATTCCAAACTGCCCTGGATTAGAATCGGACAGATGTTTTTGATTTGTGATTTTAGTTGTTCGTTAATGCGTTTCCGTTCGGTGTAAACGCGATACATATCAGCGATTGCCTTTTGAATCCGGATGTCAGGAATTGGGATTTTAACCTCTTCCATCAATTCATAATCAAAGGTTCCCCTTACACCGGAAGAGAAATATTCTGCATACCGTTTAAATTCTTCTCTTTTTAGCCATAGAATCAAGTAGTCGGCTCGTAATTCTCCTTTGCACCTAAAAACCTCGTATATTGGAGAACAAACAGCAGGCAACTCCCCATCGTAGTAATGCACAGCACCTGTTAGCATATTGTATAGAGGTGGTGCGTACACAATTACTCCCTTTGAAATAATCTTATAATTTTTTAATGACTCGTTTGGTTTTTTCTGTGGCGCAATGAAACCGGATTGCCCTATGCCTAAAACATTTTCGATGCGTTCTTCGCGATTTTTTTCTCCTCGCATGATATATTTCCCTATCCTCACACTCGTCATCTTTCTACGTAAATCCTCAATGTAGCCGTCGCAAACGAGTTTCAAATCTTCCAAGCCGCGTTCGTAGCATTGCTGATTGGCGACCATCGCCTTGTAGATGTCGACGTATTTTTGCTGCGTGGGAAGGTCGGGAAGATTGAGCTCCATGTCGCAGAATCTGTCCCAATCCAAGTTAGAGCGAATGCTCCCGTCGCTATAAAACCAACCAAGGCGATCTTTTTCCTTAGAAAGGAAAATCATAAAAAAGTATGTCGGCAATACAACATCCGTGGCGTTGATTTCAAAGGTCGTGTAAGCGGGAGATACGATTATTGGCGTTTTTCCCAAGTACATACTTATCCTAATGCACTCGTCGCGCCCCGTTTGCATACCGCTAAAAACAAATCGATTCTCTCGAACAACCTTATAATTGCTTTCATCAAGCCCTTCCGTATTGGCAACTGTCGGCATAAATTCCTTGTCGATGTTTATGCCGTAAAAATCTTTGATTCCGTAGGTATTACGTTCGTCGACAACCTTAATCAACTCGCCAAGCTTATATCTACTCAATGCCATATCCGATTCCTTTGAATGCGTCTGCGAGCATTTGTTGAGATTGTTTTTCTTGAGCCATGAGTTCCCGCATTTCTTTTTGGATGCGTGCCATTTCGGCGGGAAAATCGATTTCCAGGTCGTGGTCGATGAACTCGATGTATTTGCTGGGAACGAGGCTCCAACCTTGCGCTTCGATTTCCCTGATGCCGACGCTGCGGTAGAGCTCGGGAACGGCATACGCGTTCCCGTCCGTTCCCTCACTTTGCCAAGTATGGTAGATATCGGCGGCGCGTCGGATTTGGGCGGCGTCTAACAGAACTTTTTTCTTCCCTTCGTTTTTGACGGGGTTGTCCGTCCACGTGCGCAGGTCCATGAAAAGGATTTCGCCCTCGCGATTGCGCAGATTGCGCCTGTGGTACGCCCCGCCTTTTTTGTTTTGGTTCAAAATCCAAAGGGTAACGCTGATGTCCGTCGTGATAAAGAGTTCCCGCGGGAGGATAATGATGGCTTCGACTTTGTCGTTTTGAATCAGCTTTTTGCGGATTTCCACGGTATCGCTGTCTCCGAGTGCGCCGTTAGCGAGCAGGAATCCGGCAACGCCGTCCAGCGGTTTCAGGTGGGAAAGCATGTGCAAAATCCAAGCATAGTTGGCATTGCTTTCCGGCGGCGTGGCGTAATTTGCCCAGCGGGAGTCGTTTTCCAGGTTTTCGTCATACCAGCCTTTGAGATTAAAAGGCGGGTTTGCCATGATGTAGTTGAAGTAAATCCCTTTGTGCAGGTCGTGCGTAAAGGTGGAATCGCTTTCTCCGCCGAGGTTGTGGCTGATTCCCCGCAGGGCGAGGTTCATTTTAGCGAGGCGATAAGTCGCCGCCTCTTTTTCCTGACCGTAAACATTGATGCGGCTGATATCGCCGCGCTTTTCTCTGATGAGGTCGGTGCTTTGGACAAACATACCGCCCGAGCCGCAACAGGGGTCGTAGAGTGTGCCGTCAAAAGGCTCAATCATGGAGGCGATGAGCTGGACGACATCGTGCGGCGTGTAATATTCGCCTTCTTCCTTGGTCGCGTTGACGGCAAATTCTTTGAGGAAGTATTCGTAAACCCGTCCGATGAGGTCTTTTTCTTCACCGAACGCCTTGTGGCTGATTTTGTTAACTTCATCGACGACTTGCTTGATGTCGTTGGCGGCAAGATTTCGCGTGGTGAACGTGCCTTCCACGAAGCACCCTTTCAGCTGGGCACTGCCGGTCGCAATACTGTGCAGTGCGGTATCGAGGGCGACGTTCAGTTTGGGCGCAGGCGTGTTGATAATGGTAGACCAACGTGCCTCTACGGGCAGATTATAGGTGCCGTCCGTAAAGGTGGCATCATCGAAGAATGCTGCGAAGATTTCTTCATCGTCCGGATCAAGCCCTTGAGCGATTAGGTCTTCGCGCAACTTCTTGATCCCGTCTTCAAATTTTTCTCCGATAAAGCGCAGGAACACGAGCGTCAGCATCATGTCACGCTTTTCAAAAAACGAACCGGAATTGCGTGCTTTGCGCAGGATGTCCCGGCATTTGAACAGAATCGTATCTAAGTTGATTTTATCGTCAGTCTTTTTCTTTGCTGCCTTTGCCATATTGTGCCGCCTTCAGACGTATTATGTTCGGGTAGGATAAGTCTCCGTTTTGCGTTAAGAAAATTAAGTGGGGATTCGTTAGCCAATATAACAACAAATTCCGCACAGGAACGCAAAAGCGAACTCACGGGAACAACGTCGACCAAAATAAAAATCCTCAAAAAGACACCTCTATGCCCCCTAAACCCCAAAGGATTTTCTTTCGCTACATTCCGAAAAATAACAAACCACGTACGAGCTACCCGTCAGAATCCAAGCTGTTAGGGTTGAGGAGGAAATCGCAGATTCCGGTAACAAGAATTCCGTCCTCTGTATACCACGGAGCAGGCGTATCTTTTACGACAATTATTTTTTTGAACGAGTCGTTGATATGGCGTAGGGAATTAGCTTCCTGCCGCAGTTTTTCATCATCGGCAAGAGAAAATGCCGACTGTACATAGTAGCGTCTCGAACCTTTATTGCAGACAAAATCAACTTCCAACTGTTTACGGATTTTTTCGCCGTTTTTATCTCGGGCACTTGATACGACAACGCCGACATCCACATTAAATCCGCGAGCAAACAATTCGTTGAAGACGATGTTTTCCATCGTGTGATTTTCTTCTAATTGCCGAAAATTGATTCGCGCATTACGAAGTCCGATGTCAGTAAAATAATACTTTTTCGGGGTATCAATATAGTGTTTCCCTTTGATATCATAGCGTACAGCTTGATTTATAATGAAGGCATCACAGAGGTAATCAAGATAGCTTTTGATCGTATTAACACTGATTTTTTTATTTTTCTTGGTTTTAAAAGTATCAGACAACTTCTTGGGATTCGTTAGAGAACCGATTCCGGAGGAAAGAATATCAATCAACTCTTCAAACTCCTCCTTGTTGCGGATTTTGTGGCGGCTGACGATGTCGTTCACATAGGTTTCAACAAAGAGATTTTTCAGGTACTCTATCTTTTGCTCGGGCGTTTTCAGCATCGCCACAGGAGGAAGACCTCCATAGAGGACATATTCATTCCACGCGTCGTACTTCGTCCCATTGTAAACAGATATAAATTCTGCAAAGGAAAGCGGATTCATATGCAAAACATCCCCGCGCCCCCGAAATTCGGTAACAATGTCTTTGGACAAAAATCTTGCATTACTTCCGGTAACATAAACATCTACATTGCTGATACGCATCAGTCCGTTGAGAACCGCTTCAAACTCTCCAAGAAGCTGAACCTCGTCAAGCAGTACATAATACATTTGATCATCTTTGAGTGCGCCCTTTACGAACGCATAAAAGACATCCGGATCCCGATATTTTTTATTTTCGTAAGAATCGAAAGGAATCTCAAGAATGTGATCCGCAGAGATCCCTGATGCGAGAAGGTAGCCCTTAAAAAGTGAAAAAAGCAGATAAGATTTCCCGCAACGGCGCATTCCGGTAATCACTTTAATCAATCCGTTGTGCCGCTTAGCAGTTAGTTTATTCAGGTAATAATCACGCTTAATTTCCATTGGGAATAATGTCTATTGAAAATTTTTGCACCTTGGCTCAGAAATTTTCAATAAAATACACCCAAAACAAAGAAACAAACAAGCATTTATTGAAAATGTTCGATCCTTGACGCAAAAATTTTCAATAAATGCAAAGAATGTGTTTCAAAAAAACACATTTTATACCGAAGAAGCGCCAATTCCCTTAATGCCCAAAAAAACTCTCCCCTCTGTTTGGGGAGAGTTTTTCGGGAAAGTTTGGGCTTAGCCCAAGATTTTGCGAAGCACGTACTGGAGAATGCCGCCGTTGGCGAGGTAGTGCGATTCCGCAAGCGTATCGATTCGGCAAAGCAAAGTCGTTTTGGCAACTTCACCGTTGGCACGGCGGATGACGAGCGTTACCGTTTGCTTCGGCTTTACGGGATTTTCCAAACCTTCGATATCGAAAGTTTCCGTACCGTCGAGTCCGAGGATTTCCGCACTTTCACCGTTTGTAAATTCAAGCGGAAGCACGCCCATGCCGATCAGGTTTGAACGGTGAATACGCTCAAAGCTCTGTGCGACAACCGCGCGTACGCCGAGAAGAGCCGCACCCTTCGCCGCCCAGTCACGGGAGGAACCCATACCGTAATCAACGCCGGCGAACACGATGAGCGGCGTTCCCGCTTTTTTATAGGCTTCGCTGGCTTCAAAGATCGTCGTCAGCGTTCCCTCTGGCTGTAGCTTCGTGAAACCGCCTTCCTTCCCGTCCGCCATCTTGTTTTTGATGCGAACGTTGGCAAATGTACCACGGACCATAATACGGTCGTTCCCGCGACGAGAACCGTAGGTATTGAATTTTTCGCGGGGAATGCCGCGCTCGGTCAGATATTTCCCGGCGGGTGTTTCCGGAGCAAACGCACCGGCAGGCGAAATGTGGTCGGTCGTCACTGAATCACCGAGGATCGCAAGGGGACGCATCCCCGAGAGCGTTGACGGCGGCGGAAGCGCCATACCGAAGCCGTCAAAGTACGGCGGAAGCTGAACATAGGTCGAGTCATCTCGCCATCCGAAAAGAGATCCCGTCGTTGCGGGAACGGTCTTCCATTCTGCCGTCGCATCGTCGAAAGACGCATAACGTTTTTCAAACATTTCGGGCTTCACTCCGGCGGCAATCAGCGCATCAATTTCTTCCTGTTTCGGCCAAATGTCTTTGAGGTAAACGGGCTGTCCGTCCGTTCCCGTGCCGATCGGCTCGTTTTCCAAATCGATATCGACACGCCCTGCGAGCGCAAACGCAACGACGAGCGGCGGCGACATAAGGAAGTTCGATTTGATAAGCGGATGAATGCGGGCTTCAAAGTTGCGGTTGCCGGAAAGCACGCTTGCCGTGATGAGTTTGCCGTCGCGAATTGACGCTTCGATTTCGGGCGCAAGCGGACCGGAATTGCCGATGCAGGTCGCACAACCGTAGCCGACGAGATTGAAACCGAGCTTGTCCAAATACGGTGTAAGCCCCGTAGCATTCAAATAATCCGTCACGACGCGGGAACCCGGCGCGAGCGACGTTTTTACGTACGCGGGAACGCTCAAGCCTTTTTCCACAGCGCGTTTTGCGAGCAAGCCGGCGGCAATCAGTACGCTCGGATTAGACGTATTCGTACAGCTCGTGATCGCCGCGATAACGACGGAACCGTCGCGCAAGGTGCCCGAAGCCGTCGCCTCGCCCTTGGTTTCTTCGCGGAATTTGTCGAAAGCATTTTTCACGTTTCCGAGTTCGATGCGGTCCTGAGGGCGCTTCGGTCCCGCGACGGAACGCGTAATCGTCGAAAGGTCGAGCTCGATGACTTTCGTGTAGTTGATTTCGCCCGCTTTCGGCATGCCGAAAAGCCCCTGCGCCTGCAGATAATCGCGAACGACGGCGACTTTCTTTTCGTCGCGTCCGGTGAGGCGCAGGTAATCGAGCGTTTTTTCGTCCACGGGGAAAAAGCCCATCGTTGCACCGTATTCCGGAGCCATGTTGGCAACCGTCGCACGGTCGGCAAGCGAGAGCGTTGCGGCTCCCTCACCGAAGAATTCGACAAATTTTCCGACGACTTTCGCCGCGCGGAGAATTTCCGTCACGCGCAACGCAAGATCCGTCGCCAGCACGCCTTCCGGAAGCGTTCCCGTGAGGTGCACGCCGATGACTTCCGGCGTTTGGAAACAAACCGGCTGACCGAGCATTCCGGCTTCGGCTTCGATGCCGCCGACGCCCCAGCCGACCACGCCGATGCCGTTAACCATCGTCGTGTGCGAGTCCGTTCCAACCACGGAATCCGGATAAAAAACCGTTCCCGCCGGGGTTTCTTTTTCGAAAACGACGCGTGCGAGGTATTCCAAATTCACCTGGTGGCAAATCCCGACGGCGGGCGGCACGACGGAAAATGTCTTGAACGCGCCCTGCCCCCACTTGAGTAATTCGTAGCGCTCCGTGTTGCGGGAAAAATCCTTTTCGATGTTTTTGCGGAATGCGTCCGGCGTTCCCGCGTAGTCGATTTGCACGGAGTGATCGACCACCATATCCATCGGCACGAGCGGTTCGATGAGCGCGGGATCGCGGCCGAGCTTGGCGACGGCGTCGCGCATCGCGGCGAGGTCAACAAGGAGCGCCACGCCGGTCAAATCCTGCAAAAGCACGCGCGCGACCGTAAACGGAATTTCCGTGTCGGCGGGCTTTTCCGCATTCCAGTTGGCAAGCGCGCGGACGTCGTTCTCCGTGATTAGCGTCCCGTCGCAATTGCGCAACACACTTTCGAGGACGACACGAAGACAAACCGGCATCTTGGAAACCTGACCGATTCCTGCCTGCTCAAGCGCGGGAACGCTGTAATAAAAACCTTTTTTGCCCGCCGCCGGGCAGTTGAATTCGCGAAGCGTCTGGAAAGGATTATTCATAGATGGCACCATCTTAGAAAAACGGCGATGTCCCCGCGAGTTTGTTTTTAAAAAAGCCGTCCGCGCATCCGCAAATTTGTGCGAATTGCTAAAAACTCAGAGGACGGAATAAAAGCCTCTCCGGAATTAATTATTCCCTCGCAGAGAAAGGCACATCTCGTAGAATGAGAGAGAAAGGTTTTTATGCTTTGGAAGAAAATACTTCTCGTAATTGCGATTCTCTGCCTCATTCCGGCATGGGCTTATTTTTGTATGGTTTTGATTGCCGTAACTATTTTAATGAATCTCCTTCCCAGCTTAACAATTCCCATGATTTTTTTAATTTTCATCGGTGGCCTTTTGCTACTTGCCGCGTGGTTTTTCAAAAGCCGGAAAATCGCCAAAGCGGGTACGTTTACAATTCTCGGCGCGACACTTATTGCCGTTTGCGGGTGCTCAATAAGCTACTGGATCGATTGGCATAAACGCTCCCGCTACGACGTCGTTCGGGCAAATATCAACGAATGGGATTACCGCCCGTTTCGGGAAGGAAACAAACTGGTTATTCCCGAAAATCCGACTCCGGAGCGGCTCAAAGGAACGCTTCCGAAGCTAAACGGAGCCTACGCGCTTTACCCGATCTACGCAGCACTCGCTCAGACACTTTACCCGCATCCGGAGAACAACGGCTATTATATTTGGGAATTTGTCGATACAACCGGATCGGATCGAACATTCCGGCTGTTAAATTCCGGAGACGCGGATTTGATTTTCGGCGGTGCTCCGTCGAAAGCACAACTCGAAGTCGCTCAAAAAGCGGGGATACAATACGAAATGACGCCGTTCGGCCGAGAAGCGTTTGTATTTTTCGTGAATAAGGAAAATCCGATCGACAATTTAAGCTCCGAGCAGATTCGCGGAATTTACTCCGGTAAAATTAAAGACTGGAAAGAACTCGGATCTCCGTATTCGGAGGAAATTATTGCGTTCCAGCGCAATAAAGGAAGCGGAAGTCAAACGATGCTGGAAAAAATCATGGCGGGCACTCCGATTGAACCGCCGATGAAAGAACGCGTCCCTTCCGGTATGGGCGGCATGATTACTCAAACGGCGGAATACCGGAACAAAAACAGCGCCCTCGGCTTTTCTTTCCGTTTTTACACGCTGGAAATGATGCGCAACGACAAGCTGAAACTGCTTTCGATCGACGGGATTGCTCCGACAAAAGAAAATATCGAAAACGGAACTTATCCGTTTATCACCGATTTTTATATGATTTCCGCTACTCCGCGCTCGGAAAACACAAAGAAAATCGTCGAGTTTATGTTTTCTCCCGCCGGACAGGAAATCATCGAAAAAACGGGTTACGTCCCCTTGCCCAAAAACAAATCAACCGGAAAATAACACAAAAAATACGCCGACATTCCCGCCGACGTATTTGTGCTTTATGACACGGAAAATACAAGCTAACGCTTTTTCTTCGTCCAAATACGCAGGCAATTCAGCAAAAACGCCTCAACGACGGCGCCGTCCTGCATGTTGAGTTCGAGCAAGCGGTTGAGATGTTCCAGCAAAGCGCAGGATTTCGCCGTTTCATTGACAAGCGGTACACCCGCATTCGCGCGCAGGGACAGATGCAAAAGGGCTTCCTGCATCTCGGCGAGCAAACGATGCCGCACCCCGCGGGAAGCCCCCGCCTGCATAGCGTCCTTTTGGTCGGCATTTACGCCCGCAGGAAGCGTGCTCTCGATGCGCTCCCACTCCTGCTCCGAGATTTCTTTGACGAGCGCCTGAAAGCGCACGGTAAGCGCGTAAACGGAGAATACGGACTTCCCGATATCACCGGCGCCGCTTCCGTCGATTAAATCTCCGATCCAACGTTCAAAATCCTTGAGCCAGAGACGCCACTCTTCGTGCTCAATACGGTCCTCTCCGGGAATGCGAAAATGCAGGCAGCGGGAATGGATCGTCGGCAGAATTTTGTTAATCGCCGTCGTCATCAGGAAAATAAACGTTCCCGCAGGCGGTTCTTCGAGCGTTTTGAGAAAGGCATTTGCCGAATCGCGTCCGAGGCGGTCCGCGTCATAAATACAAGCGACTTTGCGGTCGCCGAACGCCGGGGATTGCTGGATTTCTTTAACCAACGCGAGGACATTTTCAATCCCGATGGTCCGCGACTTGTTGGCCGGGCGAAGCGTGTGAAAGTCGAGGGACTTTTCGGCCGGAACGCCCAAAAGCTTGGAAGCCAGACACGAGCAAACTTGCTCCAAAGCCCTTGCGGAACCGCCGTAAAAAAGTATGCCGTGCGGAAGCCGATTGTGCTCCGCAGCATCAAAAAGCACACGTACGGAGCGTGCTTTGGCAAGAAACGGCGGCAAATTTTCGAGAGTATTCATGGCGTCTGATTCTTCCCCGGAGCTTATTCGCTACGTTCGCGCTTGCAACGAAAATACGCCTGAACAATTTCACGACAAGCGTCTTCCATTATGCCGGAATCCACCTGCGGGCGGTGATTCGTACGCGGCAAATCCTGCAGGGCCGTCGCGCCGCCCATACAGCCCATTTTGGGGTCTCCCCAAGCATAAACCACGCGTCCCATGCGCGCGACAAGCATCGCCCCCGAACACATCGGGCACGGCTCTTTCGTCACGTAAAGCGTGCATTCGTTAAGCCTCCAATCCCCGATAGCCTTGGCCGCCTGCGTAATCGCGAGCATCTCGGCATGCGCCGTCGGATCGGTGGCCGCCACCGTCCGGTTGTGGGCTGAGGCAATAATAATCCCGCCGGAGACGATAACCGCTCCGACGGGAACCTCGTCCTCTTTCCAAGCCTCGACCGCTTCATTGAACGCGTGTGCCATAAAATAGGCATCGTCGCGAACAAGCTCGGACGGGAAGACTTTCTGAAAAGGACACGGAATCATGGCGTGAAGCTTAGCAGGCTTTCGCCATTTTCCGAAGCTTTTTAGAAAAAATACTACTTGGCAGCAGCTTTTTTCTTCTTGGTTTCTTCGCGTTTTTTACGCTTGTCGGCTTCCTTGATGCGATTCGGAAGATCCGTACGAGCACCCCAGTAGGTGTTCTCGTCGCTCACCGACTTGCCCAAAGAGCGCAGCTTCTCAATCACGGAAATGCGAACAAACTTGGAAACAGGCATTCGCAGCTCCTTAGAGATTTCATGAAGCTTGTCAACAAGCTCCGCGTTAATAGAGATATTATATCTGACTGACATTCCCATAAGCGAATAATCTTAGTTGTTTTTTAATTAAAAGCGAGACAGAAAACATAAAAACCTAAGTTTTTTAGTAGGAAAGCTTAGAATTTGCGACATTTTCGACTCCCTCGGCGGGAATTTCCCCGCCCACCGAAGACTCCCCCCCGGAAATTTGCCTTTTTTGAGAAGTGATAGCGGATAGGGGGAGGGGGAGATTAGAGCTTAGGGCTTAAAGAGGAAATTCGTTTTTAGAGATTTGCAGAGGCTCGCAATTCGTTCCATTACGCCGCAAGCATGTAAACGGGTCTGCCCCTGTCATTTTGCGGCGCTTGTTTCTCATAGATTATCCGCGGGTTGCGGCGTTGCCTCCACCCGCGGTTATCCTATGTCGTGCACCTCCGGCGCACAGCTTCGCTCTGTGAATGATTCTATGCGGAGATTTTTGCTTGAGGCCAAAAATTTTGAAGAAGCCGTTATTCCCTGAAACACTTATCCGTTATCCGCTAGCCCTTTCTTTAAGCTCTAAGCCCTAAGCTTTAAGCTCTCTCCTTAATCTTTATCCTTTAATCTTTAATCTCTCTTTCGTGCAACAAAAAGGCCGCCCCTTTAAAAAAGAGGACGGCCTTTCTTTCCGGTTAGGCTTTTCCGGAATGCTTATTCAGCAGCGGGTGCCGGGGCTTCTTCTGCCGGAGCAGCTTCCGCCTTAGCCGGAGCCTTTTTCGGAGCCTTCTTGTAGCCTTCGTCGTCCGCGGCGATGAGCTCAATGAGAGCCATCGGCGTAGCGTCGCCGATACGCGGAATCGCGAGCTTGTAGATGCGGGTGTAGCCGCCGTTGCGGTTCAGGAATTCCTGAGCGCGCTTATTGAAAAGCACGGCAACGGGTTCTTCCTGGCGAACCTTAGCGAGAGCCAAACGATAGTAGTGAAGCTTCTTCACCTTGTCGTCGGTTTGAGCAGCCTTCTTCGCAAGCGTAATAATCTTTTCCGCGAACGGACGAAGGGCTTTCGCCTTCGCCAGCGTGGTTTGAATGCGGCCGTGAAGGAAAAGCGCACCCGCCAAAGAGGCCATAAGAGCCTGACGGTGTTCTTTTTTAACGCCGAGTTGATAACGGTGTTTGCAGTGACGCATGATATTTTAAATTTCTATTTTTGATGGTTGAGAATTACTCTTCGTCTTCGTTGCCGTCAACGGTCGGTCCGAGATCTTCCGTCGCGTATTCCTCGCCGATTTCTTCTTCGTCCTCAGCGATTTCCGGAAGAGCGCCGGAAGCGCGCATATCGGCAAGCGCCTTGTGGTGCGCAGCGATGATGTCGCGGTCGATAAGACGTTCGTCGAGCTTCATTCCGAGGGAAAGACCGAGCTGTTCGAGCTTTGCCTTGATTTCGTTGAGCGACTTCTTACCGAAGTTACGGTACTTGAGCATTTCCGCCTCAGACTTGAGAGCGAGCTCTCCGACCGTCGTGATGTTCGCGTTGTTCAGGCAGTTCGCCGCACGCACCGAAAGTTCGATTTCGTTGACGCTCATGTTGAGGAGCTTGCGGAGGCGATTCTGTTCTTCGCTGACTTCCTTGCCTTCGGTTTCGAATTCGATTTTCTCGTCCGAAACGGCATCGAACACATCAAGGTGGTGGCGGAGGATAGCCGCCGCATCCTTGAGAGCCTCGTCCGGAGACGTACGACCGTCCGTCCAAATTTCGAGGATGAGCTTGTCGTAGTCGGTCATCTGGCCGACACGCGTGTTTTCAACGCTGTAGCGGACCAAGCGGACCGGAGAGAAGAGTGAATCGATAGCGATAACGCCAATCGGCTGATCGGGAGTTTTGTTTCCTTCCGCCGGGCACCAGGAACGACCGACGCGGACGCAGAGCTCCATGCGGAGACGGCGCTTCTTGTTGATCGTGCAGATGACCTGATCCGGATTGACGATTTCGAGGTCGGAAACGAGCTGGATATCTTGCGCCGTAACCGGTCCTTCGCGATCAACGTCAATCAAAACGTTGAAGGTGTCGCTCTTATGCGCACGGATGATGACCTTCTTGAGGTTCAAAACAACATCCGTAACATCTTCGACGACATCGTCGATGGACTGGAATTCGTGGTCTACGCCGTCAATCTTGACGGAGCAGATTGCAGCCCCTTCAATCGAGCTGAGGAGAACGCGACGGAGAGCATTGCCCATCGTCTGTCCGTAGCCCGTTTCAAACGGTTCCGCAATGAATTTTGCGTAAGTATCAGTCGATACCGTTTCATCTTTTTTGAGATGTTTCGGTAATTCAAATTTCCCAAGACGTTTTGGCATTTTCGGTATCTTCTAATTAGATGTTTAAATGTGGATTAGCGGCTGTAGAATTCAACGATGAGCTGGACATTGATGTCCTGAGCCATTTCTTCGCGAGCCGGCTTGCGATCAACCGTTCCTTCGAGCGTTCCCGCCGTGAGCGTAAGCCATGCCGGAACCGGACGCGTCTGGTTTTCTTCGACGCCACGGGTGGCAAGCTGCTTGGAGGACGTACGGTTGCGGACTTCGATCTTGTCGCCGACGCTGCAGCAGAAGCTCGGAATGTCGACCTTATGTCCGTTCACGCAAATGTGACCGTGGCCGACCAATTGGCGAGCGGCGCGGCGCGTATTTGCAAAGCCCAAGAGATAGACAACGCTATCCAGGCGCATTTCGAGGAGCGTGAGGAAGTTTTCACCGACAACGCCGCCCATGCGCTTTGCGCGGGCATACGTGAGGCGGAATTGCTTTTCGCCGAGGCCATACATGAAGCGGAGCTTCTGTTTTTCGTTCAGGCCGATGGAGTATTCCGAAGCCTTGCGACGGAGCGTCGGGCCGTGTACTCCCGGAGGATACGGCTTGCGTTCCTCAGCCTTGCAGGTCGGAAGGATATTCTGACCGAAGCGGCGATTTAACTTGCTGGTGGGTCCTGTGTATCGTGACATGTTTGTATTGTGTTTGGCGGCTTAGTCTGCTGCCCGGGTTGCCATTGCCGGACAGGATGAAAAGAGTGAGAAAGCCAGCAAACGCCTTGAACGGAATTTGCTGGCCCAAATACGCATTCGCGATTAGACGCGGCGGCGTTTCGGCGGGCGGCAACCGTTGTGCGGAACCGGCGTCACGTCCGTAATCGAGAGAACGTTCAAGCCGAGCGACTGGAGCGCGCGGATAGCCGAGTCGCGACCCATTCCCGGACCGCGAACCTTGACGATGACGTCCTTCAGACCGTGCGACATCGCAACGCGAGCGGCGTCTTGGCAAACGACCTGAGCGGCAAAAGCCGTGGACTTGCGGGAACCGCGGAAATTGCACTGTCCGGACGAAGAGCGGGAGATAACGTTCCCGTTCGTATCGCAGAAAGTAATCTTCGTGTTATTGAACGTTGCAAGAATATTGCAGACGCCGGTCGTGATGTTTTTGGAACCCTTGGCGCGACGCACCTTGATTTCTTCCAAACCTTCGGCGAGCAAATCCTTCGCCGTGATTTCTTTCTTCTCGGGCGCTGCGGGAGCGGCTTCTTTCTTGACTTCTTCTTGACTCATTGAAAGGAACTTTCTGTTAATTATTTGGAGACGACGCCGATGGTCTTGCGGGCACCCTTGCGCGTGCGGGCATTGGTCTTCGTGCGCTGTCCGCGAACCGGAAGTCCGCGGAAGTGGCGGAGACCGCGATAGGACTTAATGGACTGCAAGCGCTTGACGTTCCCGCTGATTTCGCGGCGAAGGTCACCTTCGCATTTGTAGCCTCGTTCAACAATATAGTTGACGATTTTGTTGAGCTGTTCTTCCGTAAGCTTGTCGGAGCGGAGCGCCGGGTCGATCCCGAGAGCGTTCACGATTTCCGTGGCACGGGTCGGGCCGATGCCATAGATATAGCGCAACGCGAATTCGACGCGTTTGTTATTCGGAATGTCTACACCAAGTAAGCGTGGCATGGATTTTTATGTTTTATCGTTTGTTTAGAAAGGGAAAAGTTTGAAAGGATGTCAGAACTTCTCGTGGTTGGAAAGGAAAAAATTTGGGAGAAGGAAAACGAATCAGAGCACCGTAAGGATTTCGGGTTCGTCCTCCGTAATCAGGATTGTGTGTTCCGCGTGGGCCGCCGGTTTGCGATCCCGCGTGAGCACCGTCCATCCGTCTTCTGCAATATCGATGAGATGCGTCCCCATGTTAATCATCGGCTCAATCGCCAAGGTCATTCCCGGGCGCAGCTTCTCGCCCTTGTGAGGCTTGCCGTAATTCGGGACCTGAGGCTCTTCGTGCATCGAGCGCCCCACCCCGTGACCGGTAAACTCGCGAACAATTCCATAGCCGTACGGCTTGACGAACTGCTCGATAGCATGGGAAATATCTCCGACCCGATTGCCGCGTTTGGCTGCGGCGATGCCGGCATAAAGCGCGCCTTCCGTCACTTCACAGAGCTTGCGCACCGGCTCTGCAACCGGCTCCACCAAGACCGTACGCGTATTATCGCCTACGAATCCCTTGTGACGCACGACAACGTCAAGTGACACAATGTCACCCGGGCGAATGGTGCGACGCATCGTACCGATTCCGTGAATGACTTCTTCATTGACGGAGATACAGATGTAGCCGGGGAAAACGAACTTGTCGTAGCGATAGTTGTAACAGGTGCTTTCGGCACCGAGTTCTTCCATCACCTTACGGGCAAAATTATCGATATCGTATGTCGTCATTCCCGCCTCAACGAATTTGGCAGTACGGTCAAGTACCTGTGCGGCGACTTTGCAAGCCTCGCGCATCGGGCCTATTTCGTTTTTGGAAAGCGGAATGATCATTTTGTAAAAGAACGGAAAACGGCTTAGGCTGCAGGAGCCGCGGCATAAGCCTGCCAAGCGTTAATCCCGTAGGCGAGTAAGCCAAGGACAAAAATGGCAAGCAAAACATAAGTCAGACGGCCGATACCCTTTTCTTCGCCGACCTCGGCGATGCGACGGGAACGCGACGCCACCGGAGCGGCAACGCCGCCGATACGGCTCTTCTTAAGGAAGCCCTCATAGTGGCGTTGGAGCAAAAGCGACTCCACCTGACGCATCGTATCCAAAACAACCCCGACAGCGATGAGACCGCTGGTGCCGCCGATGACACGAGCCAAGCGCGGGAAGAGGTTGAGATTGTAGATAAAGTAGTCCGGAATCAACGCAATGATTACGAGGAAGATACCGCCGGCAAAGGTAAGGCGATTCATCACGAATTCGAGATACGAGGCCGTATGCTGTCCCGGGCGAATTCCGGGAATGTAGCCGTTGTTTTTCTTCAAATCGTCCGCTACCTGAATCGGCTTAAACATGACCGAAACCCAGAAGAAGCTGAACGTGAAGACAAAAGCCCCCATCAGGAAGTAATAGACGCTCTGCCCCGGCATCACATAGGAGCTCCACGGCAAAAGAAAACTCAAAGCCGGTGTGGAAGTTCCGAGCCAGGTCAGCGGCATCGAAAGGAAAGAGAGAATCGCTCCGGCAAAAATGACCGGCATAACGCCCGCATAGTTGACTTTCATCGGCAGGTACGTGGTCTGACCGCCGTACATCTTACGTCCGACGACGCGCTTCGCGTATTGCACCGGAATCTTGCGAACCGCCTGCGTAATCATTACGAGCAGAGCACATCCGACGACAAAGAGCGCAATCATCCCGATAAACTTCAGGAACGTATATTCCGAAGCACCGGTTCCGTCCACAATCGTTTCACCGAAAAGTCCGGAAATAAAGGGAGAAATCGCCTGCGGCATGTCCGCAACGATCCCGAGAACAATGAGAATCGAAGCCCCGTTCCCGATACCGCGCTGCGTGATCTGCTCACCGAGCCAGGTCATAATGACCGCCCCCGCCGTCAGGATAATCGTACCCATAACGACAAAGAGCGTCTTGTCGCACACGAGGATACTCCCCGTGAACTCATTCATACCGAGCGCGCGTCCCACCGTTTCCGGATTGGAAAGCATGTTCGTAATCATGAGCCCCTGAATGAGAGCAATCAGAACCGTCATGTAGCGCGTATACTGCGCAATTTTCTGCTGACCGTTCTCCTCTTGGCGCAGACGAGCCAAACCCGGAAGCACGGCCCCCATTAACTGCATGATAATCGACGCACTGATGTAGGGCATGATGCCGAGTGCAAAAATCGCACCCTTTAACATCGCCCCACCCGTGAACGCGTTATACAAGCCGACGACACCATTCCCCTTTTGCAATAACTGATCGACGAAGCTCGTGAGCACCGTCAAATCAATCCCCGGAAGCGGAAGATTGCCACCGATTCGGGAGATAAAAATCAACCCGAGGGTGACAATAATACGATTCCGAAGTTCGGGAACGCGCCAGCAATTAAAGAAGGCCGAAAACATCCGTAAGCGTTATTCTGCCGCCGAATTATTCAGCAGCGGCTTCTTCGACCGTGCAGGAAAGCACTTCAACCTTACCGCCTGCGGCTTCAATCTTAGCCTTTGCGGAGTCGGAGAATTTCTGCGCGGAAACAGTGACGGCCTTCGAGATTTCGCCCGTGCCGAGCACCTTGATGAAGAGCTCGTTGGCGCGAACCAAACCGGCACGAACCAAAGCGTCGCGGTCAATCACGTCGCCTTCGATCTTGGCGAGCTGACCGACATTGACAACCGCGAATTCAACACGGTTGACATTGCGGAAGCCGCGATGCGGAAGCTTGCGGTAAAGCGGCATCTGACCGCCTTCGAAGCCCGGGCGAACGCCGCCGCCGGAGCGGGCTTTCATACCCTTGTGACCGCGACCGCAGGTTTTCCCGTGGCCGCTGCCGATACCGCAACCGAGACGTTTGTGACGGTGCGTCGAACCTTCAATTTTAGGAAGAGTGTGAAGTTTCATTTTGATGATGAACTAAATGTTTGATTGATTACGAACGCGAAGCGCGAATCTGTTCGAGCGTACGGAGCTTGCGGAGACCGTCAAGCGTTGCCTTAACGAGGGCACCCGGATTGTTGGAGCCGAGCGACTTCGAGAGGACGTCCTTAACACCCGCGACTTCGAGCACGGCACGAACACCGCCGCCGGCGATAACACCGGTACCGGGAGAAGCCGGGCGCAGAAGCACTTCACCGCCGTCATGGGTTCCGACCACTTCGTGCGGAATCGTATTGTTGCGGAGCTGGACTGCCGTCAGATTCTTGTGAGCGCGTTCCGTACCCTTGCGGATGGCATCCGGAACTTCCTTCGCCTTGCCGTAGCCGACGCCGACATTGCCCTTACCGTCACCGGAAACGACCAATGCCGCGAAGCTGAAGCGACGACCGCCTTTGACGACCTTGGCACAGCGATTGATGTGGACCACCTTATCGATGTATTCGGAAGCTTCCGCTTCTTGGCGCGGCGCACGACGATCATTGCGGCGACCGCCCTGGCGTCCGTTCCCGCGACCGCGGGGAGCCTGTTGAATGGGAGCTGCGGCTTCCGCTGCCGGCGTTTCGACCGGAGCGGCTGCATTTTCAGGAGCTGAAATTTCTTGCGACATGGTGAATCCTTAGAATTGAAGACCGGCTTCGCGGAGAGCTTCCGCAAACGCCTTGACGGTTCCGTGATAGCGACGACCGGCGCGGTCGAAAACGATGGCATTGACGCCTGCGGCTTTCGCCTTTTCGCCGAAGAGCTTTCCGAAGGCCTTAGCACCGGCAACGTTCGGAAGAATCTTCTGGGCGCGCAAGTCCTTCTGCGTCGTCGAGCCGCCGAGAATGGTGCGTCCTTCGCCGTCAACGATAACCTGCGCATGAATGTGGAGATTCGTGAATTTCACAACCAAGCGCGGACGTTCCGCCGTACCCACAACCGTCTTGCGAATGCGATAGCGACGGCGTTGCAAAAGTTTAATTTTTCTGTCGTTCTTTTTCATTTATCAGAAAACGTTAGAGATTATGCAGTTTTCTTGCCTTCCTTGCGGAGGACGAACTCACCGACGATACGGACACCCTTGCCCTTGTACGGTTCAACCGGCTTGAACGCCTTAATGTCCGCGGCAACCTGGCCGACAACACGCTTGTCCGCACCGGAGATGTCGAGCTTGACACCGTCGGTAATGACAACCTTAATGCCTTCCGGAATATCGTAGATGATCGGGTGGGACTGACCGAGAGCGAGGTCCAACTTGTTGCCGCTCATCACGGCCTTGAAACCGACGCCTTGGATTTCGAGCTGTTTCGAATAACCTTCGGTAACACCCTTGACCATGTTGTTGATGATTGCGCGGGCCGTGCCGTGCATAGCTCCGGCAAAGCGCGTGTCATTCAACGGCTTAACATGAACAAGACCGTCTTCGAGCTTGATTTCGACACAATCCGCAAACGTCTGCGAAAGTTTGCCCTTCGGACCTTCGACGTTAACGGTGTTACCGTTGACGGCGACCTTGACCCCTGCGGGAACTTGAACGGCGATTTTACCAATTCGACTCATTGTTTTGTCTCCTTGTTCTATAGGTGATTACCAAACCTGAGCGAGAATTTCGCCGCCGACCTTCTGCTGGCGGGCTTCTGCGTCGCTGAGGATGCCCTTGGAGGTGGTGAGAACCGAGATTCCCATCCCGCCGATAACTTTCGGAATGTCTCCGTAGCCCGTGTAGATGCGACGACCCGGCTTCGAGATACGGTTGATTTCCGTAATAACCGGCTTCTTGCCGTTGTACTTCAGGGTGATTTCGATGACGGGAAGCTTATTCTTCTCCGTTTTCGTAAAATCTGCAATGTAACCCGCTTCCTTGAGAATACGGGCAACGCCTTCGCGCACCGAAGACCATTGTGCAGAAACGCTTTTCAGACCTGCGTGACTTCCGTTACGAATAATCGTAAGAAAATCGCCTAAGGTATCATGAGTAGCCATATTAAATTTTTCCTGTATTTGCGGTTAATGAATTACCAAGAAGCTTTCGTGACGCCCGGAATTTTACCGTTCGACGCGAGCTCGCGGAAGGTGATACGGGAAAGCCCGAACTTGCCGATATAGGCACGCGGACGGCCCGTGATGCTGCAACGATTGCGCAGACGAATCTTGCTGGAATTGCGGGGAAGCTTGTCCAAAGCAACCTGGGCTTTGTAGAATTCTTCGTCGCTCGTTTCGGGATTCGCAATAATCGCCTTGAGGGAAGCACGCTTTTCCGCGTACTTAGCCACGAGACGGGCACGCTTCAGATTCTTTTCGATGGAAGATTTTTTTGCCATGACGTTATCCGATATTAGTTGTTAGCAGCATTTTCCGTAGCAGCCTTGGAAGACTTACGGAACGGCATTCCCATAAGGCGGAGGAGTTCACGACCTTCGTCGTCGGTCTTAGCCGTCGTGACAATCGTGATATCCATCCCGATGTTCGCACGTTGCGAACCGTCACCTTGCGTTTCCGGGAAGATCGTGTGGTCTGCAATACCGAGGGAATAGTTTCCGCGGCCGTCGAGACGGTTGGAAACCCCGCGGAAGTCGCGAATCATCGGCAACGCAATGTAGATGAGGCGTGCGAGGAATTCATACATCGCATCGCCGCGGAGCGTAACCATGCAACCGAGCGGCATGCCTTCGCGGACGCGGAAGTTCGAAACGCTCTTGCGCGCGTGGGTCACCACGGGGCGCTGTCCGGCAATCTTCGAAATTTCCTTGAGAACTTCCGCCTGGGCATTCTTGTCGGTGTCCGCAGCATAGGCCGAGTTGATGACAACCTTCGTGATTGCGGGAACCTGATGCGGATTATCGATCTTGAGCGTCTTTTTGAGCTCCGGAACGACCTTCTCTGCGTAAATTTTCTTCAGAACAGGTGTGTGCATTTTCTAATTCTCTCCTGATTATTATTTTGCAGCCTTCTTGGCATCATACTTCGAAGCAAGCATCACGTTGGAAGCGTGAATCGGAGCTTCCTTGTCGATGATGCCGCCTTCAACGCCGGCCTGTTCGTTGGCCTTCGTGTGGCGCTTCACAATGTTGAGACCTTCGACAACCACCGTATTCTTCGAGGGGAACACCGCGAGAATCTTCCCGCGCTTGCCTTTTTCGGAACCGGAGATAACAACGACCTCGTCGTCTTTCTTAAGATTTTGTTTTGCCATGATTAGAGCACCTCCGGTGCGAGAGAAACGATTTTCATGAATTTCTGACGGAGCTCACGAGCGACCGGCCCGAAAATACGGGTGCCGCGCGGATTTCCGTTGCCGTCGAGAATAACGACAGCATTCGAATCGAAGCGGAGATAGCTTCCGTCCGCACGGCGAATCGGAGCCTTCGTACGCACAACGACAGCCTTCACGACCTTGCCCTTTTTAACGGCATCGGGAGCACTCGGCGTCGAATCCTTGACCGCACAAACGATGATATCGCCGACGGAAGCCGTGTCGGTAATCTGACCGAGACGGCGGATCATTTCAACTTGGCGTGCGCCGGTATTGTCGGCGACGTCCAAACGCGATTTAAGTTGTACCATAGTGTTTAGTCTCCTGCTTGATTAGACCGCGGCTTCGCCGACGATTTTAGCAGCCTGGACGATTCCAACGACGCGGAAGCGTTTCAGCTTGCTCATCGGACGCGTTTCCATGATTTCCACCTTGTCGCCGATGTTGCATTCATTCTTCTCGTCGTGAGCATGAATGACGGTCTTGCGTTTGATTTCCTTCCCGAGAATCGGGTGCGGTTTCTTATAAAAATACGTGACCTTTACGCTCTTATCGCCGGTTTTGCTAGTAACAACACCGATAAGAACTTTACGGGACGGACGTTTTTGTTCTTCAGACATGGTTAAATAATGTGGATGATTAGTTTTGCGCTGCCGACTTTTCGCCGAGAACGGTCATGATGCGAGCGTTCTCGCGACGAAGCGTGCGAATACGAGCCGGATTCTGAACCTGACCCGTCTGCGAACGCAGACGCAGGTTCAAGAGTTCCTCACGGTTTTCACGAAGCTTCTTGGAAAGTTCTTCCACGGAGTTTTCGCGAATTTTCGCGGCAGCAGTTTGTTTGTTTTGTGCGCTCATTTTTGTGTGAAAGGGCGATAAAATAGTTTTCAGTCACAGAATGCAATACTTTTTTACAAGTAAAGCTCCTGTTGTTCACGGCTGATGAATCGGCAACGAATCGGAAGCTTCGTGTCGGCAAGGCGCATAGCTTCGCGGGCTGCGGACAGCGGAACACCCGAAACTTCGAAGAGCATCGTTCCCGGGCGAATGATAGCGGCCCAGTATTCGACGTTACCCTTACCCGAGCCCATTCGGACTTCAGCCGGCTTTTGGGTGACCGGCTTGTGCGGGAACACGCGCATCCACATTTTTCCTTTACGCTTCAAGCTGCGGGAAATGGCGACGCGAGCCGCTTCGAGTTGGGCAGCCGTCATACGGCAACGTTCCAAAGCCTGAATACCGAATTCGCCGAAAGCGAGATCGTTGCAGGATTGAGCCGTTCCGTAAATACGTCCCTTTTGAACCTTACGGTATTTAACGCGAGATGGTTGAATGTTTGCCATTGGATTTTCCTTTCTCTATAGGAGTGGAATTAGATTTCAGATTCCTTCGTGCAGATCCAGCACTTGATTCCGAGCTTGCCGTAAACGGTGCTGGCTTCGGCGAATCCGTAGTCAATGTTTTCGCGGAGCGTGTGCAAGGGAACGCGACCGACGCGAGCGGACTCGACGCGGGCGATTTCTGCGCCGCCGAGACGGCCTGCGATGCGGAGACGGATGCCGTCTGCGCCCATGCTCATCGTGGCCTGGATAGCCTTCTTCATTGCGCGGCGGAACGCGATACGGCGTTCGAGCTGGAGAGCAATGTTTTCCGCAACGAGCTGTGCGACGAGGTCCGGTTTCTTGATTTCCTGGATGTCGAGGATGACGTCCTTGCCCGAGATCTTGGCGAGATCGTCGCGGAGCTTTTCGAGTTCTCCGCCCTTACGACCGATGACAACACCCGGCTTCGCGGTGAAGATTTTCACGCGGATACGAGCACCCGCACGTTCGATCGAAATCGAAGGAACGCCTGCCTGACGCAGTTTTTCACGAAGGAACTCACGAATTTCGTAGTCGCTCTTGATGTTCGCGGGGAACGTCTTCTTGTCTGCGAACCAGCGAGATTCCCAGTTGCGGCGAACCGCGAGACGAAAACCGATAGGATTTGTTTTCTGACCCATAGTCTAAAATTGCGGATGGTTATTTCTTATCGCCGACCACAATCGTGATGTGGCAGGTGGATTTGCGAATCGGATGCGCACTGCCTTTCGCCGTCGGGCGGAAACGCTTCAGCATCGGACCCTGCCCGGCCGTAGCGGCAACAACGACCAAGTCCTTAGCGGAAAGATTGTTGTTGTTTTCGGCGTTGGCAATGGCACTGTTGAGCGTCTTAGCCAGCAGGCGAGCGGATTTACGCGGAATAAAACGGAGAAGATCTGCCGCTTCGAGTACCGGGCGACCTTGAATTTGGCGTGCAACGTCACGCACCTTGGCCGGCGTCATGCGTGCATACTTGGTAATAGCTTTAACTTCCATGTGGAACTAAGTTAAAAAGTAATGGTTTTGAGTCTGACCGAATCTCCGGTCAAAATCGTTTGATTGGTATTGAGTTGTGTAATCAGCGCGACGGCGCGTTCCGCGTCGGATTCGGCAATAATAAGTTCTGCGACGGAATCGCCGTTGCGTTCGACGACGCAAAGCGCTCCCGTGCAGAAATTCTTTTCCATCCCCGAATCGAGGAGCACTAAGTCGGCGCTCGTTCCCGCAACCACCTTTTGAACCGAGGCGAATCCTTCCGAGGCAATCTCGTAGGACAAGACCTTGGCAAAAAGCGTTCCCGCAAGTCCGATGAGCATCAGACTTGCGATAACCGTTACGACTGCGGAACGCGATTTCACGAATTAGACAGCTTTCTTCGTAGGTGCCGTGTGAGCCTTGAACGTACGCGTCGGCGCAAATTCACCGAGCTTGTGGCCAACCATGTTTTCCGTCACGTACACGGGAACGAAAACCTTCCCGTTGTGAACGTTGAGGTTGAGTCCGACGAAGTCCGGCGTCACCGTGGAGCGACGCGACCAGGTTTTGATCGGCTTGTGGTCTCCGGCCTTCTGTGCCGCCTGCACCTTCTCCATGAGAGAAGCTTCGACGTAAAAGCCTTTTTTGATTGAACGTGCCATTGTCTATTAGCCCTTCTTAACTTTGCGTCCGTTACGACGAACAATAATATGAACGTTCGTGGACTTGGATTTGATACGCGTCGGGAAGCCTTTCGCGAGCTGTCCCCACGGCGAGCAGAGGTGCTGACGACCGCCGCCGCCCTTGGACTTACCCTGACCCCCGCCGTTCGGGTGGTCAACCGGGTTCATGACCATACCGCGGACACGCGGACGACGTCCGAGCCAACGGTTGCGACCGGCCTTACCGAGCGTGCGGTTGTAGTGTTCGCCGTTTCCGACATAGCCGATCGTCGCGCGGCAATCCGCGTTCAGATAGCGTTGTTCGCCGGAGGGCATCTTAACGATCGCGAGGTCACCTTCGATACCGAGCAACTGGGCGGCATTACCTGCGGAGCGGGCGATGCGGGCCTTCTGGCCGGGTTCCATCTGGATAGCGTGGATGAAGGTCGCGGGAGCGATGTAGCGGAGCTTGACCGTGCAGCCCGGATTGAATTCTTCAACCGGATTCATCGTCGAAACGACGGTGTCGCCGACGTTCAGACCTTCGGGAGCGAGAATGTAAGCCTTTTCGCCGTCCGTGTACTGGATGAGTGCCAAATTCGCAGAGCGGTTCGGATCGTATTCGATCGCGAGAACGGTCGCCGGAATTTCGACTTTCGCACGACGGAAGTCAACCAAGCGATAGAGACGCTTGTGTCCTCCGCCGCGACGGCGCGAGGTGATGCGACCATTGTTATTGCGGCCGCCGGTACGGTTCTTGGATTCGACCAAGTCTTTTTCCGGGCGCTTCTTAGCGAGGTCCTGCTTGTTGCGGACGAGGAAGCGCTGCGAAGGCGTGAGCGGACGATTAGATTTGAGTGCCATATTATATGTTCCTCTATCTTAAAACGTTAAATGAGTTCAATCTTGTCACCCTTCTTGAGCGTGACGATTGCTTTTTTAACATCCGGAGCCTTGATGACTTCACCGCGCTTCGTGCGGGATTGCTTCACCTTGCCCTTGGTGTTGACGACGTGGACGCGTTCGACGGTGACCTTGAAGGTCGCTTCAACCGCCTTGGCGATTTCCGGTTTTTCCGCGTTCGGATAAACTTCAAAAACGTACTTATTCGCTTCCGCGAGAACAGCCGTTTTTTCGGAGACGAGCGGACGTTTGAGGACGCTGTATGCAGATTTCATAGTGAATATTCTCCTTATTGAGCGCGTTCGATGAGTTTCTGCAAGCCCTGTTCGCTGACCAGCACCTGGTCAAACGCAACGAGATCCAACGCATTGAGCGTTGCGGCATCCGTAACGGAGACGCGCGCGATATTGCGGATGGAGAGCACCGTGTTATCGTCCCAAGCTTCGGAAACAATCAGCATCTTCCCCTTCGGGAAAACCTTCGAGAAGACGGCATTCATGAGCTTCGTCTTCGGCTCGGTGGCTTCAAAGCGTTCGATGACGTTCAGGCCGCCTTCGTTCGCGAGATCGACGAGAGCGCGCGCAAATGCGAGCTTCTTCATCTTGGCATTGATCGACTTGGACCAATCGCGGGGACGCGGACCGAAAACAACGCCGCCCTTGTAGAGCTGCGGAGCGCGCTTGTCGCCGTGACGGGCGCCGCCGGAACCCTTCTGCGGGCCCTGTTTCTTGCCGGAGCCGGCGACTTCGCCGTAGTCCTTGGTCTTGGCACTGCCCTGGCGCAGATTCGCCTGGTAGGCAACGATTGCCTGTTTCAACGCTGCAACGCCCTTGCCTTCTTCAAGCTGCGGGAGAGCAAATTCTTTTTCGGTGCAGGAGCTTCCGTCAACTGTGTAAACTTTAAGTTTCATCGTTCAGTTCTCCTTATTTTGCTTTTTTAGCTTCACGAACGTACACGAGGTCTCCGTTCGCACCGGGGATGCTACCCTTGATGAGAATGAGATTCTGATCTTCAACGATCTTAACGACCGTGAGATTCTGCGTCGTGCGACGAACCTGGCCCATGTGACCCGGCATGTCTTTTCCTTTGAAGACGTGACCCGGCGTCTGACGCATCCCGATGGAACCCGGGCGGCGGTGCATCATGTGACCGTGGGAAGCCGGCTGTCCGGCTTGGTTGTGACGCTTGACGTTACCTTGGAAACCGCGACCCTTGGTCGTTCCGATAACGTCAACAATTTGACCTTCTTTGAAAGTCGTGACGGTAAGGACGTCACCGACTTTATATTCGGGAGCTTTGTCGTCAAAGCGGATTTCGCTCAACACGGCATGCGTGTCGATACCGGCTTTGGCAAAATGCCCTTGAACGGGCTTTGTCAAACGCTCTTTTTTCTGGGCGCCGTAGGCAATTTGTACGGCATTGTATCCGTCAGACTCGGTGGTCTTGACTTGAACAACAGGGCACGGACCCGCTTGAACCACGGTCACGGGAACGAGGTTGTCGTTCCCGTCGTAGATTTGGGTCATCCCAATTTTTTTGCCAATCAGTTGTAACTTCATTTTGTCTAAGAGGCAGGTGGAGGTTTAATTCCGTTTGCACAGACCTGCTTTAGGCTGCTAAATCTCGTTTATGTCGATTCTTTTACAGTCCTAAGCCTATCCGAAAAACGAAAATTTTTCAGTTGTTGATTACGGTTTAGCAGGATTAGACATTAATGCTAATGTCAACGCCTGCGGGAAGATTCAGTTTCTTGAGTTCATCGACCGTTTGAGCGGTCGGACCGATGATGTCGATCAGGCGCTTGTGAGTGCGCTGTTCGAATTGATCCATCGACTTCTTGTCAACGTGCGGCGAGCGGTTAACCGTCCAACGCTCGATAGAGGTCGGAAGCGGCACCGGGCCGGAAACGCGAGCGCCTGTGCGCTTCGCGGTTTCGACGATATCGCCGGCAGATTGATCGATTACTCGATAGTCAAAGCCTTTGAGTTTGATACGAATTTTTTGACGAGCCATAGCTGTAAAAACTGAAGTTAAATGTTAGAATTACGAGCGAGCCGGAGCGCGGGAAGCCGTTTCGACGATTTCCTTGAGGACGTTCGAGGGCACCTGTTCGAAGTGGTCCGGTTCCATCGTGTAGGAAGCGCGGCCCTTGGAGAGGGAGCGGACGTCCGTGGCATAACCGAACATCGTCTGGAGCGGAACCATCGCGTTGATGGTGCAAACTCCGTTCTTGGTTTCCATGTTCTGGATTTGACCGCGACGGCGGTTCAAGTCGCCCATGATGTCGCCCTGATATTCTTCCGGCGTAACGACTTCGACCTTCGTAATCGGTTCGAGGAGGATCGGAGCAGCCTTTGCCATAGCATCCTTGAGAGCGAAGATACCCGCCATCTTAAATGCCATTTCGGAGGAGTCGACTTCGTGGAAGGAACCGAAGACGATGCGGGCCTTGAAGTCGATGACCGGGTATCCGGCAATCGTACCGTTGTTCGCCGCTTCCTGGATACCTTCGATCGTCGGCTTGATGTATTCCTTCGGGATGACGCCACCGACGATTTCGTTGATGACTTCGATACCCTTGCCCGGATTCGGTTCGATTTCGATTTCGGCGTGGCCGTACTGACCGCGACCGCCGGACTGGCGGACGAATTTGCCGATACCGCGGGAGTTGCCCGTGATCGTTTCGCGGTAGGAGATCTGCGGACGGCCGGACTTGGCTTCAACCTTGAATTCGCGACGCAGACGGTCAACGATAATGTCGAGGTGGAGCTCACCCATACCGGAGATGATGGTTTGTCCCGTTTCCTGGTCGGAAGAGACACGGAAGGTCGGGTCTTCCTGAGCGAGGCGCTGCAGACCGATGGAAAGCTTTTCCTGGTCGGCCTTGGTTGCCGGCTCAATAGCCATCGAGATAACCGGTTCCGGGAAAGACGGCGGTTCGAGAATGATGTCTTCTTCACGCGTGCAGAGCGTGTCACCCGTCACGATTTCCTTCGGGCCGATAACGGCGCAGATGTCTCCGGAGTAAGCGGTGTCGATTTCTTCGCGGTCCATAGCCTTCATGATCATGAGGCGGGAAACGCGTTCCGTCTTACGGGTGCGCGGGTTGTAGAGAGCATCCCCCTTCTTGAGCGTGCCGCGATAGACACGGAAGAAGACGAGCTGTCCGACGTACGGGTCAGACCAAAGCTTGAAGCAGAGACCGATCGGCTTTGCATTGTCGTCCGGTTCAACACCGATTTCGGTTTCACCGTCGTCCTTAAACGCCTTCATCGGCGGGAGGTCGAGCGGGGACGGCAGGTAGTCGACGACGCAGTCGAGCACCATCTGAACACCCTTGTTCTTGAAAGAGGAACCCGGGATAACACCGACGAATTCGAGGGAGAGCGTAGCCTTACGAATAGCGACGCGGAGCTCGTCAGCGGTGATGTCTTCGCCGCCGAGGTACTTTTCGGCAATCGTGTCGTCGAAATCGGAAACGGCTTCGATGAGGCCTTCGCGATACTTGTCGTAGTCCGCCTTCATATCGGCCGGGACTTCCGTGATCGTGTAGCGCATGCCCTTCGGGTCGGTTTCGTCATAGACGTAAGCGCAGCCCTTGACGAGGTCGATGAGTCCGGCAAAGGTTTCGCCGGCGCCGATCGGGATGTAAAGCGGGTGAGCGTTGCCGCGGAGTTTTTCGCGGATACCGTTAACGGCATTGAAGAAGTCGGCGCCCGTGCGGTCCATCTTGTTGATGTAGGCGATACGCGGAACGCTGTACTTGTTCATCTGGCGCCACACCGTTTCGGACTGGGGCTGCACACCGGCAACCGCACAGAAAACGGCGACCGCACCGTCGAGCACGCGGAGCGAGCGTTCGACTTCGGCCGTGAAGTCCACGTGACCGGGCGTATCGATAACGTTCAGGCGGTGCGGGATTTTTGCAAACGGACCGTCAGCAACCGTCCATCCGCAGGAAACGGCGGCGGAGGTAATCGTGATACCACGTTCCTGTTCCTGTTCCATCCAGTCGGTCGTAGCTGCGCCTTCGTGGACTTCACCCGTTTTGTGGATGACGCCCGCGTAGAAGAGAATACGTTCGGAGGTCGTGGTCTTGCCTGCGTCGATGTGAGCGGCAATACCGAAGTTACGTGTGTATTCCAACGGAGCTTTACGCCCGGAGGAGTTTTTGCTGGAAAGTGCGGCGGCCATTGTAAATATGCTCGACTTTTTCGGTTAAAAATTAGTTACCCCAGCGGAGGTGCGCAAACGCGCGGTTCGCCTGGGCCATCTTGTGGGTTTCTTCGCGTTTCTTGACGACCGATCCCGTGTTGTTGTAAGCGTCGATGAATTCGGCTGCCAACGATTCCGTCATCGGCTGTCCCTTACGGGCAGAGGCTGCGTTTACGAGCCAGCGGAAAGCCATGCTCGTCTGGCGTTCGTGGGAGATTTCGACCGGAACCTGGTAGGTTGCACCACCGACGCGGCGGCTCTTAACTTCCAATTTCGGGCGGCAATTTTCGAGAGCGCCGAGGAGGAGTTCCATCGGGTCACCCTTTTCAAGTTTTTCGCTGACGCGTTCGATCGCGCCATAGACAATGCGCTGAGCGACAGTCTTTTTGCCGTTTTTCATAACGACATTGATGAGCTGGCTCACGAGCGGGCTGTTGTAGCGTGCATCCGGCTGGTGCACTTTTTTCGTTGCTTTACGACGACGTGACATTGCAGAAGTCTCCTATAGCTTTAAATTATTTTCCGCCCTTCGGACGCTTAACGCCGTATTTCGAGCGGCTGCGGCGACGCTTTTCAACGCCTGCGCAGTCGAGCGGACCGCGAACAATGTGGTAACGCACACCCGGCAAGTCCTTAACACGACCGCCGCGGATCAGCACGACGCTGTGTTCCTGAAGCTTGTGTCCTTCGTCCGGGATGTAGGAAATGACTTCCGTTCCCGTCGTGAGGCGAACCTTCGCGACTTTACGTTGAGCGGAGTTCGGCTTTTTAGGCGTACGCGTCATAACCTGAATGCAGACGCCGCGTTTGAACGGCGAGCAATTCAAGGCGGGAGATTTCGACTTGATGTTGGCTTTAGCCCGCGGCTTGCGGACGAGTTGATTGATTGTTGGCATGTCCTAAACTTGAAATTGAAATAAAAAGGAACGTTGAAAAAAAAGCATTTGGCAACAAGATGCAAGATTTTTTTGATAAATTTAAAAATTTTCTTGATTATTATTTGAAAAAAATTCAGTTGCGCTTCCTCCGCCTCTCCCCGTAGCATCTTCCCCATGAGTGAAAAAGCCGTCGTCGAATACTATTTCATTGATGCCCGAGGTACCCGAAACGGACCGTATTCCGAGGCGGACTTTTCAGCTAAGCTCGCGAGCGGCGAAGTCCTTTCCGAGACTCCGGTCTGGCGCACGGGCGAAGAAAACTGGCAAGCGCTCAAAGCCGTACGCAGACACTGGTTCCCCGAAGCGGCGCAAACCGTCCCCGCCTTCGAGCGGCTGTCCGCCTCAGCCGGGATCGGCTCGATTCTCTCCGACGCCTGGAATTTCCTCTTCTCCGGAAACCATTTCCGGCTCCTGCTCGCGGGAGGGATTATTTGGGGCCTGATTGAATTCGCCGCGGAAATCGCCGGAGCCGGCCTCCTTCTCTCGTTCATCACGCCCTTCCTTTGCTACCTTGTATTTCTGAGCTTCCTCCGGCAATGGGACCGCAGCGAAGGCCCGGAATTCTCGGACCTCTTCCCGCTGAAAACGTTTTTCTTCCTCCCGTGGTTGCGCGCCCTCGGGGCCTCCGTCCTTTCCTCGCTCTCCGTTTTCGTTCCCTTCGTACTGGCAGCCCTCATCTGCTTCGGCGGGGTAGTCGGTGTCGCCCATAAACATCCGGAACTCGTTGAACGAAACACTCAGCTCATCGACGTGCTTTTAGAAGTCAGTCAAAAAGTCCAAGCCCTCGGCCAGACCGATGAGTTTCCGCAAATTACCATCGAAACCGAACAAGATGCCGACGACGCCCTGCCCGAAATCGAGTCTGCGAAGGTCGTCTTTCCGAACAACCCGATGCTCACCGAAAAACTTGCCGTCAATACGGAAATCTTGGAGGAAGCCGGTGAAAGCTATGCGGAAATGGCGGAAATCGTTTTCGAATCGCCGATTTTCTGGATTGCGGCAGTGTTCTCGCTCCCGTTCGTCGCGCTCGGGATTTTCTTCTCCGTCCGCCTCTCCCTGGCAACTTACCTCCCGCTCGACACGGAACTCGGCGTCATCGACTCCCTCAAATATTCCTGGAAGCTGAGCTCCGGGAATTTCCTGAAAATCCTTGTCCTCAGCATCCTAGTCCTCTTTGGCACACTTTTCGGAACACTGATCACGTTCGGTTTCGCTCTCTTCGTCCTCTATCCGTACGCCCTCGCCGTCGGTGTAGTCCTCTACGCCAAGCTGGTTAAGTCCCGCCCGGATTTGGCCATTCCGCCTTCCCGCCTTTAGCTTTCCCGAAGCCGGATGGCGCTCTCCTCCTTCGGCCATCCCTCCTCGTCAAGTTCTCCGCCGAACTTACTGCTTTGCGGAAAAATAACTAGCGTCTGCGAATCGATTACATAGACGGATTCCTCCGGATCCCCCTCCCCACTCGGAAAATACCTCGGAACGGCTTCCAAATACCCGGGCACAAGAGCAGAAAGATCCTGCGGAAACGCTCCGGTCTCTTGACGATACTCGTAACAGGCCAGCTCAAGCTTCGCCCGGGAGATCCGGTTCCGAGACTTCGTTCGCAAAAAAAGTAATGATTTCGCCGAAGAAAACATTCCCCAACCCTCATCCTCAAGAGAATCAAAGGGGCCGTAGATATTAATATAGGAACGAAATTTCCGATAAGGGTCTTTTTGGCGCTCCTTGGATATTTGAGCAATTTCCTCCAAAGGAAGGCGCGCTTTGATGGCCGGTAACAGGGACAATGCCTCCTTTGCCCAAGTCTTTTTCAAACCTTGTAACCGGAAACGATCCCAAGCACCCTTGCCCCCGACAAGCCAAGCCATCTCAGGTTCATCCCCGCCTCCAAGCAGGTAATCGAAATACGCAACACCCCAGTTGAGCTCCCGCCGCAAGACTTCGTGAAAATCGGGCATTTCCCTTTCCGCCTCGTCGAGGCATGCCTTGAGGGACTTAATTGCCTCCGCGTCAGGCCGTTTTTTAGCCAAGAAAAACTCGGCAATCTCATTTTCAAGCTGCCCCCGCCACCCCATCGAAAGCGCCATCGGCAACAAGCAGGACGCTTCCCGTTCACGAAAACGCAACAACGCATGAAATTTCGTAAAATATTCTCGAGCGGCTACGGGATTGCCGACCTTCAGCTCTGAGCGAATTTTCAAACGAACAGTCGTGATAAGCTCTCCACAGTGAAGGGAGTGGTGAAAAACCGGCTCTCTGTACAAACGCCCAATGTCCTCCCGAAAATCCTCCTCTTCTTCAAAGATCGCCCACAACTCACGATTTTCCGGCAAATTCACAATTTTCTGAACCGCAAGCGCATCCCAAGGCACCGTGCAGCCCAAAAACATTGCGGTAATTTCGGCAATCAGCGCTCCGGGAGAAATGTCAAGCTCCGCCAATAACTCAACTTCCTTACGTTTCCCATAAGCCCCCGCCAAGATACGCTCTTTGATATATGATGCAACGGCAACCTGCTCGTCACTTGCCTCCGCGTCTTCCCGTGCCGCCGCTTTTTTCGCATACTCTAAAAAGCGAAGTGTCCCCGCGCCGTCAACGGAACCCGGAGAATTGACCCGCAGCGGCGTGGCGTCCGGCATCGGCTCCAATGCCGGCCAAATCACATAAATTGCCAGTGCCCCGAACGTGCCTCCGACGACAGTAAAAAGCGTTCGCTTTGAGAAATGTTTCATCTTTTCAAGATAACGACAAACAGTCCAGAAGGAAAGCTTTTACTCCAAAGAAAAAGATTCCGCCGCTTTCTCTTGCGTTTCGTGAGAGAGAATGAAATGCTTTGCGCCCGTTTTTTCAAAAATGAAGGCTATCAGAAACATCGCAATCATCGCTCACGTCGACCACGGGAAAACCACGCTCGTCGATAAAATCATCCAGCAGGCGAAAATGTTTCGCGACAATCAGGAAATGCACGAGTGCTTTCTCGACAGCAATGACCTGGAGCGGGAACGCGGCATCACGATTCTTTCAAAAAATATTTCCATTCAGTACAAGGGCGTAAAAATCAACGTCATCGACACGCCCGGACACAGCGACTTCGGCGGCCAGGTGGAACGCGTTTTAAACCTGACCGACGGCGTCATCCTGCTCGTCGATTCCGCCGAAGGGCCGATGCCGCAGACGCGCTTCGTACTCGAAAAAGCCCTGCGACTCGGCAAAAAGGCCATCGTCCTTGTTAATAAAATAGATAAGCCGGACGCCCGTCCGACGGAGGTCGTTAACGCCGTCTTCGACCTGTTTTGCGAGCTCAACGCCAACGAAGACCAACTCGACTTCCCGCTGCTCTACGCGAGCGGCCGCGACGGCTGGGCCGTCAAAGATCTGGAAAACGACCCGCGCACGTCCATCGTTCCGCTTTTGGACGCCGTCCTCGAACACATCCCGGCGCCGGCCGTCGTCGAAGGGCCGCTGCAAATGCAAATCGCGACCTTGGATTACTCGGACTACGTCGGCCGTATCGGGATCGGCCGCGTCGCCCGCGGCACAATTCGCCTGAACTCGCCCGTCGTCGTACTCGACCGCGACGGCAAAGCGCGCAACGCCCAAATCAAGCAACTCTTCACCTTTGAAGGCTTGGATCGCCAGGATTGCGACAGCGTCGAATGCGGGGACATTTGCGGCGTGGTCGGCATTGAAGATATTTACGTTTCGGACACGATTGCGGACGCGGAAACGCCGGAAATGCTTCCGCCGATCGCCATCGACGAACCGACGATTTCCATGGTCTTCCGCGTAAACGATTCACCGTTTTTCGGCAAAGACGGAAAATTTGTCACCGCACGCCACATCCGCAACCGCCTCCTGAAGGAATCGCAGAGCGACGTCGCCCTGCGCGTTAAGGAAGCCGGCAACGGCGGCGAGATGTTCGAAGTCGCCGGCCGCGGTGTTTTACATATTTCCATTCTGATTGAAACGATGCGCCGGGAAGGCTTCGAACTCGCCGTCTCGCGTCCCCGCGTCATCACAAAAATCGTGGACGGCGTCTTGCACGACCCGATGGAGCAACTGACAATCGACGTCCCCGAGGAATTCGCCGGCAACGTCATCACGCTCGTCGGTCAGCGTCGCGGCGAGATGAAACACATGGAAACGCGCGGCAACCGCCAACTCATCGAATTTACGATTCCCACGCGCGGCATCATCGGCCTGCGCTCGAAAATTCTCACGGCCTCGGCGGGCGAAGCCATCGTCTCGCACCGCTTCGACCATTACGCGCCGTTTAAGGGAGACATTCCCGCACGCGTGAACGGCTCGATGGTTTCGCTCGGACAGGGCAAAGCCGTCGCCTACGCGATTGATGCCCTCCAGTTGCGCGGAACATTTTTCATCGACCCCGGCGAAGAAACCTATGAAGGCATGGTCGTCGGCGAACACTGCAAGGATAAGGATCTGCCGGTCAATCTTCAAAAAGGGAAAGAGCTGACGAATATGCGTGCGGCGGGCAGCGACCGGAAGATGAAGATTGCCCCCGCCACCAAACTTTCGCTCGAACAGGCTTTGGAATACATCGCGGATGACGAGCTCGTCGAAGTCACGCCGCATTTCATCCGCCTCCGCAAAATCCATCTGACGGAGGAAGGCCGCAAACGCGCCGCCAAGGCCCTCAAAGACGGAATCGCCGGCTAAAGCGTCCGGCCCGCACACACTCTCTACTACGGAATGATAAGCAATAACGATAAAATCACGCGCGGAATTCCCGCTCTCTGCAATATTTTAGGCAAATACGCGAGCGTCGCACTGCTGTTCTGGACCCTATTCTGCATCTTTAAATTTTTCTTCGTCCAATTCGGAATCGTCATCGGGGTCGCCGGGCTTCTCTGTGCCATCCTCGCCGTCTCCCTCATCATTCTCCTGCCTTTCCTCGCAAAACGATAAGGCCATTCCGGTAAAATTTGTCGCCCGCAAATCTTAATTGCATTTGCGCCGCAGGCAGATTCGCGCATAATCATTCGTAAAATGAATTCGGCGTTAAAAAAAGGCGGACTCGGAATCCTGAAAAAACTTGCACTAAACATTTTTTTTGCGGGCAGCCTATTTGCGGCGGGAGCACTCGCCGCCCGAGCCGAAACGACGACGCCGGACCTGAGCCCGCTCGCCGTCGAAGCCGCACGTGATGCCAAGACCCGCACCGACTCCATTCTCGCACGCAACGCCCTGCAAAGCGGCCTCACCGGTCTCGCGATTAACTTTACCGATGACATTCTGGCGCGGAAAGCCGAGCTTTCGGATACTCAGCGCGATATCGCCCTAATCATCCGGGCCTCCGCGCAAATTGACGGCGGCAAATTCGACGAAGCCGAAAAAACACTCGCCGAAGTCCGCAGCGAATCCTCCGCCAAAACGCTCCGCCTCGTCTGGATTAAAATCGGGAAATCCGAATTTTGGACCGCCGGCGAAATTATCCGCCTCGTCAAAGCCGACGAGCTATCGGCGGGCGACCGCGTCTGGTTGGAACTGGCGCAGGGAATTTTAGCCAAGCAGTCGGGAAGCCTCGACGACGCCGGCGTCCGGAAGATTTTTGAAAGCGTCATTAAAAAAGGGATTAGCCCGGCCCAACGCTCGCAATTCGAGTATATTCAGACTTGGGCGAATGCGACCTTCGTCCCCGAACTCTCGGAAGAAGAAATCGTAGCCTTACGGGAACAGGCAGTCCGAGCCAAGGGGACACGGGAAGGTGCCCGCCTCTCCAAGCTGCTCGCCCTTTCGGTTAACCGCAAGGCCCACGGCGACAACGCTTCCGAAACGCGCGCCGAAGCCCGCCAAGCGCTCCGCGACGCGGGAACGGTTCCGCCGGACTTGCGCCCCGAATTCGATTTCCTCGAAGGCATCCTTCAGGACTCGCCGGGTTCCGTCGCCGCCCGCCGCGCGTTCATGCGCGTCATCCGCCAACGCCCGGACCTCCCGCTCCGGGACGCCGCCATCGCCGGGCTCTACCGCCACGTCAGCAAGCTCATCGAAAACAACGAACGCGATGCCGCCATCGTCGCCGTCGGCGAGATTAATGATTTTTTTGAGAACGCCCAGAGCGAATCCGAAACGCCTCATACGGGAGCTCAGGCAAACGATTCCGGAAAGCCGGCTCCCGACCCGCGCCTGCTCGACCTCGAACTCTTTCTCCGCGCCCGCATTTCCAAGCTCGTCGGCGACGACCTGCGCGTCGAACAACTGGCCAACGAACTGCTCGAAAAGTGCCCGGCAAGCCGGCTCGTCCCCGATGTCCTCCGCCTGCTCACGATTGAAGCAATGAGCCGGCGTAAGTACCGGCGCGCCGTCCCCTACCTCGAAAAGTTGCGGGACTCCGAGCCCTCGGAAGCGGAAAAAGCCAAAATCAGCATCATCCTCGCGGACTGCCACTTCCTCAGCGGGGACTACGACCTCGCCGCCGACGTCTATTCCCGCACCGAACTCAAGGAGTACGCGGGCGTAATATTCTCCCAGCGCGTCCTCTGCGACATCCGTTCCGGCAAATTCGAAGCCGCCGAAGCCCTGATCGAAGCCCGGAAAAAAGCGCCGACGGACTTTGACCGCAACTGGATTTTCCGCGCCGAATGCAATCTCGTCGAACACCTCCGCAAAACCGGCAACTTAGACGAAGCCGCCGCCCAATGCCTCCGCTTCCTCGACCAAAAGGACGTCCCCGATGCCTACCGTGTCCGCGTCCTGTGGGCGCAAGCCCAGCTCGCGATTGAGCAAGGCATCCCGGAAATTGCCGTCTCCGCCGCAGACGAAATCACCCTCATTTTGGAAAACCGGAGCCGGCAAGACACCTTCTCCCTGCCCAAACCGCTCGACACGCTGAAGTCCGACGCCCTGTTGCTCAAGGCCCGAGCCCTTTTGCGCGGCGGCGATTTGCCGGCGGCCCGCAAGCAACTCGACGAGTTGAGAACCGCTTTCCCGGAAAGCAACGCCGCCGTCATTTCTTATCTGGACGAAGGGCGCGCACTCGCAGAGAAAAGCCTTCAGTTTGACGCCCTGAACTGCTTCGAGCGCCTGATTGATTACTGCGAACGCAATCCGAAATTTTCCAATTATGCGCCTGCCGCCTATTCGGAAGCAGCCCAACAGGAAGTTTCGCTCGGCCGTACCCGCGAAGCCATCGACCGCTTGGCCCTGCTCCTGAAGAAACACGGGAACGAGCGCCTCAAGGAAACCATACGCATGCGCCAGGCCGACCTCTTCCGCCTGCTCAACGACTTCGAATCCGCGCTCGCAATCTACGATCAGCTCTATCTCCACTACGCCCAAGAAGCCAAGGTGCCGGATCACGTCAATCTCGAGCGCATCGCAATCGCCCGAGCGGACTGCCTCCTGGCGCTGGCCTCCGGAATCCGCAAGTCCGATGATGCCGAAACCCGCGCCGAGCTTCAGGAAGCGATGCGCAAGGCCATCAGCGCGTACGAAAAAATCTGCGAATCCCCGCTCTCCTCCGCCGAAATCTGCGCTGAGGCCGGCAACAAGTGGGGTTATGCAACCGCGGAATTCGTCCGCCTGCTCGAAAATCCGAGCGAAAGTTCGAAGCTCCAAGCCAATACGGAAGCGCGAAAAATCTATTGGCGCGTCATTAACTCCGTCATCTCGCGCGCCTCGAAGGGCGGCGTTGACCCTTCGGAGAACTGGGGTGTTTCGACCGGTTACTGGCTCGCCCGCAGCTTCTTTGCCATCGCGGATCTCTGTGAAAAAGCCGGCGACTACGCAGAGGCCCGCAAGGCCTACGAGCAGGTGAAAAACTGGGGTGCCCGCGGCTGGATGCCCGGCTCCGAATACGCGCGCTCCCGCGAAGAAGCCATCCGCGATAAATAATTTTCCCGCAACACGATTTTTATGAACACAGAACCCTATCAGTTTTATTTCCTGAGCGACGGCGGTCCGTTTGTTTGGGTGCTCCTCGGAATCGGACTCTTCGGACTTGTTTTTCTGATTGAACGCGGCCTTTACCTCCACCGCCGCCAGATTCCCTCCCGCGAGTTCCTGGGAGGAATCTTTAACAATCTCCGCAAGGGACGCTACATCGAAGCGCTGACGGTCTGTGAAAACACCGAAGGCCCCGTCGCCCGCGTCGTCAAAGCCATCCTGCTCCACCGCTCGGAAAGCGAAGAGCGCATGCGCCTTGCCGCCGAAGAGGCCGCCATCGCGGAAATCCCCGCTCTCGAACGCCGCGCGGGAACCCTCAACACCCTCGCCCGAATCGCTCCGCTCGTCGGCCTCGCCGGAACCGTCTTCGCCCTGCTCCGCGCATTCCTGCATATGACCGCCGCCGGCCACTATGCCACCGCCGACCTCTTTTCCGCCGACATCGCCCAAGCGCTTGCCGCCACCGGCCTCGGCCTCATCATCGCCATCGTACTCCAACTCGGCCACCATTTCATTTCCGGACGTATCCGCGCGTTGACCTACGACATCGACAAAACCGCGATTGCCGTCATCCGCTTTTTGAATTACGAAATCCACCTTCCGGAATCGGACTCCGACTCCCCGCCCGAGCAATAGAGCTTAAACACGCGACGTGTTCACGCTTAAAGACATTCGCCTGCGCTTCGGTCCGCGCGAGCTTTTTAGAGGTATTGACGCCGCAATCAACGCGCGGGAACGCATCGGTCTCGTCGGCTCCAACGGTGCGGGTAAATCCACGCTCCTCAAAATCCTCGCCGGCCTCCACGACTACGACTCCGGAGAAATCGCCGCCGCCAAAAACGCAACCGTCGGCTATCTCCCGCAAGACGGCTTGGAGCTCCACGGAAAAACACTCTACGCCGAGGTCGAATCCGCCTGTGAAGACATCATTGCCCTGCGGGAGAAAATCCGTGAAGCCGATGCCGAACTCGCGGCGCTTTCGCCGGACTCGCAAGACTACCGCGACCGCCTCGATCTCATCGCCGAATGGGAACGCCGCCTCGAGGACGCCGACGCCGAAAAGCTCCGCTCCCGCATCGAACGGGTCTTGCTCGGTCTCGGTTTTTCGACGAACGACATGGAACGCCCGACCGACACATTTTCCGGCGGCTGGCAAATGCGTATCGCGCTGGCCAAGCTGCTGTTGCGGGAACCCACGTTGCTTCTCCTCGACGAACCGACCAATCACCTCGACATCGAGTCGCAAAACTGGCTCGAAGACTGGCTAAAATCCTACGCCGGAGCCGTCATTATCGTCTCCCACGACCGCGCATTTCTCGACACGCTCTGCACGCGCATCTTCGCCCTGAACTTCGGATTGCTCGAAATTTACAACGGAAATTATTCCTATTTCGAAAAAACCTCCCGCGAGCGCCGCGAATCCCTGCGTCGGGCCGCCCAAAATCAGGCCCGGGAAATCGAAAAGACCGAAGCCTTCATCGAACGCTTCCGCGCCAAAGCCACCAAGGCCGCGCAAGTTCAGTCCCGCATCAAAGCCCTCGAAAAAGTCGAACGTATCGAATTTGAAGAGGAAGACGATTCGGAAATCGATTTCGAATTCCCGCCCGCCCCGCCGACCGGCCAGCGCGTTCTCACCCTCGAATCCGCAGGCAAAAGTTACGGAACGCACGAAGTCCTTCGGAACCTGAACTTAAAAATCGAACGCGGCGAGCGCATCGCCGTCGTCGGTGTCAACGGTGCCGGGAAATCCACGCTCATCCGCATGCTTGCCGGAACCGAAGCCCTGAGCGCCGGATCGCGCGAGGAAGGGCTCCACGTGGCCGTTTCCTATTTTGCCCAACATCAGGCTAAAGAACTCGAGCCGGGCAAGACCGTCCTTGAGACGGTCAACGATGTTGCGGCCGGCTTGGGGACAACGCGCTTGCGCTCACTCCTCGGGGCCTTTCTCTTCCGCGGCGAAGACGCCTTCAAGCCCGTTTCGGTGCTTTCCGGCGGCGAACGCAATCGCCTCGCCCTCGCCCGCATGCTCCTGCGTCCGTTCAATTTTCTGATTCTCGACGAACCGACCAACCACCTCGACATGCGTTCTAAGGCCGTGCTGGCCCATGCGATTCGCAAATTCACGGGAACGGTTGTCGTCGTTTCCCACGACCGCGCCTTTCTCGACCCGCTCGTCAGCAAGGTGCTCGAAGTCAAAGACGGCGGCATTCGCGTTTTCCACGGGAATGTCTCGGATTACCTCACGGCGACGGATGCCGAGCGCCAGGCGGCCCGGGAGCGTTTTTCCGGGAAAAGCGCCGAAAAGGCAAAGTCCGCATCCCCGTCAGCCAATGATCCGAAGGAACGCCGTCGCGCAAATGCCGAACGCTCCAAACAACTCGCACCGCTGCGCAAAGAGCTGGCCGCCGTCGAAGCCCGAATCGCCGAACTCGAAAGCGAACAGGCCGACTGGGAGGGCAAAATGACCGCCGCCGATTTCTTCTCGCGCGGAGAGACCACCAAGACCGAGCTCGCCCGCTACGAAAACGTAAAATCCGAAATTGCCGCCGCCTACACCCGCTGGGAAGAAATTTCCCTGCAGCTGGAAGCGTAGCCTCCGTTCGCGTCAGGTATCAGAGTCCGGGAAGCAACTCCCGTCAACCCCGAAACCAATAGCACCGGCGACAAAAAAACTCCCGCCATCGGCGGGAGTTTTTTT
>JAZRSB010000023.1:0-41003 GCA_045651325.1 Candidatus Spyradenecus sp.
CGCCCGTTCCCAAAATCCCCTGTTTATGATAAAACAATTTCAGGTTATGGGTCTTTCCTTTAAGAAATGGCATTTCGCTCAAAACATAAGAACTTCGCCTTTCCAATAATGAATCTTCCCAACGTACCTCTTCCCATCCCCAATCCACTGTAGCGCCCCAATATAAGGATATAAAGAGTTCAATTAATAGTATCACAAATAGAAGAGTAACAACCGTGCCTACTCCGAAGAAAAATAACTTAATTGCTTTCATGTCAATTAGAATTTAAGCCCATATTTAATGATAAACTCGAAGTCGGCATCAAGGAGCTTATCTCCAATAATATCAATAATTCCCTCGCGGACTAGAGGAAGCGGCCGAGCGAGGGTGAGTAGTGGCGGTAGTTGTAGTAAACGAGGTCGAGCTCGGAGTCGTAAACTTCGGACGACCATTGGAAGGGTTGGGTAACGTCACCGGAAGCGGTGACCGCGCCGAAGGGCGCGTAGGCATAACAAAAACTCATCTTATATTTTCACAAAATCGAATATTTTTTAGAGGCTTCATCAATTACATTTCTTACTCGGGGTCCAACATTGTCGTCATATCCCAAGAGAAGTTCGATTATGCTCAATCTATAGAAAAGAGTTAAAGACCTCGGAGAGGCTTCATCGCCTATAACACATTTAACCTCTCCGCTTCCTGTTTCTTCAATCACAGCCTCTTCTAATGTTTTTTGTAGATATGCCAACTCATCACATGCAAGATTCGAAGAAAAATCCCCCAAAAGCGTAGAATGGCTGGCATCGAGTAAAGGGTAAAAAAGTAAAATCGTTATTGTTCCCGCAATAGTACAAAGAAATAAACACGTTCTCATTTCAAACAATCCTCCAATGCTGACTTAGCTTTCTCTTTGCAGACTTGAGCCTCCTTATCTCTGCGGAGAAATCACTTATATAAGCGCCCCCGCAAGCCCCGCAAACGCCAGCGCCGAACGCAACATCCATCCTCCAAAATGCTTTTGTCGTATATTTATCATCTTCAATCGTTTAGTCAGATTCCGGAAGCATAATACGAATTCCGGTCTTGTGTAAATATTGCACTTGGGGGCGAGGGATGCGAATGCGCCGATTGGGGCGCGGCGGCTGACTCAATTTGCTTCACGCCTTGGGCCATAATCTCTAAGCTCTCGCGAATGGCTTTGCTTGCAGTCAGAAATCTTTCCTTAAAATTCGGCGGTCCGTCGCTGTTTGACGATGTTACGTTTCAGGTGGAGGCGGGCGAACGCGTCTGCCTCATCGGGCGTAACGGTGCAGGCAAAAGCTCCCTGCTCAAAATCATCACGGGTTCGCTCGAACCGGATGCCGGCGAAGTCGCCATCGCGCGCGGCTCGCATGCGGCATTCCTTTCGCAGGAAGTCCCGGATTCCATTGCGGGCACGGTGCGCGACGTCGTTTTGAGCGGGCTCGGCGAGGCGGGCGAAAAAATCCGCGCCTACGAAACACACGACACGGAAAAATATTCCGAAGCCGAGCTTGACGCGATCTTTCATTGGCTTGAAAACCATTCCGCGTGGGGGCTTTCGAGCGAAGTCGATGCGATGATTTCCAAAATCGGCGCCGTCCCCGACTTGCCGTTTTCTTCGCTTTCGGCGGGAATGAAACGCCGCGTCCTGCTCGCGCGTGAACTCGTTTCCAAACCCGATATTCTCGTTCTTGACGAACCGACGAACCATCTCGACATCGACGCCATTGAGTGGCTCGAAGAATTTCTCCTCGCCTGGCAGGGCGCGATTTTGTTTGTCACGCACGACCGCCGCTTTCTTAAAAAAATCTCCACGCGCATCCTCGATCTCGAAGGCGGTATCATCACGTCTTGGGATTGCGATTACGACACCTATTTGACGCGCCGCGAGGAGCTCAACGCCAGCATCGCCGCCAATAATGCGGAGTTCGACAAGTTGCTCGCGCGCGAAGAAGCCTGGTTGCGTCAGGGCGTGAAGGCGCGCCGTTGCCGCAACGAAGGCCGAGTACGGGAACTCAAGAAACTGCGTGAAATCCGCGCCGCGCGCCGCGCTTCCGTCGGGAATGTGCGCGCGACGATTTCCGAAGGCGAAAAATCCGGAGCGAAAGTCCTCGTCGCCGAAAACATTTCCCATACGTGGAACGGCGTGCCCGCGATTCGCGATTTTTCGACGACGATTATGCGCGGCGACCGCGTCGGCATCATCGGCCCGAACGGCATCGGCAAAACCACGCTGTTGAAAATTCTGCTCGGGCAACTCGCGCCCGACGCGGGAAGCGTCACGCACGGCACGAATCTCCAAATTGCGTATTTCGACCAACTGCGCTCGCAGCTCAAGGAAGACAAAACGCTGATCGAAAATCTTGCCGGCGAGGGCGCGGACACCGTGGTTGTCGGCAAACAAACGCGCCACGTCATCAGCTATCTCGGCGACTTTCTGTTTACGCCGGATCGCGCCCGTTCGACCGTTTCGATGCTCAGCGGCGGGGAACGCAACCGCCTTTTGCTCGCCAAAATCTTTCTCAAGACCGCCAACGTGCTCGTCCTCGACGAACCGACGAACGACCTCGATTTGGAAACGCTCGATTTGCTCGAAGAATTACTCGGCAATTTCGACGGCACGGTTTTACTCGTCACGCACGATCGCCAGTTCTTGGATAATGTGACGACGAGCTACATCGTCTTTGAGGGCGACGGAAATCTGCGCGAATTTGTCGGCGATTACGATGCCTGGCGCAAGGAGCATCTTACGGAATTGGTCGCGAAAAGTGTTCCGGCGAAAGCGGAAAAGCCGAAGGCGGAGGTCTCCGCCGAGCCTGCGGTTCCGAAGCATCCGCCGTCGAAGAAGAAGCTTTCCTACAAAGAAACGCGCGAACTCGAGGCGCTTCCGCAGCAAATCGAAGATTTGGAAAACGAGCAGAAAACGCTCGCGGAAAAACTCAATGACCCGGATTTCTATCGCGATCCCGCCGCCGTGCAGGCGACGAACGCGCGCCTCGCCGAAATCGACGAAGCGCTCTTGGTCGCCCTCGAACGCTGGGAGGAACTCGAATCCCGCAAAGGCTAAAGGCAAGCGGCGGAAAAAGCGCCAAGCATCAGGCATCGAGCACTAAGCGATTTAAGCTTTTTCCCGCTATCACTTTTCAAAAAATGAATTTCTAGAGATTTGCTTACGGGAAGGGCATGACCGCTTGTTCCATTGCGCCGCAGGCACTCGCTTGATGCTCGATGCTTGATGCTTGGCGCTTATTACCCCCGCGGTGCAATGGAACGGATTGCGCGCCTCTGCAAAAGGGCAGCTCTAAAAAACGAATTGATAGGGCTCGCTTGAAAGGTAGTTGACTATTCATGGCGGAGAAGTAGTATTAAAAGCCTCAAAACCCCAAGTTTTAATCTCGTTTATCCTCACTATGAAAAAGTACATTACTGCTCTTGCGCTTTTGGCTGCGGGAACCGCATTGGCGAATGCAGAGACATTTACGCTTCCGGAAAGTTCGGATTTTACATGGATTCCCGGAAGTAACGCTTCCGGAATCGGTACCGGGGCGAGTGCAACGATTGTTCAGAATTTGGCTACGGCGATTGAAAATCCTTCGGTCGGAAATACGGATCTTGTCGGATGGTTCGGCGGAACGGGGCAGGGGTACGCGCAGAGTGCTTATAACGATATTACAATTACCGGAGAAAATAGCTTCGATTTTAAATGCCGCCCGGCATTGAGCGGAGAATACGTTGCTCTTGTCGTTGAGCTGACGGAAGAGGCGGAAAGTATCACGTTGAGTTTTCAGAATGATAAAAAACTGGGCTATTCGCTTTGGAGCTATGATGCGGGAACGAAGCTTGCCATAGAGCTGATCGGTGTCACGGGACTTACTTCGGCAACGACGGTAAGTCAAACTTTTGACACGAGTAAGGTTGAAGCATCGTATATTTTTGCGCTTTGGACTGCGAATCCTTCGACGGGGAATGCCGGCGGCGGAACGACAATTACGGTCAGTGATATTGTGCTCAGCTATACGACACCGATTCCGGAACCGTCGGCGTTCGGCTTGCTGGCGGGCTTGGGGGCGTTGGCCTTGGTCGGCGGACGCCGTCGCCGCAAATAAGTTCGACGTTCGGCACACCGCAAAAAACGTTCCCGCGACTCGGCTTGCGGGAACGTTTTTTTTGTTAGTTTTCTTCGTCGAGGAGCTTTTGGAGCGGCGAGAGTTCGTAGGCGTCGCTGATGACCAATTCCCCGTTTTGCCTGAAGACGCGCAGATCCGGGACGGCGCTGATTTGGTGGCGCTTTCTGAAGTCATCGATTTTTTCGCTACGGAAAACAGCCGGCCAAGGCATTCGGTAGCCTTTCATGTAGTTGAGGACTTTTTCCCGCGTCTTGTCGCGTCCGATGAGGATGATATCGAGTTTGTCTTTATTCTTTTCGTAAAAGCGGATCAGCACCGGGGTAAAGAGGCAGCAGGGACCGCACCAGGATGCGGAGCTGTAAATCGCGACGTACTTTTTGCTCACGGCTTTTTCGACCGGAACCGCTTGGCCGTTGAGGTCAAAGAGGGTGTCGCCGAAAAGCTCTTTCCAGTTTTCACGGATTGATACCGGGGCGGCGTGTGCCGGAGCGGTTTCGGCGGCAGATACCCATGCGGGAGCAGAGAGAAGCGCAAGTGCGAGGAGGGCGTTTTTCATGGGAGCATTTTAGGGGGAACGATTTTTTAGAGACGAGACAAATCCGGACTTCGTGACGGGCTCGGGTGTGTCTGTTAGCGGGCGAAGGTATAGCTGGCTTCGGCGCGGGAGGCGACGGGGCGTTCGCCGTTGTGTGCAGGGAGATATTTGGAGGCCCGGGCGGCTTGGATGGCGGCGGCGTCGAGGGTGCGCGAGCCGGAGGAGCGTTTGACGCGTACGTCCCGGAGTTCACCGTTTTCGTCGATTTCCAAAAGCAGGACGACGGTCCCCGTGCGACCGGCCCGAGCGTCGGCGCGCGGGTATTTCGGGGCGACGCGGTGGCGGTAACGCACGGTGGCATCGGCGCTGTCGCCGGAGCCGCCGGAGCCGAATTCGCCCTTCCGGCTTGCCGTTGCATCGCCTTGCTTGCCGATTTGCTTGGCGGCCGACTTCTTCTCGGAAAGCTCGGCTCCGGCATCGGCATCGGCGGTTTCGGGAATCGTTGTTGCGGGCGGGGCCGGCTCGGGGGCTTCCTCGATTTTTTCTCCGGCGTCGGGGGCATCGCCGTGTACGATGCCGTCGTTTCCGCTTGCCGAGTCGCGGGCTTCCTCTAATTGGTATTCGGGAAGTGTTTCGGGGATTACGGGTGGCGTCGGCTCGGGTGCGGCGGCTTCCGCGGTCGGGGTGGTTTCCGTCGGTTCTTCGTCGCTTGCGGTTTCCGCCGCCGGGGTTTCGGAAGGGGATTCCGGCTCCGGGACGGGTTCCGTTTCGGGTTTAGGTTCCGAAATGAGTTCCAGCAGGATAAGATTTTCGGGGGGCTTGGGGGCTGCGCCTTCCAAGCAGACTAAGCCGCCGATGAGCGACGCGTGGAAAAGCGCGACGCCGATAAAGACAAAGATTTTCGTCCGTGAAAACGACGGCATGCGGGAAGGCGAATTTTCCCGAATTAATTATTGTTTGCCGTCGAGCAGCTTTTGGACGATGCGGAGGTCGTAGCCGTCGCTGATGACGAGCTCGCCGTTTTGTTTAAAAACGCGGAGATCCGGAATGCCTTCGATACGGTGGCGGCTGAAAAAGTCTTTCGTGGATTCCGTGATATAGGTTCCCGGCCAGGGCATTTCGTATTTTTTCATGTATTGGCACACGTCTTCTTTGGTGTGGTGGGAGCCGATGAGGATGACGTCGATTTTATCTTTGTTTTTCTTATAAAACTCGATGAGCTTCGGCGTGAAAGCACGGCAGGGGCCGCACCAGGAGGCGGAGCTGTAAATTGCGACGTATTTTTTCTTAATTGCTTTGGAAACGGCGACTTTTTTGCCTTCGGCGTTAAAGAGGTCTCGTCCGAAAAGTTTTTTCCAGTTTTCGGGGGTTTGTTTTTGCTTTTGGGGCGCAGGAGCGTCCGGGGCGGCGAGCATGAAAACGGGAGCGCAAAGGAGGGCGAGAATGAGGAAGCATTTTTTCATGCGGTCATTTTCGCGGGAAAGCTTTCGGGGCGCGAGAAAAAACTCTTTCGGGGAAACGAAAGCGCCCCGCAGGGGTCAACGACTCTGAGCGGGGCGCGAAGAAGAGGGCCGGTGTCCAATTAGGGATTGAGTTGCCAGACGGCTCCGCTCAGGCAGGCGGCGAAGAAAAGCCAGGCCAGATAGGGGAGCTGCAGGTAGGCCGCGAGCGGGTTGAGTTTCCGGTAGTATTGAATCGTGGCGGCGACGAGGAAGATCAGCACCCAAAGCCAGGCGAAGGCGAAGCCGAAACTGCGGAAGCTGAAAAAGACGAAGCACCAGGAAAAATTCACGGCGAGACTTGTCGCGTAAGCGATGAGGGCGCGGCGCCTTATTGGGGCGTTTTCGGGCTTGTGCTCCTGCCATATCATCGCGGCACTGACCCCCATCAGGACGTAGAGGAGAGTCCAGACAACGGAAAAAAGTGCGGACGGCGGCGCCCAGGACGGCGTGAGAACCGTGGCATAGAGTGTCTGCATGCCGTCTTTCGTAAAGTAGGCGGCGAGCGAACCGACGCTCAATGCAACGGAAATTGAAATAATGTAGGTATGAATCTTTGCTTGCATGCCTAAGAAGCGTTGCGGGGAATTAAAATTTCTTACGGAGTTTTCGGAAAAAAGACTGGTGTAATTCTATCATTTTTCTATTGTATAATGCATGCGATTTATCCCGTTCCCCGCCTCTTCTGTCCGTATTGCTTCAAAACTTGCCCTTTGTGCGATTGCCTGCCTTTCGGCGGGAACGCTCTGGGGACGGGATGTGTTTCTCGACGGGCTGAGTTTAACGGAGACCGACTGGGCGAAGTTCGACGTCTCAAAGAACGTTCTTAAAGGATACGGCGAAGGCGAAACCTATTTCTACGACAGCGAGATGTGCGCTTTTGCGACCTCCGCCAACATGCTTGCGTATCAGCAGTGGAAAAATCCGGGTTCCGTGCCTGCCGAGATGCCGATAGGGAATCAGGCGATTTACGAGGACATGCAGGCAAAATACTGGAATACGCCTTCCTCGCCGGATGTCATTTTGGGCGCTTACACGAATAACGAAATTTCCTGCTACCCGGAAAAATACTACGGTGAACAACGCGACTATTCGGTTTCGCCGGGGCTGACGTTTTGGGGATCGTCAATCCCCTACACTTCTGCCTATGATTCGAGTGTCGAGATCCCCGGGCTTTATGTAAGTATGACGCTCGGAAATATTCTCAACTGGGCATTTGAACACAATGCTCCGATGGCGCTTAATCTCCAACCGTATTACGATACGGGAACAACGGCCCATGCCGTTACCTGTTGGGGCGCCCGCTATTCGGACCTCGATAATTCCATTGTCGGACTGTATTACACGGATTCCGACGACATGACGGACAGAATGCTGGAAACGGAACGTGTCGGGCTACGTTTTACGGAGGTCAGCTACGATGTTGAGAGAGGTATTTGGACTTGCGAATTGGACAACAATCTCCGCTATTGGCTGTTTAACGTTACCTGCCTCAACCCCGATGCCTATTTCGTGATTCCGGAACCGTCGGCGTTCGGGTGCCTTGCGGGGGCTTTGGCTCTTGCGCTCGCCGCCGCGCGTCGCCGATGCCGCTCCGGGCGCTAAGGACTGGCCGGAATACCGCTGAGGGAAAGCATTTTTCGTTTTCGCTTTCCTGCGTTTTGCTGTTTATTCATGTCATAAAGCTATGAAAACTCTTTCCGCGCTCTGCTTCGTCTTCATCTTGTCCGCTCCCGCAATGCTTTTCGGCGATGAAGCGGGGAAGGCCATTTTCCCCGAACCAAAAACGGTCGAACGCATCACGGATGCCTCGGGGAAGGCGGTGCTCGTCGGAGCGCCTCGGAGCTTGCGCTTCGTCAAAGACGAGCGTTGCGGAGACGAGGGGTACCGGCTCGAAGTGACCGCGGAGTCCGTCATCATTCACCATGCTACGGAAGCCGGAAAATTTTATGCACTTCAGAGCCTGAACCAGCTTAAAAACCGCTACGGTGAAGCGCTTCCCGCCTTGCGTATTGAAGATGCCCCGGCCCTGCGTTGGCGCGGACTTCACTTGGATGTTTCGCGGCATTTCTTTTCGACGGACGAAGTCAAAAAGCTCATCGATACGATGGCCTTTTACAAACTGAACCGCTTGCATTTTCACCTGACGGACGGTCCCGGCTGGCGTATCGAAATCAAAAAGTATCCGCGACTGACGCAGATCGGCGCCTGGCGTGTCGATAAAACCGATCGCGAATGGAATTGGCGCGAAACGGAAATTCCGCTCGGCGAGGAGACGCGCAAGCTCTACGGCGGATTTTACACGCAGGACGAAATCCGCGATCTCGTTCGCTTCGCCGAGGAACGGCACGTTACGATTGTCCCCGAAATCGAAATGCCGGGGCATTCGTTCGCCGCGATGATGGCGTATCCGGAACTCGCCTGCGCCGGAAACAATGTGCCGACGGACGGCTTGCGCGGGAAGGGCATGGTCTGCGTCGGCAAACCGGCGACGACGCAGTTTTTCATCGACGTGCTTTCGGAGGTGGCTGCCCTGTTCCCGCGTTCGCCGATTCACGTTGGCGGCGACGAAGTCTGGCATCAGTGCTGGTTGGATTGCCCGGACTGCCGGGCGCGCATGAAGCGGGAAAATCTCAAGGACAGCGAGGCGCTTCAGACGGCGTTTATGCGCGACATCATTGCGTTTTTGAAAAAACAGAAACGTGAGGTGGTCGCGTGGGACGAAATTTTCGAAGGCGGCTTGTCCGACGCGCAGGTGGCGACGATGGTTTGGCGGGCACCGGAACTCGGCTACCGTGCGGCGGAGCAGGGACCGGTCGTGTTCTGTCCCGGCGAGTGGCTTTACTTTGATATGTATCAGGGGAAACCCGCCGGCGAGCCGCTTGCCATCGGCGGATTTATTCCGCTGGAAAAGGTTTACACCTTCAATCCGTTCCCGGCGAATCTCTCTGAAAAGGCGCGGAAAAACATCCTCGGAATTCAGGCAAATCTGTGGACGGAGTACATGACGACGATGGAGCATGTCGAATACATGCTTTTCCCGCGTGCCTTTGCGTTAATCGACATCGCATGGCATGGCAAACCGCGCGACTACAATCGCCTGCTTGAGCAAATCCGCCTGCAACTCCCCGCCCTGAAAGCGCGGAAATGTAATTTCAGACCCTTAGACGCCTCCGGAGACGGAGGTAGGGGAAAAATTAAAGAGGAAAGATTAAAGGATAAAGATTAAAGAGAGAGCGGCGGAACCAGACATAGGTAACACGCCTCGAGTCTATAAAATTTGCTACGCGGTGAGCATTCGGAATTCGGGATTCGCTATTCGCAATTGCCCCTTCGGGGCTGTGCGCCGCTCCGTGATACAGACACATCCCTGACGTACCGGCGGCGCAATGGAACAAGCGGGCATGCCCTTCCCGTAGGAAAATCTCTAAAAAATGAATTTCTAGAGGTAGCCCTTTGGAACGAAAAAAACGGGGAACGGCATTTGAGGCTCCGTGGCTCTGTGAGAGGCAATATTCAGAAACTCTCACGGAGACACGGAGAGACAACGGAAAACAAATCGTCGCGCTTCTAAATTCAGCGTCTTCGGAGATTATGTTTTGGAACGAAAAAACGGGGAACGGCGCTTGAGGCTCCGTGGCTCTGTGAGAGGCAATATTCAGAAATTCTCACGAAGACACAGAGCCACGGAGAGACAACGGAAAGCAAATTGTCGTGCTTCCAAATTCAGCGTCTTCGGAGATTATGTTTTGGAACGAAAAAACGGGGAACGGCATTTGAGGCTCCGTGGCTCTGTGAGAGGCAATATTCAGAAGCTCTCACGGAGACACAAAGCTACGGAGAGACAACGGAAAACAAATCGTCGCGCTTCTAAATTCAGCGTCTTCGGAGATTATGTTTTGGAATAAAAACGGTAAACGTCGCTTGAAGCTCTGTGGCTCTGTTAGAGGCAATATTCAGAAACTCTCACGGAGACACAGAGCCACGGAGAGACAACGGAAAGCAAATCGTCGCGCTTCCCAATTCTGCGCCTTCGGAGATTATGTTTTGGAACGAAAAAACGGGGAACGGCATTTGAGGCTCCGTGGCTCTGTGAGAGGCAATATTCAGAAACTCTCACGAAGACACAGAGCCACGGAGAGACAACGGAACGCAGGTCGTCGCGCTCCTCAATTCAGCGTCTTCGGAGATTATGTTTTGGCTACCTCCAGAGCGTTCGCTTTTTGAGGTTTGCAGAGGCGCGCAATTCGTTCCATTGCGCCGCAGGCACGTAAACGGGTCTGCCCCGTCGCTTCGCGGCGCTTGTTTTTCATCGATTATCCGCGGGTTCCGACGACGTCTGCACCCGCGGTTATCCCATGTAGTGCACCTCCGGCGCACAGCCCCGAAGGGGCAATTGCGAATAGCGAATCCCGAATTCCGAATGCTCATCGCGTAGCAAATTTTATAGACTTGAGGCGTGTTACCGATGTCTGATTCCGCCGCTCTCCCTTTAATCTTTATCCTTTAATCTTTAATCTTTTTCCCCTCGCTATCCACTATCACTTCTCAAAAAATGAATTTCTAGGGGTAGCCCTAAGCTTTAAACTCTAATAATTCCCGCGCGTGGGCGAGGGCCGCGGCCGAGTGGCGGTCGCCGAGCATACGGGCGAGCTCGTCTTCGCGGGCTCGAGTGTTGTTGTCGAGTTGCGTGATGGCGATTTGGGTGGCGTCGTCGCTCTGCGTTTTGGTTACGCAGAAATGGTGCTTGCCGAGGGCAGCGACCTGAGCTAAGTGCGTGATGCAGAAGACCTGGTGGGCGCGTGCGACTTCCGCGAGCTTACGGGCGACGTGGACGGCGATTTCGCCGCCGACATTGGCATCCACCTCGTCAAAAACGAGTACGGGCGTGGCGTCCGCTTCGGCGAGCATGGCCTTGAGGGCGAGCATGACGCGGGCGGTTTCACCGGCGGAGGCGATTTTGTTGAGCGGGAGTAGCTCTTGCCCCGCATTCGGGGAAAACAGAAATGCGCAGTCTGTGGTTCCCGTTTCGCCGAGGTTTTTCGTTTCCGTGAGTTTGATGGAAAGATCCGCTTTTTTGAAGCCGAGTTCGACGAGCGTTTTCTGTGTGCCGGCCGCGAGTTTCTTGGCGGCGGAGACACGGGAACGGTGCAATTGGCCGGCGAGTTCGCGCAATTCTTTTTCAACGGCATCGGCGGCGGCTTGGGCGCGCTCGAGCGTTCCCGTGATGTCGCTTTGGCGCTCAATGCGCAGGGCGAGGGCATCGCGTTTGGCGCGGACGCTCGCGGCATCGGGGCCGTATTTGCGGCGCAGTTCAAGCCAGGCATTCATGCGTTCGGAAATTTCCGCGGCGGTCTCGGGGTCGGTATCGATGTCGCCGAGCAGGGCGGCGTATTCGGCGCGGAGGTCTTCGGCCTCGATGGCGAGCGAACGGGCGCGGGATGCGAGCGGCTCTGCGGCGGGAAGAATCCCGGAAATCTCTCCGGCGAGGCGCAGAATCTGCGGGAAGGTGTTTGCGAGTCCGTCGTCGCCGAGTGCGGCATCCATTCCGCCGAGCATGGACGAAAGTTCCTGCGCGTTGGCAATTTTAGCAAAGTCGTTTTCAAGCGCTTCGACAGCTTCATCGCTGAGCTCGAGGCGGTTCATCGCGTCGAGTTGCGACTGGGCGAACGCGATTTCGTCGGGCGACATTTTTTCCTGCGAGCGGATTTCCTCAATCTCGGCGAGTTGGGCTTTCCATGCGCGATAACGTTCGGAAAAATTCGCGAGCGCGGGACCGTTGCCGGCGAAAAGGTCGAGGATCTCGAGCTGATATTTTTCGTGAAAGAGCTTTTGCGGTTCGCCGGGCCCGTGGAAATCAATCCAACTTTCGCCGATTTCGGCGAGTTGGGCGAGCGTGGCAAGGGCACCGTTGACGCTGATACGGCCGGGTTTGGAAACGTGGATCGTGCGCCGCAAAATCAATTGCCCGTCTTCACAGAGCGGAAGTGCGAGCTTTTCGAGAACGGCGTTGACGGTTTCGGGCTTGTCGAGCGCGACGACCGCTTCAATTTCGCAGAGTTCCGTTCCGCGGCGAACGACGGTCTTCGCGACGCGGTTTCCCGCAAGAATCGCCAGCGCGCCGAGCAGGACGCTTTTGCCCGCGCCCGTTTCACCGGTGACGACATTGAAACCGCCGTCGAATTCGAGTTCAACGGCATCCATGAGCGCGAGATTTCGGATTTTCAGAAATTGAAGCATGGGATTTTTGTGTGCGGGAAAGGGAATGTGCGTTGGGTTTAGCCGGCCGGGAGGCGTTTGCGGGCCATGGTGAGGGCGGGGACGTTCTGCGGGAAAAGGCGGCGCGGGAACATCGCGGTCTGCCCGGCGCGTCCGGCGGAAAGTGATTCGACGGCTTGTCCGCTGAATCCGTCGAGGAGACTGTCGATTTTGATGCTGAGGGCTTCGAATTGTCCCGGAATCAGGAAATCGATGGTGTCGCCGACGGAGATTTTGTTGCGGATTTCGAGGTGGACAAACGCGTCGTTGTTGCCCGTGTTTTGCGTGAAGGGGGAATTTTCGACGACCATGCCGACGTTCTGGGCGTTCCCGACGCTGACGGTGCTTTCGTAGTTTTGCGATTCTGCGCCGGGCATGCCTTCGAAGAAGCCGCGCGTGTAGGTGCGGTTTTGCAGCATTTCGAGTTCCCGCATGTAGGGGGCGGCGTCCCAGTTTTCAGGATTTTCGAACCACGCGTCGATGGCGGCGCGGTAAACGCGGGCGGTTTGCGCGACGTAGTAATCGCTTTTGTTGCGACCTTCGATTTTGAGCGAGGCGATGCCGGCGCCGAGGATTTTCGGGAGTTCCGGAAGCAGGCACAGGTCGCGGGAGTTCATGAAATAAGTGCCGCGGGAATCTTCTTCGACGGCGATGAGTTCGCCCGGGCGTTTTTCTTCTTCGAGATAGACTTTGTAGTTCCAGCGGCAGGATTGCGCGCATTTTCCCTGGTTGGCGCTGCGTCCGGTCATAAACGCCGAGAGCAGGCAGCGGCCGGAATAGCTCATGCACATGGCGCCGTGGATGAACATTTCGAGTTTCATTTCGGGAATGCGGCGGCGGATTTCGCAAATTTCCCCGAAGCTCGTTTCGCGGGACAGGACGCAGAGCGAGGCGCCGAGTTTTTGCCAGAACTCGACCGTCGCCCACGACGAGATATTCGCTTGCGTCGAAACGTGCAGGGGAATTTCCGGGGCGTGTTCTTTCAGGAACATAAAAATCGCGGGGTCTGAGACGATGACGCCGTCGGGCGCAACGGCGCGCAGGCGGGCGGCGATTTCGGGCAATTTGTCGATATCGGCGTTTTTGGAAAAGAGATTCAGTGCGACGTAAATCCGTTTGCCGGCCGCGTGCATCAGGCGGGCACCCTCGGCGAGTTCTTCCTGCGAGAGCCCGACCGTCGCGCGGAGCGACATCGAGGGCATGCCGACGTAAACGGCGTCCGCGCCGTAAGCGAGCGCAATCTTGAGCCGTTGGAAGGTCCCGGCCGGAAGCAACAGTTCGGGTTTCGCCAAATTTTTATTCATATAGTAATCATGAAATACCAATTGCGCGGCGCGGGAAAGTTTTTTCTCGAAGTTCCGGCATTGACAATGTTCGAGAAAATACATTTAATCCCAAACTAAATTTTTTCATCTGCCCAGGTGGTGAAATTGGTAGACACGCAGGTTTCAGGTACCTGTGCCGCGAGGTGTAAGGGTTCGAGTCCCTTCTTGGGCACCATTTCCGCAGTGCGGAAAACCGTTAGCTATCAGCCGTCGGCTGTTAGCTTTTTTTGTGTCCGGATTTTGCGCTTCCGGGCGGGGCTTCGGAGGAAATTCCGGCAGACAGTTATGGGACGTCCTTTGTTTTAAAGTTTGAGTTTTGCGTGAATTTTATTGCGAAATCCTATAGAAGCCTGCATCCTATTCGCCAATATGCGGTGTTTCCGCGCTTAAAAAACTCTTTGCATTCATATCCACCCAGTTTCTTACTTATGAAAAATCCCAAGTTTTTCTTAACGACACTCTTTGCTGCAGCCGCAATGTCGGCCACCGCGAATGCTGCCGGAGAAATCATCAGCTTGAACTTCACGGATAGCTCCACGACGATCAGCGAAAGCACCTCCGGGACTGCGGGTTTCGCGACCTATGACAATAACGGCACTGCAACGCATGTCGGCGGAATCGGTTGGACGAATGTTGCCGGGACGGAGCGGCAGACGATTACGGAGGTCCGCAATTACGACGGGAAGACGCTCTCCGGCGTGTCCGTGACGGCGTGGAATGCTGCCGGAACTTGGGGGCCGTCTGTTTCTTTGCCATCCACGGTCGATGGTGTACTTCAGAAGAAGTATTGGGACGTTCAGAATCACTCGGGCGGAAGCCAATGGCATGTCGATATCGAGACGCCTTACCTCGTTTGCGACGTCTATGTTTATTTGTCCGGTGACGGCGGAACTTACGGCGGGGTTTTGGTTAACGGAACCAGCTACATCGGTACTGCCGACGGTTCGATTGAAGGCTCCGGAAGTTGGGGCGACCGTGGCAATTCCGCATCCGCGACCTTAGCTTACGGTAAAAATGCGCTCATGGTTTCCGGCGTTTCGGGAACGCTTTCCTTGGCGAACGAATTGTCTCAAAGCGCCCGTGCATCGCTTTCCGGGATTCAGGTGGTAAACACCTATGACGGCACGGCGCAGAGCTTCGCGCTCGACGGGACGGCCGTCGATTGGACGAACTCGGCTATCGGCGCGACTCCGTGGACGAATTCCACGGCCGCTGCGGGTACGTATGCCGCGTTTAAGCTGGAGGCGGATACGGCGGTTACGGTTGCGGAATCCGGGATTACGACGGACGCGATTACGGTTGCCGGCGACGGTGCGTTGAGCTTGTCCGGAGAAGCGATTACGCTTATCGGCCCCGGGGTAATCCGTACGGACTCGGACACGGCATCGCTCGTTATTGCGAATAATTTGGTTTTTGAGAACGGCGGTTCGGTTAGCGGAAATGTTTCAGGCAGCGGCTCGGTGACCGTTGCCGGCGGGGTTTTGACGGCCGGCGTCTCCGTTTTGGCTAATTTTACGGGCGCGGTCATCGTCGAAGAGGGCGGTGCGCTCAATGTGGGCGGGCTGACGACTCCGAAGACGGATGCTTCTTCGATTTCGGGCGCGGGGAAAATTATCTTCGACGCGACGCCTTCCAATCACTCGGCGGGGATTAAGCTGGGCGATAATTTCACGGGAACCGTTCAGGTTTCCGGTAATGCCAACCTTCCGCGCGACTCCGAATTGGGCGGAGCCACGAAAGTTATCCTGGCGAACACTCACATTTGGACGGGCGAAACGGCCGTCTATGATCAGGACTTTGAGGTTGTCGGTCAGACAAGCAATGCCGGCGGGGCCGGTATGAATAAGCAACGCGGCAGCGGGAATCTTACTTTCAACGGTGAGTTCCTGTTTGCCGGCGGGGCTTCCTGGGCACTTGAGCAGGGAACGACGACCTTTAAGGGCAATGTCGGCGGCGACGATACGACCGAAATTCAGGTTCGCAATACGGCCAATTTCTCCGGCCCGTCGTTGACGCTCGGTAAGTTGCGCCAAACCGGCGGGGCGATTACGATTGCCGGCAGCGGCAAGGTGACCCAGTACGTCGGGACCTCCGACGGCGGCGCCGCAGGGACATTGGACATTTTGGAAAGCGGTTCCTTGGTCGTGACCGGGGACTCCAATTCGACCAGCGGGAATCAGGGCTCCTTCCAGATCGCCCACTGGGGCGCAACCCAGACGGTCAACGTCGCAGGGACGCTTAGCCTCGTCAACGCCGGAATTTCGGTGAAGGACGGGAACGCGGACATCCATGTGTCCGGCGAAGTGAATTTCGGTACCGGTCTCACCGTTGCGGACTGGGGAGACAACAGCGATGTTGTCCGACTCAATTTGAACGACGGCAGCCGCATGAATGTCGGCGCGGCCGGGATTACCGCAAGCAACGTGCTTACGTTGAAGCTGGACGGCGACGTCGCGATCGGTTCGCTCGCCGAAAGCTGGACGACGACCCGTGATTTGGCAATGGGAACTTCGTTGACCATTGATACGCAGGTCGGTGAATTTAACGCGGCCGGCAAGGTTGTTGCCGGTGACAAGGGCGCGCACGTGACGCTTGCCGGACAAATTTCGGGCGCCGGCCGTCTCGTTAAGGAAGGTAACGGAACACTCGTACTGGGCTCCGCCAATACTTATACCGGCGGCACCGAAATTAACGGCGGGATGCTCGTTATCCATGACGCCGCATCGCTCGGAACGGGGGATGTTACGATTAACGGGGGCGGTTTGAATACGGAAGTCGCGGGTGCGGTTACCCTGTCCGGATTGTATGTTTCGGGCGGCTCGGTCCTCGGCCTCGGTATGCTCTCGGAAACGGAAGCCGTTTTGTCGGTGACGGGAACGCTCCTGCTCGACAAGGACGTTGTTTTTGATCTTTCTCCGGCCTTGGGCGGAAACGTTTACATTGTTGCGGAAGCGGCGACGCTCGCAGGACTGACGACGGAAGACGTGGCTCAGATGGGCCGCGACAATCTCCTCTTCGGCGGGTTGGCTGCGACGGGACGCGTTGCGGCAGACTTCGTGCTGGAAAATAATACGCTGAAATTGGAACTTTCGAAGTTGACCTTCACGGACCTGAACTGGGTCGGCGGCGAAGGTGCGACGTGGAAACACCAGGGTGACACGGCTTGGAGCAGCGCCACTGCGGAAGCGATGGGAGCGCAGCCCCGGTTCGAAAACGGGGATACGGCCATTTTCAATACGGCGGCAAGCGTCGCTGTTGAGGGGTCGGTTCTGCCGGGCGGCGTTGAAGTCAATGCCGACGTCACTTTCACGGGCGTTGAAGGCAGCGGAGCTTCTCTGTCGGTTGCGGCAGGAACGGCGTTCTTTGTTTCGGAAGGCAATACGGCTACGATTGACGCCAGCCTGAATACGACCGGAAACGTTCAGAAAACCGGTGCGGGAACGCTCTTGCTCTCGGGCAAGGCGGCCGAAATCTTTTCCTCGATGCATATTGAAGAGGGACGTATCGCGATTGCCAATCCGGAATCGTTGCAGGCATCCTTTACCGCAGACGTCAGCGCCGGCGCGGCTCTTCGCGTCGATGTGGCGGAAGGCGTGACGATCAATACGCTCCCCGTTATCACCGGCGAAGGCGCGCTCGAAAAGGGCGGCGCGGGGACTTTGGCGATTACCTCCAACATGACCCACACGGGCACGCTCACGATTACGGAAGGCGTGATGAATGTTTCCGGCGGAACGAACAGCTTCGGGACCTTGAATATTGCCGGCGGGACGGCGACGTTCTCCGGCGGTGCCACTTCGACGGCCAACGGCGTCTTCGTCGAAAACGCATCACTTTACATTACGACCGGCGGCCAGCACGGTGTGATTCGCGGCAAGCTGACAATTAACAACGGCGGCTTGGTCGAACTTTCCGGTTGGGACTCCACCGGCTGGGGCGGCGGCGTGAACACGACGAATATGATCGTGATTAACAGCGGCGGCCGACTCCACATCAAGGAACCGTCGAGCGGATACAATCAGACTTTCGGCGGCCTCGACCTCATCCTCGGCGGCGGTACGATTACCGGCGAAACCGCTTCGGATACATTTGACCTCTTTGCGGCCGACAACGGCTCCGGAAGAGTCTCGACTCTTACCGCGCTGGGCGGAACGGGCGAAGACGACATCCTCGTTTCGGCAATTCAGTCCGGATTTAACCTGCGCCAGAACGACACCCATATCGCCGTCGAAGCATTCGGTTTGCTGAAGGCAACGGGCGTTATCGGCAACGGGGCACAGGGTAATCACAAGATGATTAAGGTCGGCGCGGGAACGCTCTGGCTCGGCGGCGAAAACACTTATACCGGCGGCACCTCCATTCAGGAAGGTAAAATCGTTGCCGCCTCCGCAAACGCACTCGGAACCGCAGCCGTCGAAATCGCTCGCGAAGGCACGCTCGCATTCGAAATTGCCGGCGGCACCATCAGCAACACGATTTCCGGCGAAGGCCGTGTCATCGTGAATTCCGCGGGAACGGTCACACTCGCCGGTGCCAACAGCTATGACGGCGGAACGACGATTGCCGCAGGACGCCTCTTTGCCGGTAACGCGACGGCGCTCGGCACGGGCCTGGTCAGCGTGGCCTCCGGCGCGACCCTCGGACGCGATATCGATGTCGCGGTCGAATTGAATGAACTCGCCGTCGCAGACGGCGCAGTGCTGTACTTCGGCTCTGCTATTTCCGACACGGGATTCGTTGTCGCGGGCGCTGCCGACTTGGCGGATACGATTAAGTTTGACTTTGCGGCCGACTTCTCGAGCGGCAGCTATGCGCTCATCAGCGCCGGCCAGCTCAATATTGATTGGGAAGCCCTGGGCAACGACAACCTGCTCTTCGGCGGTATGACCTCCGCACGCGCTCAGGCCTCTTTCTCCGTGGAAAACAATGTGCTCATGCTCGAGCTCGTTAAGGCGGTTTACTCCGACTTGGTCTGGAAAGGCGGCGCCGGAGCCTCTTGGGAACACCACGGCGCGACCCTTTGGGAAAGCGCGAGCGCCGGCGGTTCCGTGAGCTTTGAAAACGGGGACTCCGTCACTTTCAGTATGGCGGATGCAGAAGTTTCCGTTTCCGGAAAGCTTGTTGTCGGTAATGTGACGGTGACGGAAGATACATCCTTTACAAAGCTTTCGGGCGCCGAATCCGCAGTAATCGAATTGAGCCCCGGCTCGACGTTCTCGGTCGCAGAAGGAAAAACGGCCGCTTTCGATAAGACGGTCGGCTCAACGGGAACAATCGAAAAAACCGGCGCCGGTCGCCTGATTTGGGCGGCGGATGCGCCGTCGATGGCCGGCGTGACGATTAAGGAAGGCACGTTCGGTTTGTCCGTTGCGGAAAACGACGAGGTCGCGTACTCCGGCGTACTCTCCGGCATGGGAATCTTTGAAAAGGCCGGCGCGGGAACGCTCACCGTTTCTCAGGCGAATACGCATTCCGGCGGAACCCTTGTCAGCGGCGGCACTTTGAAGCTGACGAATAAGAACGGTCTCGGAAGCGGATTCGTCGTCGTCGGCTCCGGCGCAACGCTCGAATTCGCCGTCAACATGGACGGCAAGGCCCACAAGTACACGCTCGACGGCGGGACGCTTTGGGCGAGTGTCGAGACGAATAGCGGTCAGGCGCAAATTGCGTCGGGCTCGGGCGCGATCAAGCTCACGGCGGATTCGACCGTCGGCGGCACCAGCCACTTCGGGATGATTTCGAGCGGTTACGGCGCGAATGAGCTCGACCTCGGCGGGCACACGCTGACGAAGACCGGCGAGAATACGTTCTTCCTTTGCAATACGACGGTCACGGACGGGGATATCAAAATTGAACAGGGCCGGGTTCAGCTCATTAACAAGGCGTTCTTTACGGGAACGACGACAATTGACGTTACCGGCTCCGGCATTTTCGGCCTGAATAATCAGGACATCACGATTGCCGCCGGTGCGGACGTGACGATTGTCGGGGTGTTCAATACACCGAACGGCATCTACGTCGAATCCGGTGCGATGCTCGATATGACGCAGGCCTACCGTAAGGAAGACGGCGGCGGCAGCGGCGGCATTAACATCAACGGCGGCTATGCTAAGCTGGCCAACCTGAAGTGGGGCGCCGGTTCCAATTTCGGAGCCAATTTCAACACGGACCGCATTACGATCCGCAACGGCGGTACGCTCGAAGTAACGGCCGCGCAGACCTCGGGTAGCGAGTCTCCCGGCTTCCGTGTTACGGAAGGAACGGGGCGCTATTTCTACTCCGGCAGCGGGACCTCCTTTATCAATGCCGGCGGCGGAGCGATTACCGTCGCAGAGAATTCGCGCATTATTTGGGATATTGCCAATGCGGACGCAACCGTAAAAATTTATAAGGCCATCGGCGGCGCCGGGGCCATCGAAATAACCGGTGCGGGCGCCTTCGCGATGATGGACGGCAACACCTATGAGGGCGGAACCATTCTTTCCTCGGGTACGCTCAAGGTCGCTCACTACTCCTCGCTCGGTTTGGGCGGTCTCCGCCTCGTCGGCGGTAACCTGACGGCCGTCGATGAGATGTCTTCGGTGACGCTCCGCGGCGACTTTGAGGTTGCCGGGGCTGTCAAGGTCAGCAAGGTCAAGTTCGGCGCCTCGACGTGGACGCTGACCGGCGATGTTGACACGAGCTTCGAAGGGATTGAGCTTTCCTCGAATGTGTCTTTCACCGGTAAGGCGACGATTGATGCCTCCGGGGTTGACTTCACGGAAGACGATGCAGACATCATCGTGTTCTCGAACTACACGGGAACGGATGCAAGCATCTTCGAAGCGGTCGGCGGGACGATCACCATCGACTCCGACAAGAATGTCGTCTTTACGGCGGGAAGCGGATTCTTCACGCTCGTCTGGGATCCGGCGGCAGAGGCGGCGACCAACGACAAGCTTTGGACGCAGACGCATTTCAACGGCACGGACTACTCCGTCAATCCTGATTTCCGCAAGTACAAGTTCCTCGCAACCGGAGTTGACGAAACGGAACTCGGCACGATTCACGGCAGTGTCTCCGCTAAGGACTTGAGCTTTGCCGGCACCTATGCTTTCGACGGGGTCGCCGGAGAAAGTGCGGGTGCTTCGATTAATTTCGGTAAAAGCCTTGATGGCAACGGTGTCGTCACGGGCTCGGCACTTGTCTCGGTCGCGGAAGGACACAGCGTCAGCTTCGACAAGACGGTCGCCACCTTCGGCGCAGTCGAAAAGAAGGGCGCCGGTCGCCTTGAACTCGCCGCCGATGCAACGAATGTCATTACGGCCGTCGATATCGGAGAAGGCACGTTCGCGCTTTCCGTCACGGACGAATCGGCAACGGCCGAAACGGATTCCGTCGCTTATGCGGGTGCCATCACCGGAACGGGTACTTTTGAAAAGACCGGAAAGGGTGAACTCCTGCTCAACGGCAACAACAGCGGTTTCTCCGGCAACATCCTCATCTCCGAAGGAACGCTCAAGATGGGAACGAACAAGGCGCTCGGTGCCGACAACGTCATTGTCACGGTCGGACCCGGCGGGACCTTCGATATCAATGCCCAGATCAAAGATACTAATTATGGCAACTTTGTCTTGGCCGGCGGCGCTTGGATCAATACCGGCGCGGAAATCGGAGACGGCTCCAAGCAGATTACGAACGGCTTCTCGCTTACGGCGGATTCGTCCATTGGCGGTACCGGTAACTTCGGTATGATTGCAAGCAATTGGGGCGGAAATGTGATTCAGCTCAACGGCAATACGCTGACGAAGACGGGAACGAACGCCTTCTGGCTCTGCAATACGACGATTCACTCCGGTACGATTGACGTCCAAAGCGGACGTGTCGAGGTCCGCAAAAAAGGACTCTACATCGACGGCGATGTCACGTTCAGGACGGCCGACTCGGAAGACGCCGTTGTCGATTTCGGCGGTAACAGCATTACGATTAACGAGAATTCGAGCCTTACGATTGACGGGCGCTTTGACAGACCGCTCGGCATTACCGCCAACGCCGGAGCCACGCTTGATTTGACGCAGGCTTACCGTGTTTCCGACAACGGCGGCAGCGGCTGGGTCCATGCCAACGGCGCGGGTTCGACGATTAAGATCGCGAATATGACTTGGGGCGCCGGCTCCAACTTCGGAGCGAATTTTAACTCGGATAATCTTTTCCTCGGTGCGGGAGGTACGCTCGAAGTGACCGCCGCGCAGGCTGCGGAAACGGGCGGCCGTATCGGCTTCACCATCCTCGCCGGCGGCGGAACCTACCGCTACACCGGAACGGGAACGAGCTATGTCAGCGAAGGCGAAGAAAATCAGCGCATTAACGTTTATGCGGACGGGACGCTGACCTGGGACGTCACGGGCGCTAACGCCGGCTTGGAAGTCTCCAAGGTTATTTACGGCGCCGGTTCCGTGGCTCTCGATTCTACCGGGACCGTCACGCTTTCGGGCGCGAATACCTATACCGGCGGCACGACCGTTACACGCGGAACTCTCAAGCTCGGCAGCGACAGCGCGCTCGGGACGGGTACGGTTACCGTGGGCCCCGACGGGGTTCTCGAAACCGGCTTTGCCGAATCGACCGTCATCGGCAATGTCATTGCGGGAACGGGCTTGGTCAGCATTAAGGGCGACACGACGCTTTCCGGAAGGAACACGTTCGAAGGCAAGTACAGCGTTACGGACAACGCGGTCCTTTCCGTGACAACGACCTTGGGCGCAAATACGGCACTCGCGGAAGTGACGGCCGGCGCAACCCTGCGTTATGCCCCCGGTTCGAATACCACCACGAAGGGCATTGTCAGCCTCGCGGCCGGCGCGACCCTTGAAAATGCGGGCGCGGATGCCGCAAGAACGGCTTTTGCGGGAACGATTACCGGCTCCGGTAAGGTGCTGCAATCCGCAGGGATTTTGGACCTTTCGGCGGCAGATTTGAGTGCTTTCACCGGCTCTCTTGTCCTTGCTGACGGCAAGTTGACGAACTTTAACTACAACGATTCCGTCGGCGCTGCCAAGGTTACCCTCAGCGGCGGGACGATGGAAAACTGGACCGTCAACAAGGCAACGGGAACGCTTTCCGTTCTTGCCAACAATGCGGTTGCTCTTGCCGGCAATATCGAGTTGGCGCAGGGAACGCTTTCCTTCGACGTTGCCCGTACGGATGCCTACTTTACGGGGAATGCCAAGGTGGTTATCGGCGATGACTTCGTCTTTAACTTCCAAAATCTGGCATTGCAGGATACCGACGATCCCAACACCAAGACGGCGCTCGTCAAGGTCTTTGACGTCAGCAACCTCACGCTGGAAGGCTGGGATGCGCTGACCTTCGAAGATCTGCGCATCGGCGGCCGCGAACTCGACGCTCACTACGATATCGTAATCGGCAACAGCGGCGACGTTTCCATCACGCTTACTTCGCAGACGATCACTTGGACCGCCGGCAACAGCGGTGTTTGGGATAACGCGACCTTCAACTGGAAACTGAACAACGGACAGGGCGCGGATATCGCATTCGCGGACTTCGACACCGTTCGCTTTGCCAACAACGCGGAAGTGACGCTTTCGGGCGAACTCGCCCCGACGGCGGTTGTTGTCGCGGACAACGTTGCTCTGACGCTCAAGGGAGCCGGAAAGGTGTTGAGCGGAACGACGACGCTCGGCAATGCTTCGACGCTCACGATTGTTGCCGATGATTCGGCGGTTCCGGTTTACAAGAGCAAAGTTTCCGGAAATGGTAGCTTTGTCGTCGATAATTCGGCGGAATTCTCCTTCTCCGACAACCTCAACGGCGCTTATACGCTCTCCGGTTCCGTGGCATTCACGAAGCAGGGCGACGGCCTTCTCAAGGCGGACGTAAGCCAGCTCGACGGCTTTACGGGCACGGTTTCGGTGAAAGCCGGAACGCTCGAAATTTCCGCAAGCGATGCACTCGGCACGGGAACGCTGAAACTTGACGGCGGGGAACTCATCCTGAGTGCCGCTGCAGGCGAAGCCGTGACCGTCAACAACGTGATTACCGGCGCCGTTGCAGCCGGCAAGCAACTGACGATTGGCGGCGAAGGCCGGGTTGTTTTGACCCAAGCGAATTCCTACACGGGAGCGGTCCTCGTTTCCGGCAATGCGGTTGCGCAAAACGCAAATGCCTTCGGAGGCGCTTCCGTCTCCGTCTCCGGTAGCGTGACGCTCGACAGTGCGAATGCCGAATTCGTTAATGCTTTCTCTGGAAGCGGCAATTTGGCGGCGGCGCAATCCGCGACGCTCTCCGGCTCCGTGGACGTGCTGACGGGAACGCTCGAAGTGCGCGACGGAGCAACGCTCACGCTCGATTCCGCAAGCCATTTCGGCGGTAGCGTGAAGCTTTCCGGAGCGTCGTCCCTCGAAAAGATCGGCGGGGCAACCCTCACGATTGCAGGTGCGATCGAAAGCTCGGCGGATTCCGCGATTACGGTTAAGGACGGCAAGCTCGCCGTCGGCGGTGATGCCGCTCAGAGCTTCGCGGGACAACTCGGCATTGAAGCCGGCAAGTCCTTTGAAAAGGTCGGCTCCAACACCCTGACGCTCACGGGCGCATTCTCCGGAACGGGAACGATTTCGGTGACGGCCGGTACGCTTCGCATCGGCGGCACGCAGGATCAGAGCTTTGCAGGCTCCCTCGCTCTGGCGTCGGGTAGCTTCTTTGAAAAGATCGGCGCCAAGACGTTGACGCTTTCCGGCAAGCTCTCCGGTAACGGCACTACGCAGATCAGTGAAGGCACTTTGGAACTCAACACGGCGGAAGACTACACGTTGGATTCCGTGGTTTCGGGTAACGGAACGCTCATGAAGTCCGGCAACGGCGCTCTGACGCTGGCCGCAGGTACGGATGTCGCTTCCGTCAATCTGGCGGCGGGCAAGCTCGCCGGCGCTTCCCTCGGAACGGGCGGCATTGCCGCATTGACCGTTTCCGGAGCGGGAGCGACGATCGATGCGCTGACGATGAGTGACGGCCTCTTGGATGTTTCCGAATACGCGGTAACGCTTTCCGGGACGACGCAACTCTCCGGCGGCACGATCTCCCTCGGCGAACCGGAAGCGGCTTCTCTGGCGGTTACGGGCGCGACGACGATTACGGACGCGCTGACGTTCAACCTCAAAAAGCTGGAATACCCGACGGTTACGAGCCCGAACGCCTTGGGCGAAACGGCAACGGTCGTTTACAAGGTCTTTGACGTGAATGCCGGTGCAAGCCTGACGGGCTGGAACAGCTCCGTGCTCGACAAGAGCAACTTCACGGTGGGTAGCGGAGCGGCTCTCTCCGACCGCGCGGTCGTCAGCCTCGGCGACGACGGCTCCGTCACGATTGCCAATACGATTTACAATATGGTCTGGGTCGGCGGAAACGGCGTCTGGACGACCGGTGACGCGGGAAGCGCCATGTGGACGCATGCCGCGAACCCGAACGATACGGCGTACATGAACTCCGACCGCGTTACCTTCGCCTCGGATGCGACGGTCAGCCTTGGTGCGAACGTTGCTCCGACCTCGATGACGGTGGATGCAGGCGTTGACTTCACGGTTGCCGCTTCCGACAACCACAAGATCACGGGTGCGGGAACGCTCGCAATCGGCGAAAATGCAAACGTCGTATTCAACTCGGCTCACGACTTCACGGGCACGACGACCCTGGCGGACGGTGCAAGCCTGCGCCTGAATCTGGCGGCCAATAACGGCGTTCAGTTCGCAAGCGACCTCACGGCCTCGGCGACGGGAACGCTCTTCATCGACACGTCCAAGCTCGGTGCAGACTCCGAAACCGTTTTGGATGCCGTCATGACGGGTAGCATCGGCAACGGAGCCTGGATCGTCGAAAAGCTCGGCGAAGGCACGCTTGCGGTTGATGCCAAGATGAACGGTTTTGACGCAGACGACTACGTCAATGTCGCTGCAGGAACTCTTAAGCTGACGGCTGTGGATGCTCTCGGTACGGCAAAAACGACGATTGCCGACGGTGCCACGCTGGAACTCTCCTCGGAAACGGATGCTTCCTTCGGGCTTGTATTTACCGGAAACGGAAACTTTAAGAAGTCCGGAGCCGGAACGGTTACGCTGACGGCGGCGAATACGATGTTCGGCGGTGAAGTCATCGTCGAGGAAGGCGTTCTCAAGCTGGCGAATGCGGCCGCACTCGGCGACAGCCGCAAGAGCACGGAACTCGAAATCCGCAGCGGCTCCGAATTCGAATTGGCCTTCGGCGGTAGCTTCGGCAGAGAACTCAAGGGCGAAGGCACCTTGGACTTTACCGCCGACCGCCTCACGCTGACGGCGGACAGCCGGGAATTCACGGGTACTTTTGCGCTGACGGCGGACAATGCCTTTGTCGCCGCGACGCAGGCAACGTCCTTCGGTAACGGCACCATCGCCTTCAAGGCGGATAACGGTGAAGTTTCCTTCGAACTGACGCCGGCTTCCGGCCGGACCGTCGCCGATGTCTTCGCGGGTTCCTTCGAAGGTACGGGTACGGTCTCCGTGGAAACGGGCCTCGGCATCACGATGACGCTCGCCGGCACCTCCGAAGATTTCTCCGGTGTTATCCGTCTGAAGGACGGCTCGAAGCTCGTCGCCGAAAAGGGTGAAGCCTTCGGTAACGATGCTGCGGAGCTCGCTCTCGGCAAGGATGCGGAAGTCCGGATCGGTTCGGTTGCGGATTCTTCCTTGGAAGCACGCGTGACCGGTTCCGGTTCGCTGACGAAGGTCGGTTCCGGCAAGCTCACGCTCGTCAATAGCGCCAATGATTTCTCGGGCGCGGTGACCGTGAAGGACGGCACGCTCCGTGCAAACTCGCTCGTCGCCCTCGGCACGGCTTCTCAGGTGGTGCTTGACTCCAAGAGCGCCGTCCTCGAACTGGTGACGGTTGCCGGCAAGACCGCGACGCTCAACAAGCTTGTCCGCGGTAGCGGTAGCCTCTCCGTCATCGGCGGCGGCACGCTCAACTGGACGAAGTCCGAAAAGCGCTTCAGCGGCGATTTGAATGTTTCGGAAAACACGACGCTCAACAGCTCTGAATTCGTCAAGGTCGATTCCGGTTCCGTTGTCCTGAAGGACGGCGCAGTTTGGAACGCCAACGGCGGTTTCTCGGTTGAAGGTGCTTCGAAGGTGGCTCTCTTTGCCTCCTCCGCTTACGCAATGCAGTCGCGTGCTTCGCAGACCGTGGCTTCCGGTGCGCAAGTGAACACGGGTAGCTTCTCGGCTTCCGCCAACAAGTCCGGATCCGTTATCATCGAAGACATTGCCATCACGCCGACGAACGGCGGAACCGGCGCTTTGATTGCCTTCGACGTCGAGTCGGTTGCCGACGCGGATAAAGCACGCATCACGCTGACGAACGATGCGAGCGTTTCCCTCGACAAGGTGGCGATCGAAGTTACCTTCGACGAATCCGTCCGCAATGCTTGGGATGTGCCGGAAATCGAATTCGTCCGTCGGGACGGCGAAGCGGCCAAGGTCTCCGGCGATGTTGAATCCGTCACGATCTTCATGGCGGACGGCACGGAAGTGAAGTACGTTTACGACTCCCGCACGGGCAGCCTCTCCCTGAACCCGATTTCGCCGGAAATGAACCTCGCCTACGCGGCGATGGTGGCCATGCCGACCGAAGTTTACAATCAGGACGTGCAGAGCCTGCATCGCCGTTTGGAACAACGCCGCTTCGAATCGGCTAACAACAGAGACGAATGGCAGTTCTTCGCGCAAGCCCAATCGATGTCCGTCGAAAACGGCTCGGATCGCGCGGATTCCGCTACCTTCGACTTCTCGACTTACGGCGCACTCGTCGGCGGAGACGTTCGTCTGAGCGAAAACAGCGTCTTCGGTATGGCACTGGCCTACGACCGCGGAACGGCTGATATCCACAACGCTCAGGGCGAAATTTCGATGGACAGCTATCGCGCCACGGTTTACGCGGGAACGGTCTTCAACGACTACTATTTCGCGGAAGGCGGAGCCCACTTCGGATTCTCCTCTTACGAAATCGAACGCGAGGGCGAATACGGCGATAATAAGGGTGAAACCGACGGCTGGAGCGCCGGCCTCTTCGCGAGCGCGGGCGGACTGATTCCGACGGCCGTCAAGGATCTCTACCTCACGCCGTATGTCGGATTCTCCTACCTCCACACGGCAGTCGATAAGGTCGAAGAAACGGGAACGCGCTCGATGGAAGCCGATGCCTTCAACGGAGACAGCCTCCGCGGCCGCGTCGGTGTCGGGGCCAGCTATTCCTTCGCGTTCGGCGAAACGCCGACCCGCGTCGGTTTGGACCTCGCTTACTCGCACGAATTCCTCGACGACGAAACGGAAGTCGAAGTCGGCGCAACCGGGGTCGGATACTCCCGTACGATTACGGAAAAGGCCTTCCCGTCGGATGCCGTTTCGGTCGGAGCTTCCTGCGACTTCACGCTCTCGGAAAATACGGGGCTCTTCCTGAATTACACGGTGGATATCGGGGTCAACTCCGATATGGCGCATCGTGCGAATGTCGGGTTCCGCTTCACTTATTAATTTCGATAGTGTAAATTAACGAAAATCATGAAAGCCATTATCGAACATTTATCGGAGTTGAAGGTCATTCCCTTCGCAACGATTGAAGATCCGGAAAAGGCGATTCCCCTTGCGCAGGCCTTGCTTGCCGGGGGGAGCGACATCGTTTCCGTGTCCTTTCAGTCGCCGACGGCGGCGGAGTCCATTCAGCAGATTGCCTCGGTCTTCCCGGAAATGTGGGTGGGGGCCGGAGCGGTGACCGGCGTGGATGAAATCAGTGCCGCGCATATTGCGGGCGCACGCTTTGCCTTGGCTCCGGGATTCGATCCGATTGTCGTTGATGCCGCGTTTGCTGCGGGCCTGCCCGTTATTCCCGGTATGATGACGCCGTCCAATCTCTCCCGCTCGCTTTTGCAGGGATGCAAAATCCAAAACTTCTTCCCCGCAACCGTCGTCGGGCCGGACATGCTCAAAGCCATCCTTTCGGCCTTCCGCCACAAGGGCGTTAAGGTGGTCGCAACGGGCGGTATCGATGCCGATAATATCGCCGATTGGCTCGCGATTCCGGACGTCATCGCCTGCGGCGCTTCGTGGATTTGCCCGGAAGAACTGATTGCTGCGGAAGCGTGGGACGAAATTACCGCGCGCATGCAGGAAACGCTCGCCAAGGTTCATCTTTAATCGCCGCATCCGGCAAGCCTCGGCTATCGTGCGTTATTAAAACGCGAACGGGAAGGGCTGTTCTGCAGCACGCCCGCTCGCGTACGGCGTTTCTCCGATAGCCGGGCGGCCCGAAACAGCCTCCGCGGGAGCCTTGTCCGTTTACATCTGATATTATTTAAATTAAAGCACCATGCTGACTCAGCCTGAAGACCTGAAAAATCTTTCCATCGGGGCGACGCGCAACTTGCCGACGCGCAAGCTCGAAGCCTTCCCGAATCACAACCGCCAACGCCCTTACATCGTCGAACTGCGCACGGAAGAATTCACCTGCGTTTGTCCGGCGACGGGACAACCGGACTTCGCAACGATCACGATTCGCTATATTCCGGCCGAAAAAATCGTCGAGTCCAAGTCGCTCAAACTTTACCTCTGGTCCTACCGCAACGAAGGGACATTTCACGAGCACCTGACAAATCAGATTTTGGACGATCTGGTGGCCGCCTTGGATCCGGTCTGGTGCGAAGTCGTCGGCGACTTCGGCGCGCGCGGCGGCATCACCATTAAGGTGACTGCGACGCACGGAACGAAAACGGTTTAACCGCCCCGGAACGAACCGTCGGCGGAATGGACGCGTTTCATGCGCCGGCGAAGCAGCGCTTTCTTGCGTTTCGCGGGAAAGCTGCTTATTTTTTCACATTTATGTCTGCACTTTGCGAAGAAGTTTTTGATGCCATTCTGATGGCGCGCCAGCGTGTTTATGCGGTTGCGAATCCGACGCCGCTCGAAGAACTCGTCGGTTCCGGCCTGCCGTTCCGGCTTTTTGTTAAACGCGAGGACCTCGGGCCGATTAAGGCTTACAAATGGCGCGGGGCTTACAATCGCATGGCTCTGCTGACACCGGAGGAGCGCGCCCGCGGCATTGTCGCCGCGTCGGCGGGTAATCACGCCCAAGGCGTGGCGCTCGCGGCAAAACTGCTCGGCGTGCATGCAAAAATCTTTATGCCGCGTTCGACGCCGGACGTGAAGCAGGCGGCGGTCAGACGCTTCGGCGGGGAATTCGTCGAAATCGTTTTGCTCGGAGACTCTTACGATGTCGCGGGAGAAGCGGCTAAAAAAGCGGCGAAGGAGGAAAATCTCACCTTTATTCATCCGTACGATGATGTCGGAACGATGGGCGGGCAGGGCACGCTGGCCGACGAAGTCGTGATGTCCGGCAAGGGACCGTTTGACGTTGCGTTTCTCCAAATCGGCGGCGGCGGGATGGCGGCTGCCTGTGCCGTCTGGTTGCGCCGCCAGTATCCGGGGATTCGGATTTACGGCGTCGAAGGCGTCCATCAGGCCTCGATGAAGGCGGCCTTGGAGACGGGGAAGCCGACGGATATCGGCAAGGTGGATATTTTCTGCGACGGCACGGCGGTGCGTAAGGCGGGAACGCTGACTTTCGACGTTTGCAAGGAGGTGCTCGACGGCATTGTCACCGTTACGAACGAGGACGTTTGCTGGGCGATTCAGAAACTTTGGGAAACCAACCGCATTATCCCCGAAACCTCGGGTGCGATGGGGGTTGCCGCGGCTCTTAAGCTTGCGGATACGCTCGCGGGCAAGAAGGTGCTGGCGGTGATTTCCGGCGCGAATGTCGATTTCGGACAATTGGGTTTTGTTACGCGCAATTCGCAGGTGAACGGCGCCAAGCGACACTGCTTGCGCGTGCGTATTCCGGAGTGCCCGGGCGCATTTCTGAAGGTTTTCGGCAAGGCCTTTTCCAAGAGCAGTATTACGGAGTTTCAGTACGGAAAAACGAGCGAAGCGGAGGCTTGTCCGATTATCGGCGTTGCCGTTTCCGACGAACAACTCGCGGCGATCACGGAAACTCTCGATGCCTGCGGCGTGCCGTGGAGCGATGTCACCGGCGATGCCGATACGCTTTTCCGCGTCATTCCCTTCGAGCGCAGCCTGCTGAGAAATCCGCTGTTTATCCGCTTGGATTTCTACGAACGACCGGGGGCCCTGCACGACTTCCTTTCCCGCGACCTGGGGCCGAACGACAATATTTGCTACTTCAATTATCTGTACACCGGAGAACGCGTCGGCCGCGCGCTTTTGGGCTTCGAATTTGCCGAAGAGGCCGATCGGGAAGCCTTTTTGAGCAAGCTTTCGGGTGAATTGAGCGGTGCGGTACGCTCCTGCGAAATCATCAGCGGGGCGGTTGCCGAGCGCTTAGGAGCTGGCGAATAGTTTTCTTTTCGGGAAAGTCTTTGGCTCTCTTCGGCGCGAATTGCGGAAGAGGGCCGCGGAGTGTCGTTTTTTTGAGAGCGGACTGAGCGCTTTTACATTGTCGCGCGGGGAAAAAGAGAGTATTTTCTTCGCAATTTCAGCTTTTTTCCCTTTCGTGACACATTCCTCTTCATACGCCCGTTCCTGGTCGTCCGTTTTTTTGGAGCAATTCGAAAAGACGTGGAGTTTTTTGTGCCGTACGGACAAGGTGGCTCCGTTGATTATCCTGATTTTGAGTCTTCTCGGTGTTTCGGGAATTTACTCGTCGGGGGCCTTGCGCGGGAGTGATGATTGGCTGAAGCAGATTTACTTCCTGCTGGCGGGCGGCTTCGTTTACTGCATCGTGGCGGCGATTCCGTTCAAGTTTTACAAGGATTGGAGTAATCTGTTTTACATCCTCGGGGTCGCGTTGCTGATTCCGATTGCGGTTTGTGCTTTGCTCAAAATGAATTTGGGGCATTTCATCCATTCCGTAAACGGTTCGCGGCGTTGGTATTTTATCGGTTCGTTCGGCTTGCAGCCTTCGGAATTCGCGAAAATCACGACCCTGATTATGCTGGCAAAACTGCTTTCGCTGAAGCCCCTGGGCGCGTTTCGGGAATCCTGGAAATGGGTCCTGAAAGCGGCAATCGTGGCGGGAATTCCCTGGCTTCTGATTGTCGTCGAGCCGGATTTGGGCTCCAGCATTGTTTACATTCCGCTGACGGCGGCGCTGCTTTGGCTTGCGGGGCTGACGCGGCGGTTCTTTTGGAGCGCGGGAGCGGCGGCTTTGCTGTTTGCTTCCGTCGTTTCGGTGGACATTTATTTTTATCGGGAACGTATCGTCACCTACTATCAGGAACAGGGCGAGCGTCCCCGTGACCCGGCACGCGACATCCAGGGGCAATACGAGAAAGTCTCGTGGCTGCCGCTGAAGGACTATCAGCGGGCGCGCCTGCTCTCGTTCGTCGATCCGAATGCGATTGATCCGAAGGGCATCGGTGCGAGCTGGAACGTGCGTCAGGCAAAAATTTCCGTCGGCAACGGCGGTATTACGGGAAGGGGATTCAACGAGGGAATGCAGGCAAAATTGGGGTATCTCCCCGAGCTGGCTGCTCACAACGACTTCCTCTTTTCGGTTTTGGCGGAAGAATACGGATTGGTCGGCTGTGCCGGCATTCTGTTGCTCTATCTGCTACTCGCGTTTCGCTCCCTGCAAATCGGTTTGCGGGTGCGGGACACATTCGGATCTCTTTTAGCGGTCGGGATTAGTGTCGTACTAATGGTTCACGTCTTAATCAACGTGGGCATGAACATCGGTTTGATGCCGGTGACGGGACTGTCCCTGCCATTTATGAGCTACGGAGGCTCTTTTGTTTTGAGTTGCTTCATCCTTTTGGGGCTGTTGCAAAGTGTGCACAGTCATGCGCCTCGGGAAGGCGAACACAATAACGGCGTGCGTGTTCCCGATTCGCTGAATGCTTCTCAATCCTTGAGTTCTCCGGTTTAAAACCTACACAAACAAAAACGATTATGCCGGATATTCCAGACAACGATAATTTAGTGCGTGACGAAAATGAGGACTTGCGCCATCCGCCCAAACCTCATGAAGTCGAGCCCATCCCGCCGGAAAAAATCAAGCAGGATGCCGCTCAGCGCGCCAAGAAACTCCCCATCATTCAGCGTATCATCAAGCACTTCTCGAAAGACCGTGAACGCTTCCGCGAGCTCGTCATCAATTCCGAGCCGCTCGAAAAGCGTGCCGCGCTGCTGACCGACGGCGTGCTCGAAAAATACGAACTCGAACGCACGGACGAAAAACGCGTCGTCGGCGCAATTTACAAAGGTCGCATTCAAAATCTCGAAAAGGGCCTGAAGGCTGCATTCGTCGATATCGGCGAAGCCAAAAATGCCTTCCTGCACTATTGGGACATGCTGCCCGCCGCGAACGATTCCTCCGTCGAATTCATCCGCAATAACGAAAGCGAAGAACAGAAGAACAAGCGGGAAAAGTATTCCATCAAGGACATTCCCGAGCTCTTCCCGATCGGCTCCGAAATCGTCATTCAGGTGACGAAGGGGCAAATCGGCACCAAGGGCCCGCGTACGACGACCAATATCGCGATTCCGGGCCGCTTCATCGTCCTCATGCCGTTTTCCGGGCAATGCGGGGTTTCCCGCAAGATTGAGAATTCCGCCGAACGCGACCGTCTCAAAAAGATGCTCCGCAAGCTGACGATTCCCGAAGGCATGGGCGTTATCATCCGTACGGCGGGTGAAGGCAAGAAGCTGCGTTACTTCGTCCGCGACCTCCACATGCTTCTCAAGCGCTGGGCCGCGATTTGCAATGTCATCAACACGACCTCCAAGCCCTGCATGCTTTACCAGGAGCCGGGCCTGATCGAACGCACCGTGCGCGACTTCCTCACGGAAGACATCGACCGCATCCTCGTCGATTCGGAGGAAGACTACAAGGCCATCCTCGCGCTCGTCGGCGAAATCTCGCCGCGCTCCCGCAGCAAGGTCGTCCTTTACAAGGATAACATTCCGATTTTCGAACGTTTTAACATCGAACGCCAAATCGAACAGACCTACATGCGCCGCGTGCCGTTGCCTTCCGGCGGGGAAATCGTCATCGACGAAACCGAAGCGCTGACCGCCATTGACGTCAATACGAGCGGACACAAGGGCAAGGGCGACGCGAAGGACTTTATTGTCCAGGCAAACATTGAGGCCGTGAAGGAATCCGCCCGCCAGATTCGCCTGCGCAACCTCGGCGGTCTGATTATTATCGACACCGTCGATATGAAGAATCCGAAGGATCGCAAGGCCGTTTTCAATGCGCTCCGCGATGCGATGAGCATGGACCGAGCCAAGCACCAGATTCTTCCGATTTCGCAGTTGGGGATTTTGCAGATGACGCGCCAGCGCCAGCAGGAAAGCAATACGACGTCGCTCTACATGGGGTGCCCGTACTGTCAGGGCCGCGGCAGCGTTAAAAATGCCCGTGCGATCAGCGTCGAAATCCAACGCCGCATCGTCAGCGTGACGCGCCGCCTGCGTTCCCTTGAAAAGAATGTCGGCCGCGAGCTCGCTTTCCGCGTCTTCCTCCACCCGATGAATCTCGATCGTCTCCGCGGGGACGACCGCAACAGCATCGCGGATTTGGAAACGGCGTACAACATCCGCCTTTCTTTCCGTGCCGATCCGTCTTTCCACGTTGAAAACTTCAAGGTCGTCAACATGGAGACCGGCGAAGAAATGCGATAGCCCGCCGGAAAAAGGCGTTCCCGAACGGGGACGCCTTTTTTGTGCGCCGAAGAGGGGCCCTTTTTTCCTTGTTTACCGAAAAAAAACTTACTGTTAGCATAGACCCATGTTCGAAAATCTACGTCTCTACTCGCTTCTGGCGTTTGCCGGGATTTGTCCGCAGCTCTTAGCTGTTCCCGCCGAAATCGCGGAATCCGACTTTGCCTGCGCCCGTCAGGAATACGGAGAAACCCGCAAGGGAAAATCGGTTGACGGCAATGCCCTGACTCTCGCCGGAAAGGTGTATGCGAGCGGCATCGGAACGCACGCGACTTCGATGATTCCGATTGATGTGCCGGAGTTCGAGGAAGGCGTCCGCGTTTTTACGGGTATTGTCGGCGTTGACGACGAAGTGACGGCGGGCGTCGGTGACGGCGTGGAATGTCGCATTCTTTCCGGGACGGATGTGTTGTGGACTTCGGGCGTGATTCGCCGCGGCGAACCGAAGACTTTCCGTGTCGCGGTGCCTCAGGGGGCGCGTAAGCTTTATTTGCTGTCGCTCGCCGGCGGAAACAATTGGAACGATCACGTCGATTGGGTGAATATGAAATTTGAGACGGGGGCCAATGCCGCGCTCGTTAATTCGGAAAGCAATCCGGTTTTCCGCGGAGAAGATTACGGGCTGGTTCCCGGAACGAAAGATGCCACGCCCGCGTTGCGCAAGCTTTTGAATGCGGTGCACCGGGGTAACGGCGGCGGGAAAATCGTGCTGCCGAAAGGGGATTACCATTTCTATCCGGCGAGCGCCCTGGAAATGTCCTTTCACGTTTCCAATCATGACCAGCCGACAATCCATCCGGTGCAGATTTCGCTCTCGGACTTGCGGAATTTGGAATTGGACGGCAACGGCTCGAATTTCATTTTCCACGGAAAAAGCCTCGCGCTTTTACTCATGGACTGCGAAAACGTCCGCATTAAGAATTTGAAAATCGACTACGCCCGCGCGCCGTATTCGGAAGCGAAGGTCGTCGGATTCGAAAACGGCAAGACGGTGGTGACAATCGACGAAAAGGCATTTCCGTACAGGGTCCACAACGGGCAGTTGCGCTTCCACGGAGAAGGCTGGCAAGGTGGTGTCGGCTCGGTAATCGCATTTCGTGCGGGGACGAAGGAAATCGTCGAACGCACTTCGGATATCGGTTACGGCGGGCGCGCCGAGGCGCGTCCGGACGGCAAGGTCAATCTGCTGTTCGACTTCTCGAAAGTCGGAGCCGGCGTTGCGGTCGGCGATACGCTGACGCTTCGCACCTGGTCGCGCCCGCATCCGGCCTGCGTAATTTACCGTGCGGAAAACACGCAGTTCGAAAATGTTTCGATTCACTCCGGTTGGGGCATGGCGTTGTTGGCTCAGCGCTCGCACAATATTCGCATTTCCGGCGGCGGAACCTTCCCGCGGGCGGAGACGGGACGTGTTTACTCGGCGAGTGCCGACGCGTTCCACTTCTCGAATGTCAGCGGGGAAGTTTGCATCGAAAATGCGTTTTTTGAAACGATGATGGACGACGCGTTGAACGTGCACTCGACCTGCCTGAGCGTCGAAGACGTGCCTGCGCCGAATCAGATTCGTTGCCGCTACAAGCACTCGCAGGCGGTCGGCTTCGAAGTATTTTTGCCCGGTGAAACCCTGCGTTTTATTCAAGGGCCGACTTTGGAGCAGAAGGACGAAATCAAGGTGAAGCAGGTGCGCAAGCTGAATACGAACGAGCTTTTGATTACGCTTGAGAAGGACGTTCCCGCCGGCCTGGGCAAGGGCGATGCCGTGGAAAATGCGGATTTCCAACCGAGCGTTGTTTTCCGCAACAACACCGTGCAAAACAATCGCGCGCGCGGGATTTTGCTGACGACACCGCGCAAGGTCGTCGTGAAAAACAATACCTTCAAGACGGTGGCAGGTGCGGCCATTCTGCTTGCGGGTGACGCTCAAGGCTGGTACGAGAGCGGTCCTTGCGAAGACGTCGAAATCAGCGGAAACCGCTTTTTGAATAACCTGACCTCGACCTTTCAGTTTACCGAAGCAATTATCGCGCTTTATCCGGAAGTCCGTAACTTGTCGGCGCAGAAGCAGTACTACCACCGCAACGTGCGCATTTTTGACAATGTATTTGAAACTTTCGACGTGCCGTTGCTCTTCGCAATTTCCTCGGAAAAACTGAGCTTCACCGATAATAAAATCCGCTACAATAACGATTACCGCGGATGGAATAAGAAGCCCTTTATCTTCCGCCGTTGTAAGGACGTGCGCATCAGCGGGAACACGGTGGCACCGCTCGGAGCCGCCGATTACGCCGCGCAAACTTGGACGCTTGAGGACGTGCGCCTCGAAAAGACGCCGGCGGACACGGTTAAGTTCCAAGCCGAGTAGCTTCCGGCAATGAAAAGCTTCGCCGCATTGTCGCGCGCCTTTGCGGAAACGCCGCTTTTCTCCGGAAAGACCTGGAAAGTCGCCGCCGATGCATGGCGGTTTTCCGCCGAAGAGACACGCGAACTGAATTTAATCGGTGACGCGTGTCTCGCGTTTTATCGGGCTCAGGAAAAACTCTATTGCGCTTCGGCTGCGGGAAAAAGCCTCTTGCGGAACGCGCCGCTTTATGCGCCCTGGGTCGCGGCAATTTTGGACCGCGGAAAACCTGCGCGCCTCGTCGCTCATCAGCGTTCACGCGCCCTTGCGGGGACAATCCCCGACGTCATTCGCCCGGACCTGCTGATTACCGAAAACGGATTTGCGTTGACCGAGCTTGATAGCGTACCCGGCGGCATCGGGCTGACGGCGTTTCTCGAAGACGCCTACCTGGGTTCGACGGCAATGCCGGAGCGCTTTTTTGCCACGCTTGTCCGCGGAAATTATGCGCAGAACGTTGCAGTCGCCGTTTCCGACGAATCGGCGGATTATCGCCCGGAATTCGAATATTTGGCGGCAAGACTGCGCCGGACCAGCGGGGCGAAAATAAGCGTCTGCCATACGAACGAATTGAGCTTTTCCGAAGACGGCGTTCGGCTGGCCGGAGTGCGCGTCGATGTCGTTTATCGTTTTTTCGAGCTTTTCGACGGAGAAAATTTTCCGGCGCGGGAAAAACTCATGGAAGCCGTCGAGCGCGGGCAAGTACGCGTGTCGCCGCCGATGCGTGCATTTCAGGAAGAAAAAATGTCCCTGGCGCTTTTCCGCCATCCGGCTTTGGAAGCCTTTTGGCGCGAGCATCTTGCGGACGCGCATCGGGAGATTTTGCAAAAAATCATTCCCGCGACTTGGATTCTCGAACCCGTCGAAGTCCTTCCCGCGTCTGCGTTGCTTTGGGCCCCGAAGCCGATGCGGGATTGGTCGGCGTTGGCTGCGCTTCCGCGGCGCGAGCGTAATTACGTTTTAAAGGCGAGCGGATTCAGCGAGGAGGCTTGGGGCGCGCGCAGTGTGACGGTCGGTGACGATGCCTCTCAACGCGAGTGGACTGCCGCCGTTTCCCGCGCGCTGGATGCCGGGTGCCGGGATTCGCTTTACGTTTTGCAGGATTTTAAAAAGCCTTCCCGCGTGAACTTCGGTGTTTTTGATGACGCAGGCGAGCCGGTTTCCGTCGTCGGGCGTGCGCGTATTTGTCCGTACTATTTTACCGACGGTCAAACTGCGCATTTGGCGGGGGCGTTGGCGACCGTTTGCCCCGCGGACAAGAAAATTATCCACGGGATGCGCGATGCGGCACTTGCGCCTTGCGCATTCGAACTTTAATTTCTCCGAAAATTGTTTTCACTCCCGGAAAAGAATTTGAGAACATGGGTTTAAGATGTTTTCTCCGTTCCAGAAAAAAATCATTGCGGGCGCCCTCACGGGACTCGCAATTGTCGTGCTGATCGCGCTTGTCGTCGGCACCATCGGCGTGGCGCTCAAGTTCATTGCGGCGTTTAACACCGTGATTTGGCCGCTGGTCATTGCATCTTTGCTGGCGGTGCTTTTGCAACCGGTTTGCGATTTTTTGGAACTCCGCCTCCGCTTCCCGCGTCCGCTGGCGATTGCTTCGCTCTTTGTCTTGTTGGCTTTGGGCCTGGCGGGCATTCTGTTTTGGCTGGTCCCCGTCATTGTCCGGCAGGCGACCGAGTTTATTCAACACATCCCGACGCTGTGGGCACAGCTTCTGGAAAATTGTCCGGCCTTTGCGGAGTGGATTGAAGAACGTCTGGAAGACGGCGGGCTGATTGAGCGTATTCGCGAAAATCAACAAATCGGGGCGCATCTCAAGACCCTTGCATCCGCGGCGCTTCCGAAGATGCAACAACTTTGGATAAAGGCGGAAAGCTTTTTTGCTCAGACCGTCGCCGCAGCCGTCGTTCCCATTTATTTCTACTATTTCATCAGCGAGCGCCACGACCTGATCGGAAAATTCGAACGCGAATTTTCGGCATTGATGCCCCGGCATATCGCCGCGGACGTCGCTTTCCTGATACGCCAGTTCCGCGACATCGTCATCGCGTTTTTCCGCGGACAATTCGTCGTCGTCACGTGCTACGGGATTATTCTCGCCGTCGGATTTTTCCTCTCCGGTTTGCCCGGTGCCATTCTCTTCGGCCTCGGTCTCGGCTACCTCAATATGATTCCGTATTTCGGAACCGTCGTCGGGCTGAGCCTGATTCTTCCCATCGCCTTTTTCTCCGGCGGCATCGGCATGCTCACGGCCGTCATCGCCGTTTTTTGCGTCGCACAACTCGCCGAAGCCTACTGGCTGACCCCGAAAATCATGGAGCGCCATACCGGTCTGCATCCGATGGTGATTATGATTTCCGTGTTCTTTTGGGCGATTGCGCTCGACGGCCTGCTCGGCATGATTTTGGCGGTGCCGCTGACCGCGTTTTTCGTCGTTTTCTGGCGCTTACTCAAAGACCGCTATTTGCCGAGAAAAACACTTCAACTCCCGAAGGATTAGCCGCCCCGTATGCCCGATTTAGGATTTTCACAGTATCAGAAACTCTCGCAGGAGCAGACCCTCTCGCCGCAGATCATTCGTGCACTGAATCTGCTGCAGACGCCTTCGCTGGATTTGGAACGTGAAATCTCCGAAGAACTCGCCAAAAACCCGCTCCTGGAATTGTCCGATGACGGACGTTCGCCCTTTGCGGACCGGCTTCCCGAAAATCCGGAAACCGTCCGCCCCAAGCCCTCGGACGAAGGCGCGGAAACCGGCGACGACAACGCTTTGCGCCGCGACGATTGGCGCGAACGGGATGATTACAGCCCGAGAATTTGGACGCGGGAAGACGATGAGCGCCGCGCTCACCTCTTCAATTCGCTCGTCGAAAAGGATTCGCTTTACGATGTTTTGGACGAGCAGATCGGGCTCGCGGATGTCGATGATGCCACACGCGAGGCCCTGCATGCAATTGCCGAACGGCTCGACGACAAGGGCTTTCTCGAAGTGCCCGTCGAAACGATTGCCGCGGAAGTCGGAGCGCCGTCGGCTGCCGTCGAACGCGCGTTGGCGATTTTCCAAAGTTTCGATCCGCCGGGAATCGGGGCGCGCAATCTGCGGGAACTTTTTCAAATCCAATTGAAGCGGGAAGGGCGGGAGGATTCCCTCGCATTCCGCATCGTCAACGAGGCCTACGAGCTTTTTCTCGGACGCAAATTCGCCGTTATCGCCGACCGCTTCGGCGTCAGTGACTCGGCGTTACGCGAGGCGATCGAAGAAATTTCCCGCATCAACCGCGTCCCGGCAAAGGATTTTATTGCCGACGACAATCGCGAAATTCTTCCCGACCTGAGCTTTTATTTTAACAAGGAAACGGGGGCCTGGGCGGTGAAGTCCAATTTCGATTATGTGCCGAAATTGAGGATTTCCCGCGAATACAAGCAGATGCTCGCGACGGGACGTATCCCCGAAAAGGAACGCGCGTATTTTACGGAAAAACTGCGCGACGGGAAGTCCCTGATCAATGCCTTGGAAGAGCGTTGCAAGACCATCGAAAAAATCGGCAAGGTCCTTTTGGAAATTCAGGAGGATTTTCTGGAAAAGGGTCCGACCGCGTTGCGCCCGCTGACAATGGCGGAGGTCGCCTCCCGCATCGAGATGCACGAAACGACCGTTTCCCGGGCTGTCGCGAACAAATACGCCGAAACTCCCTGGGGAATGTGGGAGCTGAGAAAGTTTTTTACGGCTTCAATTCCGACACATTCCGGAGGCTCGATGTCGAACGCCGGCGTGCGGGAAGTGCTCAAGGAAATCCTCGCGGAAGAATCGCCGGCATCGCCGCTGAGCGACGAAAAAATCGTCGATGAGCTCGCCGCACGCGGAATCCGGGTGGCGCGCCGCACCGTCGCAAAGTACCGCGGAATACTCAACATCCCTCCCGCACACCTGCGCCGCAAGTTTTAGCACCACAAAAAATAATTTCTGGCTACACACCCCAAAATTACCGGAAAATTGTTACAAAAAAATTATTTTTTTTAATTTTTTTGTTTCGAGGGCTTCGAGATTGGAGGCGATTTCGGCGTATAAGCCTTTATTGATGCGGGTTTGCGGGG
>JAZRSB010000024.1:0-49788 GCA_045651325.1 Candidatus Spyradenecus sp.
CCCCCCCTATCCGTTATCAACTATCAGTTATCCCCTTGGCTAATATACAAAGCGTTCGCCGCGGAAGTTGCGCAGTGTGAATTTCCCGTCTTCGGAAATGTGTTCGACGTAATCGGGATTGAGCGGGATTTTTCCGCCGCCGCCCGGAGCATCGACGACGAATTGCGGGACGGCATAGCCGCTGGTCCATCCGCGTAGCGAGCGGATGATTTCAAGGCCCTTGCTCACGGGCGCGCGCCAGTGAGCGGAGCCGAGAATCAGGTCGCAGGCGTAAAGGTAATAGGGACGTACTCGCACTTGCAGCAAACGATGCACGAGCGAACGCACGGTTGCCGCATTGTCGTTTACGCCTTTTAAAAGCACGCTTTGGCTGCCGAGGACGACTCCCGCGAAGGCGAGTTGCTCCAAGGCAGATGCCGTTTCCCGGGAAATTTCGTTCGGGTGGTTGACATGTACGCTCATCCAAACAGCGCCGTTGTTTTTGAGAATTTCACACAGTGCCGGCGTAATGCGCTGCGGTAAGAAGACGGGGACGCGCGTGCCGATACGGATGAATTCGACATGCGGGATTGCGCGTAGGCGCTTGAGCAGGGTGTCGATTTTTTCGTCGGTGAGCAAGAGGGGGTCGCCGCCGGAAATCAGTACGTCGCGGATTTCCGTGTGGGAGGCGATGTAGCTCAATGCGGTTTCGATCTGCGGAAGAAAAGGGGATTTGCCGGATCCGGAAACGAGGCGGGAGCGCGTGCAATAACGGCAGTAGCTCGCGCAACGATCCGTGACGAGCAGAAGGACGCGATCCGGGTAGCGGTGTACCAGCCCGGGAACGGGGGAATGTTTTTCCTCGCCGACAGGGTCGCCGAGTTCATCGGGCGAAACGTGATTTTCCGCTTCGACGGGAATGACCTGGCGCCGCAGGGGATCGTCCGGATGGGTGCGGTCAATCAGGTTGAAAAAATGCGGCGTGACGGCGAACGCGAGGCGCTGACCCGTCGATGCGAGCCCGCGCACTTCGCTTTCGGAAAGCGGCAGGAGAGCCTCGAGGGCCTCACGCGTGCAAATGCGATGACGCAGTTGCCACTGCCACGAGTTCCAATCGCTGTCGGGGACATCCCGCCAAAATCCGTCTCTCCCGGATTTGCGTTTATCGGGATGATCTTGCGGGAACATGGCGTGCGCCGCTATTCGCCTTGGCAGAGACGGATAAAGGCGGGCTTGTCGGCGGCCTTGAAAAACGCCGTTCCCGCCACGAGCGTATCGGCTCCGGCTTCAAGGCAGAGCGGGGCTGTACGCGAATCCACGCCGCCATCGACTTCGATGCGGAAATTCAAGCCGCGCGCTTCGCGCTCCTGTGCCAAACGCGTGATTTTCGGCAAGACGCTTTCGATGAAGGACTGTCCGCCGAAGCCCGGGAAAACGGACATGACGAGGACGAGATCGACGAGGTCGAGCAGGGGAAGAATACGTTCGACCGGCGTGTCCGGATTGAGCGAAATCCCGGCTTGGCAACCGAGCTCGCGGATGCGCTTGAGCGTGCTTTCGACATCGTATTCGGGTTCGATGTGAATTGTTACGAGCTGCGAGCCGGCATCGATGAATTTTTCGATATACTTGTCCGGACGCGCGAGCATAAGGTGCGTATCAAAAAAGAGCGTATCATTGCGCTTGCGCAGATCCTTGACGACTTGCGGGCCGAACGAGATATTCGGCACGAAATTGCCGTCCATGATGTCGAGGTGAATCCATTCGAGATTGTTTTCGGCGACGACGCGAAGCCCTTCGGCGAGGGCGGCGTGGTCTGCGGCGAGAATGGACGGGGAAAGAATCTTTTTGTGTGCGCTCATGGATTTTGCATTGTTCTAAGCGAAGCCGGGCGCGGGAGCAATGCCGAATTCCGCGCACTTCCGTATCTTGTTTCGTCATTTATTCTCCGTCCGTGCTTGTTCTATTTTATGACGCGTTGCCTCAATAAATATCTTTGCGTTCGGCGGGAACGTTTTTTAGAGTGGCGGGAAAAATTCATTCCGATGGAAGCCGCAGAACAAATTGCTCTCTTGAAACAACGCACCGAAGTTTTTCTCGGTGAAGAACAACTGCTTGAACGCATCAAGTCCGGAAAAAAACTCCGCGTCAAGCTCGGCGTCGATCCGACGCGTCCCGACCTCACCTTCGGGCACATGGTGGTGTTCAACAAGTTGCGTCAGTTTCAGGACATGGGCCATCAGGCCGTGCTTGTCATCGGCGACTTCACGACGCGCATCGGCGACCCCTCCGGCCGCAGCACTACGCGCCCTGTCCTGAGCGAAGAAGAAATCGAAGAAAACGCCAAGACCTACCTCGAACAGGCCTTCAAGATTCTCGATCCGGAAAAGACCGAAGTGCGCCGCAACAGCGAGTGGTTCGGACAGTGGTCGATGATTGACACCCTTCAGCTCGCCCGCCAGATGACGGTTGCACGCATGCTCGAACGCGACGACTTCGCCAAGCGCTACGCTTCGAAGACGCCGATTTCGATTATCGAATTCCTTTACCCGTTGCTGCAGGGCCGCGACTCCGTCGAATTGCAAAGCGACGTGGAAATCGGCGGTACCGACCAGCTCTTTAACAACCTTGTCGGTCGCCAGCTCCAAAAAGAAGCCGGCATGCCGGAACAGGCCGTGCTCACGATGCCGCTCCTCGTCGGCTTGGACGGCGAACGCAAAATGTCGAAGAGCTACGGCAACTACATCGCGCTGAACGATTCCGCGAAGGATATGTTCGGCAAAATCATGAGCATCCCCGATGCCACGATGTGGGTGTACTACGAGTTGCTCCTGGAAAAGACGCCTTCGGAAATCGCCGCGATGAAAAACGAGCATCCGATGGAAATGAAAAAACAGCTCGCCTCCGCCCTCACCGCAAAATTCTACGGTGAAGAAGCCGGGCGCTACGAACGCGAGCAGTTCGAAAACGTTTTCTCGAAAAAACAGGTGCGCGCCGATATCCCCGAATTCGCGTGGGACGCTCTCGTGCCCGCCGGAACGACGGAAGCCGGACTCATCGACCTGCTGGCTGCGACGAAGATTTTCCCGAGCAAAAAGGAAATCCGCCGACTCATCGAAGGCGGTGCCGTCAAGGTAAACGAAGAAAAAATCAGCGACGTCAATCTCCGCTTCACGCGTGAAAGCGCCGCAGGAACGGTCGTTCAGGCCGGCAAGCGGAACTTCGTAAAGTTCGTCGCCTAAGCGGCGTACCCGCATGGATGCGTTTCGTCGCATTGAAATCGAGGGCTGGGAACGCCGCGATTTGTTTCGCTTTTACCAAAGCTTTGCCAATCCGAATTACAGCGTTTCCGTCTCGCTCGACATTGCGCCCCTCTATCGCTACGCCAAGGACAACGGGGACTCGTTTTTTCTGCTGACGCTTTTTGCAATTGCGAAAGCCATGAACGCCGTGCCCGAAATGCGGCAGCGCTTCCTGGATGCGGAAACCGTGGCGGAATACGAGGTCATTCACCCGTCCTGTCCCTTGGCGCGGGAAGGCGGCGACCTTTTCGTGCAGGTGCTTTTGCCGTACCGCCCGACTTTCCGTGAGTTTCGGGAAACGGCCCAGCCCGTCATCGACGCCGTTCGCAACGGAACCCTTTCCGAAAGTGATTTCGAGGCCGTCCCCAATCTCTTCTGCGCGTCCTGCGTACCGTGGTTCGAAGCCCTCGAAACGACCGCCGCCGACTACGCTTTCAATCAGGCCGAGCAAGTCCTCACTTGGTTTAAAATGAGCGAAACGGGAAAAATAACCCTTTCCGGCCGCTTCAATCACAGCTTCACCGACGGCATCCATCTCGCACGGTTTTTCGATGCCGTCCGGAACAATTTTTCCTGCCCGGAAAAATTGTGAGCTCCGTAGGGAAGCATCAGGACTGAGCAGGTAATAGTGAATAGCGCTTGCGGAGATTTTTGCCCGAGAGCAAAAATTTTGAATCAAACGTTATGCTTTACGGAAATGCGCTTTTTAGCGATTTGCCTACGGGAAGGGCATGCTTGCTTGTTCTATTGCGCCGCCGGCACGTCAGGGATATATCTGCACCGCGGAGCAGCGCACTTGGCCTTGGGCGAGTCCGCGGGTTTCGACTCCCGTCTGCACCCGCGGTTATCCCATGTAGTGCACCTCCGGCGCACTGGCTCTGACGAACGGAAAGAAGAAAACTTAGGACAATGCCTTAAAATGAATTTCTGGAGGAGCTCCGCAAAAGCGTGTAAGTCGTTCCATTGCGCTGCAGGAGCTTCAATCGCTTAGGCCTCCGGCCCCATGCGCCGCTAAGCGACTTCGACAGCACTCCGACTTGCCCGCGGCGCAATGAAACGACTTGCTAGCCTCTTCAAACCCCTAAAAAGCGAATTTCTAGAGGTTGCCTTAAAGATTAGAGACTAAAGACAGCCTTTCTTTAATCTTTAATCTCTAATCCCCCCTATCCCTTATCAACTATCAGCTGTTCTCTTGCGCGCCTTCGGCACTTGCTTGAGCCTCGATGCCCGGTGTTTGGGGCTCGGCTTCTGTTGCCGCCTCTGCTTTGTCGGTCAGCGCATAATACGCTCCGATGCCGGCGGCGGCGAGCAGGGTGAGCACGAGCAGGATTTTCCGGAACGTGCCTTTGCGTTCCGCGTAGGGATCTTTGCCGATGAGGCGCGAGCCGCGGGGCTTTTTCGGCAGACGCGTATAAGCCTTACCGAGCGAAATATTGATTTTGGCGCGTGCGTTTACCGCCCAGGAATTCGCGTCCAAAATCGGACCGAGCGTGCGGCGGCGCAATTTCATTGCCGTGAGGATGACCGAGGGCAGGGAAATCAGAAGCAGGACGCCGAGAATCGCGAGCGGCATTTGCCACCACGCAAGGTTCATAAATGCCGCGCCGAGTGCAGCCAAAGCCGCACCGATTGCGCCGAGAGCCAAGCCGATGGCTGCGAAAATACCGACGAATTTTCCGATGTCGAAAGCCGGTTTCGGCGCCGTCCCCGCCGTGCTTGCCGTCGAAGCGACCGAATCAACCCCGCTTGAGAGGCCTTGATCGACTTTCTTTTCCCGCGCCGCCGCAAAATTATTGACCTGCGTTTCCACGAAGCGGGCCAGTTTCGTGTACGGGCTCCAAAAGGCCTGACGCAGGGAAATCGCCTGTTCGACGATTTTGCAGACTGTCGCGTCCCAATCCGCTCCGGTCTTATCGACGAAAACACCGTTGCGTCCGACGCAGAGGAAATCGGCATCCCCGTCTCCCATGACGACGGCGATTGTCATCGTTTTTCCGTCGGATTTGCGTGTGCAGTTGCAGTACGCGATGTAGCAATTGGACTGCGCGGCGAGAGCTGCGTGAGCGGCGGGGTTTTGGACGCGTGTGCACAGGGCGCATTCGCGGCTGTCGATGTAGAGCGTGCCCGCGAGGAAAATCGTGTTCGGCGAAAGCGTGTAGAAATCGGCGAAGGAAACGTAATTGCGCAGCAGCGAAAGGAGATGGCCCGAGTAGAGGCAGAGACGCTCAAGCCCGCCGAGTGCTTCGCGTTGAGGGACTTCCGCCAGGTCACGTGCGAAAAGCGGGGCGAGCAGGGTTTCCGGGTCTTGCGCGAGCATTGCCTGCAGACGCGCGAGCGGGAGGGTCGCGGCTTTCCCCGTCGGTTGTCCGGCAATCCAAGCGGCGTAGGGCTCGAAACGCGCGAGCAGTGCCCGCCATTGCGCTTCTTCCAAGACGTTTGTTTTTGCGGGAAGTTCAAGCGCGGGAATGAGCGCGAGTTCGCGGAGCCGGGCCAGTGCCGGAGCCCAAGCGGGATTGACTCCGGAAACGAGCGGGAGCGTGAGATGCCCCGTTGTGATTTGGGCGAGCGGGAAATCCTTGGTCGCGGCGGCCGTGATGTCGCCTTGGGCAAGGGCGGCCAGTGCATCCGGGCTCGGGTTGAGTTTGCCGCTGCTCGCGGGATCGTAGTCCGCCAGACGGGCGCGGGCAAAGAAGTCATCGACTTTCACGCGTACGGCTTCAATTGCGGCAAAGGCGGCGGCCGTTTGTTCCCCGAGCGGGAAAAGCGAATCGCGGCGGGCCTCCGCATCTGCGGCGCGGGCGATAAGCGTTTGGGCTTCGGCGACGAAGTTTTTGACGTCGGCGGCGCTGATGCCGTCCGCTCCCGCATCGCAACAGGCAGCGATATCCTTGATGAGGGCTTCCGTTTCGGCGACGCCTTCCGCCGAGGCCGGGGTGAGCAGGCCGTCTCCGTTGAACGGGCGGGCCGAGAAATGCGCGAAAGCGTCCTGCACGGCCTGAAGCGTGAGGGGGGCTTCGGGGGTTCCCGCTTCTTCGAGCAACTTGCGTGCGTTTGCCGCGAGCGTGCTTTCCGCCTTGAGGACGCTCAGCGGAAATGTGCTTTCCCCGGCGAAGAAGCTCGAGAAATCGGCGAGGTGTTCCCGCAGAAACGCAACGGCGGCTTTGACTTCGGGAACGCGGATGCGTCCGTCGCCGTCGGAGTCGATGAGCGCGAGCGTGCGGGCGTCGAAATCAACGCTGTCCGTCGGCATGCTGATGGCAAGCCAAAGCTTTGGGTCGAGCGCTTCGACGGCCGCGAGGTCTTCCGCCTTGCAAATCGAAAGCTGTTCGACGCCGCCGGCGCAAAAGAAATTAAATTTCGTAGAGGAATTGTTAGCTGTCATAGAGAATTGTTTTGTAAAAATTTTAAGAACGCAGACCGCCGTCCGTTATTTTCTTTGCTTAATCCCTGGCCAAGAGCCAAAGGACGTCGGATAGGCGGTTGAGGTAACGTGCAGGAAGCGAGCGTAGTGTTTCGTTGTGTTCGCGCAAGGCGATGACATCGCGTTCGGCGCGGCGGCAAACGGCGCGGGCGACGTGGAGCGCAGCCTGATAAGGCGATGTTCCCGCGAGCACCCATCCGGTGAAACGGCGTTCCTCGGTTTCCAGTTCATCGACAAGGTCGTCGAGGCGATCCAAGGCCGTATCCTCCAAATGGGGAATTTTCGACGCGAGATATTTTTCCTGATCTTCGTTGACGACGCCGACTTCGCCCATCAGCGAAATCAGTTCGAGCTGAATCCGCTGTAGGGTTTCCCGTGTTTCCGGATTTTCGCAAAACGCTTTGGCAAGCCCGAGATGGGAAGAAAGCTCGTCGATGCTACCGTTGGCAATGATGCGCGGGTGGGTCTTCGGGAGGCGTTTCCCGTAAAACTGGGTCGTCAGTCCGTCGTCGCCCGTGCGCGTTGCAATGGAATGTTTGGCTTTGGATTGTCTCATGGATATTTAGCGGGAAATGGAAACGGCAAGGGCGACGGCGATTGCGAGATTGGCCAAAGCGGTGATGCCGAGACCGCTTGCGGCGAGCGTGCGGAATTTGCCGCGCCCGAAAGTCAGCGTCAGCCCGAGCTTGACGAGCGTATTGGAGAGCACGCCGAGCATGATTCCGAAGGCCGCCGTCGTAAAGCTCAGCATTTCCGGACCCGCAAGCTCGGTCGCCTGATTCGCCATCGACATGACGAGCGCCGCCGTGTCCGGAATCCCGGAAAGGAAGCTCACCGCGATGAAGCCCGTACCGAGGTCGTTGCCGCTCTTTTCGATGAGAAATACGACCAGAGCGTAGAGCAGGGCGAACTTAACGGCGTTGGGCAAGTCGAGCGGGTTTTTGACGGCGGGCACTTTCCCCTCCGCATGTTTTCCGTGGCGCAGGGCAATCAGACCGCAGGCCAAAACGCAAACGCCGAGCAAGACACCCCACATCCACAGCGTCGAAACCGCGAATTTAAAATTAAGCAAAAAGCACAAAATGACCAAGCGAAGCGCCATCGAGAGCTGGGCGAGCAGAATCGCCATTGCAAAAGCCCCGCCGTTTTCTTGCTCGCTTTCGGAACGACGGCTGAAGGCAAGCGTCACCGCCGTACTCGATGCCAAGCCGCCGATAAAGCCCGTTACCGCCGCGCCCGCACGCGCGCCGAGCCAACGCATCGCGATGTAGCCGACAAAGTTGACGCCCGAAATCAGGACGACCATTAACCAAGTCGTATAAGGATTGAAAATGCCCCAAAGCGTTTGGTTGGGAACGAGCGGCAACAAAACGCCCGTCAGACAGGCAAACTGAAGCCCGGCGCGTATGTCCGTTCCCGTCAGCGACGAACTCCATTTGTCCGTCCAGCTACGCATGCCGAGTGTGGCGGCGAGGACGATGGCGAGCATGACGGCGTATTTTTCCAAGCCGATACCCATGAGCGCGCCCGCACAAAATACCATCAGTGCCGATGCCGCCGTCGTCAGCCCGAATGTCGCCTGATGCATCGTCTTGTTGCGCTGGCGTTCCTTGCCGCCGCGGATCAGATAGGCGACCGTCGAAAGTCCGAGAATCAGGAGGCTCGCGAGTACGAAATGCGAAAATCCGAGACGCTCCATCTGAACGGAGATGAAGCCGAGCACAGCCCAAAGCGCGAAGGTGCGCATCCCGGCCGTGGTGCTGTTCCCGCCGCGCCACTGGCGAACCAAACCGACGAGTCCGCCTATACAAACGGTAACGAGAAGCATCCAGCCGTTCTGCGGGGTCATCAGGGATTCCGGCGTAATGGGGCTTAACATGCCGAAAATTTTAAAAATAAAGCCCGCGACTGCGAGAACGAAATGGTTTGTGAGAGATTAAAGATTAAAGAGAGAGAGATTAGAGCTTAATGCTTAAAGCTTAAAGAGGTTGATAACTGATAACGGATAGGGGGAAAAGAGATTAAAGATTAAAGGATAAAGATTAAAGAAAGCTTGGCGAAATCAAGCATCGAGCACCAAGCCTTTTGCCAACTTCTCTTTAGTCTTTATCCTTTAATCTTTTTCCAACCTATCCGTTATCAGCTATCCTCTATCACCTTTCTTTAAGCTTTAAGCCCTAATCATTAAGCTCTCTCTTTAATCTTTAATCTCTCATTCACTCCAACAGCCCTGCGTCGGCGAAGGAGAAGAAGCCGTTCGTGTGCGGCGGGATGTTGCGGCGCCCGATGATGACGTGGTCGAGCAGACCGATGTCGAGCGTCTTGGCGGCGGTAGCGAGCTGTTTCGTGATTTTGAGGTCCCCGGAGCTGGGAGTGGAATCGCCGCTCGGGTGGTTGTGGACGAGGATGATGCGCTCGGCATTGCTGCGGACCGCCGGACGCAGGAAGTCGCGCGGGTGAAAGAGCGAGGCGCTGCCCGTTCCCGCCGTGATTTCGTCGTAGCGCAGGACACGCAGTTTGATGTCGAGGCTGATAACCCAGCAGCATTCGCGGTCGAGCGGAAGAGTCCGCTTTTCGAAAAACGCGAAAATGTCTTGAGCGGTTTTAATCGTGTTGGCAATTTCGCGCCGGTCTTCAAAACGGCGGGAAAGCTCGAACGCGGCGACGAGATTGCAGGCGCGTTTCCAGGAAATGCCGGCCGCCGTAAAGTCCGAAATCGTCCAACGGGAAAGCCGGTAGAGCGAGCCGTCCGTGCAGTCGAGCAGGGCACGGGCCGCCTCGACGGGCGGGATTTTTTGCGACGCGTCCGTATCGAGCAGGACGGCGAGAATTTCTGCGTCGCTAAGACAACGCGCCCCGCGACGGTCGAGCCGTGCGCGGGGGCGATTGGATTGCGGTGTCTGCTCTTGAGGAGCCGGCATCGTAAGTCTGTTGTCGTCGTTTAGTCAACCTTGCCGACAACGGTTCCGGCGGGAACGATTGCGTCTTTCTTGACGATGAGAACGCCGTCACGGACGCAGAGCTGGTCGGTTTCCCAGCCGTCTTCAACGCCGGCCGGAGACAGTTTGCAGTTCGCACCGATGCGGGCGTTCTTGTCGATGATGGCGTCCTTGATGATACAGTTCGGGCCGACACCGACAATCGGGGTTCCCGAAGCGCGTGCTTCGCCGACTTCTTCGAGCGTTTCGTAGTAGTCTGCACCCATGTGAACGACGTTTTCGAGCGTCGAACCTTCGTCAACAACGGCGCGGATACCGATGACGCAGCGATTCAGCTTGGCGTGCGTGACGATTGCGCCTTCCGCCATGATGACGCGCTCAATCGTGCAGCCGTTGAGCTTGGCAGCCGGGAGGAGACGGTCGTGCGTGTAAATCGGAGCCACTTCGTCGAAGAAGTCAAACGGGGGAACCGGATCCGTGAGCGCGAGATTGGTTTCCCAGAACGCGCGGACCGTTCCGATGTCTTCCCAGTAGCTGTCGAATACGTGAGCGACGAGCTTCTTCTTGCCGAGCATGCCCGGGATGACTTCCTTGCCGAAGTCCTTCATATCGTTGTTGAGGGCTTCCTTGAGGAACTTGCCCGAGAAAACGTAGATACCCATCGAAGCGAGGCAGTATTCCGCATCCGACTTGTCGGAAAGATTGTCGCGGAGCTTGCCGTTGATGACGAGCGAGTCGATGACCGCCGGATCTTTCGGCTTTTCGACGAATTCCGTGATTTCGGAGTCTTCCTTGACGCGCATAACGCCGAGCGCGGAGACTTCCGCCTTCGGCATCGCCTTCGCGGCGATGGTGACGTCCGCGTGGCTTTGGATGTGCTGATGGATCATCGGACGGAAGTCCATGCGGAAGAGCTGGTCGCCCGAGAGAATCAGGACGTAGTCGTTGTCCTTCAAATTCAAGTGCTGGAGATTGTGGCGAACCGCGTCGGCCGTACCCTGGTACCAGGCTTCGCTTTCCATGTTTTGTTCCGCCGCAAGAATATCGACGTAGCCCTTGCCGAACGCGTCGAACTTATAGGTGCGCTGGATGTGGCTGTGGAGGGACGCCGTGTTGAACTGCGTGAGCACGCAAATCGTGTTGTAGCCGGAGTTGAGGCAGTTGCTGATCGGGATGTCGATGAGGCGATACTTCCCGGCAAGCGGAACTGCCGGCTTACAACGGGCGGCCGTTAAGGGATAGAGACGGGTGCCGCGACCGCCGCCCATGATGACGCATACTACTTTGGAGGTTGCCATAATTTGTTTGGGTAATGTTTTTGTTTTATGTGAAATATAAGAGCACGGATGGAAATCCGAACGGCATTTCAGATTAGACATTTTATTCGCCTGAGCAAGCAAAAAGCCGATTATAGCGCCAAGCATCAAACATCGAGCATCAAGCGAGCGCCGGCCATAGCCGAAACCCGCGGATAATCTATGAAAAATAAGCGCCGCAAAATGACAGGGACAGACCCGTTTACGTGCCTGCGGCGTAATGGAACGAATTGCGAGCCTCTGCAAAACCGCTTGAAACGAATTTTTAGAGGTAACCTAAAGGCTAAAAGAGGGTAAAGGAGCTGTTGGTTGTTAACTATTAATTATTAACTATTAGGTGGCTTTAATCTGTTACCTATGTCTGGTTTCGCCCGCCCCTCCTTAATCTTTAACCTTTAATCTCTAATCTTTAATCTTTTTCACAGAAACCCATCCCCTATCCGTTATCAGCTATCAGTTTTACCTTTATGTGCTTCCGCCATCCGCTTGATGCTCGATGCTTGATGCTTGGCGCTCACTTGCCGGAGCAATTAGCGGCTTGCCAATCTCCGGCCGCCTCGGCTAAAATCCCCGGCTTTCAGTTTTACCCGAAAACCTTATGTCAAAATCAACCTCACTCTATAACAAATACCTGTTGTTTATCGCCGGTCTCGGCGGTCTTCTCTACGGGATCGACGTCGGCGTTATCGCCGGTGCGCTTCCGTACCTGCAAGCAACAACGGACTACACGCCCGGTCAGCTTTCGACCGTCGTCGCGGCAGTCTTGCTCGGCTCGGTGCTCTCCTCGCTTTTCGCAGGAGCGCTTTCCGATTTGTTCGGGCGCAAAAAGGTGATGCTCCTCGCGGGCGTCTGCTTCGTCCTCTCCGTTCCGGTCATCTGCTCGCCGTTCGGCTTTGAAGCCCTCGTGGTCGGCCGTATCCTCCAAGGCGCAGCTGCCGGTCTCATCGGCGTCGTCGTCCCGCTCTACCTCGCGGAATGCCTCACGGCCGACAAACGCGGCTTCGGTACCGGTATGTTCCAATTCATGCTCACCGTCGGCCTCGTCTTCGCAGCCCTCGCCGGTATCGTCTGCGCCGAATACGTGGACGGCGTCGTCTCCGCCACCTACGCTTCCGTCAAGGAACAGGCCGACGCCATCTTCGCCGCTAAGGACTTCGCCTGGCGCGCCATCTTCTGGATTTGCGCCGTTCCGGGCGTGATCTTCACCATCGGCGCTCTCTTCATCTCCGAATCCGCCCGCTGGCTCTACGGCAAGGGCAAAACGGAAGCCGCCCTCAAGGCCCTCGAACGCTCCCGCGGCTTGGAACAGGCCAAGATCGAGCTCGCCGAAATGGGTAACGATTCCTCCGCCGACGACTCCAAGAAGGAAGACGCCGACAAACCGAAGGATTCCCTCATCCAAAAGAAGTACATCATCCCGTTCGTCCTCGCAGTCGTCATTCTCGCCTGCAATCAGGCAACCGGGATTAACTCCGTTCTCGCTTACATCGTTGACGTCCTCTCTCAAGCCGGTCTCGACGGCTCCGTCGCCAACCGCGGTGACTTGGTCGTTAAGATTCTCAACATGGTCATGACCGTTGTTGCCATGGTCCTCGTTGACCGCAAGGGCCGTAAGTTCCTCCTCACCGTCGGGACCTCCGGTATCATCATCGGTCTCCTCGGCGTTGCCTTCCTCTTCCTGAAGTCGGAACGCGACATGGTCAACTACACCGACAAGCTCAACAGCGAAGCCTTCAACCGCGTCGTCGTCGAAAACGTCATCAACGAAAAGACCGGTCTTGAAGAACGCGATGCTTCCGGCAAGGTGCTGACCAAGGATGTCAAATACGCTTTCTACGACACCGTTACGCCGGAAAAAATCAAGGCGATGACGAATCAGGCTTTCGTGCCGTCTCAGGTTAAGATCGTTTACACGGTCAACGGCGAAATGAGCGTCAAGACCATCGTCGTCCGCGAAGACACGCCGGTCACGAACCTCGAATTCAAGGTTCCCGCCGTTGAAGGTCAAAGCTTCGAAATCAAGAGCCTCGAAGTCGGACCGCTTCCGAGCGCCGCAAACGGCTGGCTCGTCACCTTCTTCTTCGCCATCTTCATCGCCGCCTACGCGGTCGGACCGGGCGTTTGCGTCTGGCTCGCGCTCTCCGAGCTCATGCCGAACCGCATCCGCGCAATGGGTATGTCGATTGCCCTCCTGATCAACCAAGGGGTCTCCACGGTCATCGCAGGTACCTTCCTCCCGGTTGTCGGCAACTTCGGCTATTCGACCATCTTCTTCTTCTGCGCAGCCTGCACGGTCATCTACTGGATCACCGCCGTGTTCTTCCTGCCGGAAACGAAGGGCCGTACCCTCGAAGAAATCGAAGCCCACTTCGAAGGCAAAAAGAAACTCTAATCGAGCTTCTGACAAAAAAGCGTTCCGGCCATCGGTCGGGACGCTTTTTTTTAGCAACAGGGTAATGAAGGGAAAACTGATAGTGGATAACGGATAGAGAGATTAAAGATTAGAGGATAAAGATTAAAGAAAGAGCTTAATGATTAGGGCTTAAAGCTTAAAGAGGTAGTGGGCGGAATCAGACATGATTTCGCTTGGTGCTCGATGCTTGATGCTTGGCGCTTTTTCCGCCGCCGGAGGTGCACTACATGGGATAACCGCGGGTGCGGGCAAACCCGGAACCCGCGGATAATCTATGAAAAACAAGCGCCGCGAAGTGACGGAAGCAGATCCGTTTACATGCCTGCGGTGCAATGGAACGGATTGCGCCGCCTTTGTAAACCTCTAAAAAAACGAATTTCTAGAGGTAGCCTTAAAGAGCCTGAGGCGAAATCAGACATCGGTAACACCCTCAGACATTGGGCGCAGATTAGACCCACTTAATAGTTGGTGGCTGGCGGCCACAGTTTCTTTAATCTTTAAGCTTTCTATCAGTTATCACTTTCGCGGTAGGCATTCGGAATTTGGGATTCGCTATTCGTAATTGCCTCTCCGAGGCCGCCCTCAGCAGATAAAATCCGTAAAGTTAAGCGGCGTAATAACAGAGAACTCCGCTTCGGGATAAGCGTTTTTCCACGCCGCGGGAATACGGGTTTTGCTTCCGGGATTCCGCTTAAATTCGAACGCTCTCAGCACTCCGCCGCTTTCCTCCACCCAGTCAACTTCCTGTTGTGTGTAGGTTCTCCAAAAATAGTTTTGAACCTGCATTTCCGCGTAGCTTTGTTTTTTGATACGCTCGGAAACAAGAAAGTTCTCCCAAAGAGCCCCGCTGTCGTTCCGCAATGTCGGAAGATTAAAATTGTTGATGACGGCATTCATTACACCGTTGTCCCAAAAGAAATAACGGCGCGTTTTAGTAAGCTCGGATCTCAGGTTGCGGGAAAAGCCGGAAATTTTGAAAATAACGAAGGTTTTTTCCAAGAGATCAAGGTAGCGCTCAATGGTCGGTACGCTCAATCCGACATTGCGACTCAACTCGTTTAACGAAACTTCTTTGCCGACTTGAAAGGCCAGCAGCGCGACAATTTGCCGCAGTTTATCCGCATTGCGTACATGGTCGTAGGCGAGAATATCTTTGAAGAGGTAGGAGTCTCGCAACTCGCAGAGTAATTCGATTTTCAGCTCGCGGCTCTCCGTCGTAAAAATTTCCGGATATGAACCGAAGATGAGTAATTCGTCCAGCCTTTGACGCAAAACCATGTTGCCGAACTGAGCACTAATTTCCGCCGCAGATAACGGAAACAGGGTGCGCGTCCGCTTGCGCCCCGTCAGCGGTTCACCAATCCGGTTCGCCAAATCAAACGACGACGAACCGCTTGCGATGACTTTCGCTTGCGGCAATTCATCGACCAGCATTTTAAGCCCGGGACCGATGTCTTTAAGCGCTTGAGCTTCGTCGATGACAACTAAGTCGTAGCCGAAAAACGAGCTTTTTATCAGTTGAGCGTTCCCGCTTCCGAGGACTTCGCGGACACTCGCATCTTCGCCGTTGCCGTGAAAAACCTTTCCCGAAAAATGTCCCAAAAACGTTTTAAGCAGGGTCGTTTTTCCCGCACGCCGGGGACCGTAAAGCGCCAAGACCTTTCCGGGCATCAGCAGGGAGTTGAGTCTGTCCTCATAAAATCTTCGGATCTGCATATTCGAAACTTTATAAATTCATTTAAATTTGTAAAGTTAAACCTCGTATATTTATGTGATTTTATAAAGTTTTTCTGCAAGTTCCGGGAAGCGGTAGGAAGATTAAAGAAAAAGTGATAGTGGATAGCTGATAGCGGTAGAGGACCAGGGCCAAGACTGCCTATCTCGGATTCGTGTAATTAGTGTAATTCGTGGATTTTTTCTTCGCAGAGCTACTTGGCACCCGTTATCCACTATTCATTATTCACTAAAAACACTTCATTCGGGATTCGCTATTCGCAATTGCCTCTTCGAGCCTGCCTCCGGCGCTTGCTTGATGCTCGGTGTTTGATGCTTGGCGCTTTCTCTTATCCGTTATCAGCTATCCACTATCCCTTTTCAAAAACGCTTCTTTCCTCTTTAATCTCTCATCTTTAATCTATCTATCAAATATGTCATTTGATTTTGACAGATTTGGGCGGTCTGCGGTTTAATATCCCGAAAATCCCGTTTCAGCGGACACCTCCCGCTTCCGGAAAACTTTTTAGGACAATAACGCCGCAGATGACACAGATAAACACAGATGAATTGAATGCCGTAACCGAGAAAATCATCGGTTGCGTGTTCGCTGTGCACAATGGTCTCGGGAGCGGTTTTCTCGAAAAAGCCTATGAACGGGCCTCTCTCGCGGAGCTCAAACGCTTTGCGAACACCCGTTAATCCGATGAACTCTTTAATCTCTCATCTTTAATCTTTCTCCTTTCATGCCGCAGGCAGCCACAGTTTCCGAGAACAACAAGCGTATTGCCAAGAATACGCTGATGCTCTACGTGAAGATGGGTGTGACGATGCTTGTCTCGCTCTATACGTCGCGTGTTGTCTTAGAATTTTTGGGGATTGAAGATTATGGGATATATAACGTTGTCGGAGGTTTTGTGGCGCTGTTTGCTCTAATCTCTGGTGCATTATCTGTCTCTATTAGTCGATTTTTTGCGTTTGAGCTTGGGAGAGAAAATCATGGTAATTTGCAGAGAATTTTCTCCTCTGCCTTGTTGATTCAAGTTCTTTTAGGAGTACTTTTGTTTGTTGCGATATCAACGGTAGGTGTTTGGTTCGTGTCGAATAAATTAATAATTCCTCCTGAGCGGCTTAGCGCAGCTCTGATTGTATTATTTCTTTCCGGAATTTCGTTTTTTATAAGCCTGATAAGCGTACCCTATAATGCCGCAATTATTGCTCATGAGCGAATGAAAGCATTTGCATATGTTGGAGTCTTTGAGTCAATTTTAAAGCTTTTTGTCGCATATTCTTTAGTTGTAATACCTTTTGATAAACTAGTTGTCTATGGGACTCTTTCTGTAGGTACGTCATTAATAATTCGAAGTGTTTATGCAGTTTATTGCAAAAAGCATTTTCCGGAATGTTCGTTCCGGTTTTGTTGGGATGGTGCCTTGTTTAGACGAATGTTCTCATTCGCGGGATGGGCATTTCTCGGTAATGGGTCTTTCGTATTGAAGTCTCAGGGCGTTAATGTTGTCCTCAATATGTTCTGTGGGGCAGCAGTTAATGCTGCCTGTGGTGTAGCGACCCAAGTAACAACTGCCGTAACCTCATTCGTTTCCAATTTTATGCAAGCGGTGAATCCGCAAATTACGAAAAGCTTTTCGATGGGAAGGCTTTCTGAGATGCACATGTTGATTTTCCGAAGCTCCCGTTTTTCGTTTTTTTTGATGCTTCTTTTGTGCCTTCCGGTCATGAAAGGGGTCGATTACATCCTTGGGATTTGGCTTGTCGATGTTCCGATGTTCACTGCGAGTTTTATCAAACTGAGTTTCGTATTTTGTCTTGTTGACTGTCTTGTGATGCCGGTTATGTTTGGTCTCCTCGCTGAAGGAAATATTCGGAACTACGAAATATTCTTGGGAGTAACAAACACGTTAAATCTTCCTTTTTCTTATTTTGCTTTGCGTGCGGAATTCCCTCCTGAGAGTGTTTTTATTATCTCTATTATGATAGGGGTTGTTGTTGCTGTAGGGCGACTCTGGTTGGCGAAAAATGCTTATGCGTTATCCCCAAGAAAATTTTTAGAAAGTGTACTGCTCCCTACAGGAGGGGTTTGCTTTGGCTCTGGAATGTTCACTTGGTTTTTAGATATTCCCATTGAGAGCGAAATCTTGAAATTTATAATCCAAACAGGGTTGATTTTGGCTGTGACAAGTGGGCTTGTCGGTTGTATTGGGCTAAATAACCGTGAGCGTAAATTTATTAGAGGTCAATTAGGTGGTTTGAGGAGGGCGTTATGGGGTTAGATTTTATTTTTAGAAAAATGAAAAAAAATGTGCGGAAGTGGTTCCGCTATTTTTGGAAAAAACTTCAGCGGGTGGAACCAATCTACGTACCTGTATTACAAGACGAGTTATTAAAAGGGCGAGTGGCACTCATTACAGGTGGTACGAGTGGAATTGGATTCGCAATCGCTGTTGCGTTTGTTAAGGCAGGTGCCTCTGTTATTATAACGGGAAGAAATAAAGACCGACTGGAGGCTACCAAATTAGCATTGGAGAGAAATGCATGTAGCCGAGTATCCTATATTGTGATGGATAACTCGGATGTCTCTTCGATACGAGCAGGAATTGACACTTTATATTCTCTGGCTGCCAATACGAAAGTTGATATCTTGGTGAATAATGCTGGAGTGTGTAAGGGTTGTTTCGGGAGTACTTCGGAGAGGGATTGGGACGATGTTTTGGACACGAATCTGAAAGGAACGTATTTCCTTTCCCAAGAATTTTCAAATTACCTAAAAAAATACCAAATAAAAGGGAATATTTTAAATGTTTGCTCATCTTCGAGTCTCCGCCCTGGGAATTCTCCATATATTTTGTCAAAGTGGGGAGTTCGTTCCTTTACAGTAGGATTGGCAAAGACTCTTCTGCCTTATGGAATTGTTGTTAATGGAATTGCACCGGGCCCTACAGCAACCCCAATGCTAGGGAAATTCAAAGAGGATGAAGACCTTTCTCTTGGGGGGAATCCGAGTGGGCGCTATGCGACATCAGCAGAGATTTCAAACATGGCTGTAATTCTTGTTTCTGACATCGGTCGTATGGTTGTTGGAGACATTGTCTACATGACAGGAGGTGCAGGGGTGTTAACGTTTGATGACGTGAAATATTCATTTTGAGAGAATTTAAGAAGATTATGAAAAAATATTCTGACGAAAAAAATGTCCAAATAGTCATTGCTTTAATGAAGAAGCACGGGATAAGGAAAGTCGTCGCATCTCCGGGAGCGACAAATGTATCGTTTGTCGGGAGCATTCAGTCTGACCCTTTCTTTGAGATTTATTCGTGTGTTGATGAGCGGTCTGCTGCATATATGGCATGCGGGTTGGCAGAGGAATCGGGCGAAGCCGTTGCTCTGAGTTGTACAGGGGCGACATCGTCCCGAAATTATCTTCCGGCATTGACCGAAGCATACTACCGAAAATTACCTATTTTAACGATTACCTCATCGCAGCCTAATGCTAGGATTGGTCATCTCGTTCCTCAGGTAACGGATCGTTCTTCCCCTCCGTCGGACACTGTGAATCTGAGTGTACAGCTTCCTATTGTTAAAGATGTAAACGACGAATGGGAGTGTGAACTTAAAGTTAATCAGGCAATACTGGAGTTGGCTCGTCGTGGGGGAGGGCCGGTTCATATGAATTTACCGACACTCTATAGCAGAAATTTTGCTGAGGAAACTCTCCCTAATGTACGGATGATTGAAAGAATTGTCCCAGAGAAATCATTTCCACCCTTGAATGGCCGAGTAGCAATTTTTGTTGGCTCGCATTCGAAAATGTCTGCGGCGTTAACAAAGGCGATAGATGATTTTTGCCACGCGAATGATGCAGTTGTTTTTTGCGACCATACGAGCGGTTATAAAGGTAAATATCGGGTGTTTTGGTCCCTGGCCTCTGTTCAGAAGGTCAATCGTGCAGAAAGCCGGCCGGATGTTTTGATTCATATCGGAGAAATTTCAGGGGCCTACATGAATGTAACGGGAGGCCAAGTGTGGAGAGTTAATAAGGATGGCGAGCTTCGTGATACTTTCAAGAAACTGCGCTATGTCTTTGAAATGCCGGAGGAAACGTTTTTCTCTCACTATGCAAAATGTGGAACGAGAAACGGAGAAGATTCCTATCTAAGGGCGTGCAATGAAGCTTTGGAAAGTCTTCGCAAGAAAATTCCGGATGTGCCTTACTCAAACATTTGGGTTGCTTCAAAACTCTCCAAGTCTTTGCCGGAAGGGGCGGTGCTTCATTTGGGAATTTTGAACAGTTTGCGTTCGTGGAATTTTTTCGAAATACCGGCATCTATCGCTGCGTATTCCAATGTAGGAGGTTTCGGAATTGATGGTGGAGTATCTTCTCTCGTGGGTGCTTCGTTTGCGAATAAAGAGAAATTGTTTTTTGGCGTCATTGGAGATTTAGCATTTTTCTATGATATGAATGTCATGGGAAATCGTCATATTGGAAGGAATCTCCGATTGTTATTGGTTAATAATGGAAAGGGGACTGAGTTTAAGAATTTTAACCACGGTGCTGCACACTTTGGAGAGCAGACTGATACTTTTATCGCGGCTGCGGGGCACTTTGGCAACAAATCTCCAGGCTTGGTCAAATATTATGCGGAAAGTCTTGGATTTGAATATCTCTGTGCATCAAACAAGGAGGAATTTGAGGCTGTTTATCCCCGCTTTACAGCAAGAGACCTAACGAAGCGGCCGATATTATTTGAAATTTTTACTAAGGACTCTGACGAAAGTAATGCTCTTGAGATGCTAATGTCACTTGAAGAAAGTGTAGAGGCTAAGGCAAAGGATTTAGTGAGAGGGATGTTTGGGGATTCAGGAGTTGCTTTTGCAAAGAAGCTTCTTGGGAAATGAGAATCGGGATTTTAACACAGCCGCTTCATACGAATTATGGCGGGCTTTTGCAGGCGTTTGCTTTGCAAAAGTATCTGCGGGATGTGCTCGGGCATGAGGTATTGACGGTAGATTATAGCCGCAAACCGAAAGCGTGGCTCTTCCCGTATCGCTTGGCGCGGCGTTGCGTTGCAAAGTTCGTTCTTCGTCGGAGTGTCGCTCTTTTCCCGAAATCGCTCCCGCAGGGCGCGGGAAAGTTTACACAGCGTTTTATCGACGAAAACATCCGTACAACGAAAAAGATTTGGGCGCCGGCTCGGAAACGCGATTTTGCCGAATACGGATTTGAGGCGTTTGTCGTGGGTAGCGACCAAACATGGCGTCCGGCGTATTCGCCGTACATGCCGACGTTTTTCTTGGATTTTCTCGGGAACGATGAAAAAACGTGCCGTGTCGCTTATGCCTCTTCTTTCGGAAAGGATGAGTGGGAGTTTTCTCCGGAAATGACAAAAATCTGCGCTCCGCTTGCGAAGCAATTTCATGCAATTTCCGTGCGGGAAGATTCGGGGGGTGAGCTCTGTAAAAAGTACCTTGGTGTTTCCGCCGAACACGTGATTGATCCGACAATGCTTCTTTCCAAAGAAGATTATTGCGAGATCGTCTCGCGAGACGAAATGCGGGACTTTCTTGAAAAGCGTGTTTCTGAGAAACGTCTTTTTGCCTACGTTTTGGACGAAGCTCTGGAGAAACGGGCAGTAATCAATTCGGGCGCGGGAACGTTAGGGTTGAAGGTAGAGGAAATTATGCCGAAGCGGGAGGAAATTGCTTCGGGTGCAAAAGCGTATCCGCCCGTGAGTGCATGGCTACGCGGTTTTCGTGATGCGGAATTTGTCGTGACGGATTCGTTCCACGGTTGCGTATTTTCGATTATTTTCAACAAGCCGTTTATCGCGATCGGGAACGCTTCACGCGGAATGTCGCGCTTCCGCTCCCTACTGAAAATGTTCGGCTTGGAAAATCGCCTCGTATTGGCAGACGCAGATCCTGCGAATTTGCGGGAACGTGTTTCTTCGCTTGTTTCCGAAAAAATTGATTGGAATACGGTCAATGCACTTCGTTCCCGTGAACAATCCCGTTCCCGTGAATTTTTGGAAAAATCTCTTAAAAATAACTCATGAATGAAAATTTAACAGAAATGCGCACGGATTTATCCTTTCCGGGAGAGGGTTCGAATCCCACACCACCGAAGGTTTCGGTGATCGTTCCCGTGTATAAGGTGGAGAAGTATCTGCCGGAATGCATTGATAGCATTCTCGCGCAGACGTTTACGGATTTTGAGCTTATTCTCGTGGACGACGGTTCTCCCGACAATTCCGGAAAAATCTGCGACGACTACGCTACCCGCGATTCCCGCATCCGCGTCTTCCACAAAGAAAACGGGGGAGTCTCTTCGGCGAGGAATTTAGGATTAGAGCACGCTTGTGGTGAGTGGATTATATTCGTAGACTCAGACGATTCTCTCCCTCGGTATTCTGTAGAGATACTGTTTACAAAGGCTGAATCGGAAGGGGTGGATGTTCTCGTCGGAAGGGCTACTAATTCAAGATCTAAGATTTTGGAGGAGTTGTCCGATGTTAAAAAGTTCGATCCCTGGGAATACCTCGATTTACTTTCAAAAGGAAAGACTTCTATTGCATTATGGGCAAAGATTTTTCATAAAAGATTGTTTGAAGACAAAGAAATCCTTGCTATTCCTCGTTCCATTTATGCATATGAAGATTTTCTTCTCTTGGTGAATCTTGTCTGTCGGTCGAAATCTGTTGGGGATGTAGATTCTGTAGTTTATTTAAAAACACCAACCGCCGTTGGTGTTGCGCGGGCCAATAGCCTAAATCTCGCCTATTTTGAAGCACTTGATATATGTTTTAGAAAGGCACTTGAAAGTTCTCAAGCGCCCTGTTGGGTTTCTATATGGGGGAGAATTCGTACCCGTTGGTTAAGAGCGTTAATCCTAAAAGGAGAGTATATTCCTAGTGATAGTTTACTGTTCCAAGTTCCAGACGGCATCCAACTACCTTTGAGAGAGCGAATGAAAGTTGTGTTGTATCACGGGTATATTTTTCAGAAAGCACTCTTTATTTTTCTTTTTATTTTAAGATTCATAAGAACTAGATAATGAAGTACATATTTTTTCAAATTTTTGCTTTCTTATATTTTGTAGGCCCAGTTTTTAATACTTTGGGGGCATGGGCTGATACAATTCCGGTAACATCCATTTTATTATTTTTATTTTTCTATAGGAAGAGTCGGGGATTAATCTATTTAGATTTTTCTTTCTATATATATGGTATTATTGCTATTCCATTTATTGTTGGATCTCTGTTTTTAGTGGTGGGTGGAATTGATGGAATGATTTTGCTCCGAACGTGTTTAAAGCCTATCCGAATTTTGGCAACTCTTTTAGGTGGATACAGCTTAGTTGGTCTTGTAAGGATATTTTTCCCAGGTAGAGAGCTCAAAATTTCCCTAGCACTTATTGCGGGGAGTTTTGCTTTGCACGGAGGCGTAATGATCCTTCAGTGGCTTAGTCCAGAATTCAAAGATTTTGTTTATTCATATACAACGACAGGTGATTATAGAAGCACATTCGAATATAATTTTAGAATGGGAGGTATTTCTGGGCAAACGGGAGGAGCTATTTTATCCGTTGCTCAGGCTTTAGGTTTTATTTCTTTAGTTTTTGCATTTGCGCTAAGTTGTGCTCGACCAATTTTTTATTGGATTCCGATGGGGGGGGTAATTTTTGCTTCAATTCTACTTTGTGGGCGTAGTGGGATCCTTTGTGTGGCAGTTTTCTCTTTGGTTGCCACGTTGGTTATTGGAACATTGAAGAGACGGCTTTTCATGTTGTCTGCTTATTTTGTTATGTTCTTTTTTGTAATCTTTATCATATCAAGTATCTTTGCGTTTGTTTCTAATTCAGGAAATGAAGATGGAATTTTGTTTACAATTCGCTATGCCTTGGCTCGAAATGTTGATTTTCTCCTGAATGATTCAGGTGGGGTAGGTGATCGTTTTGGCACGATATCTACCATCTGGGGAATGGCTCATCTGCCAGATGATCCTTTAATTTTATTTTTTGGAGACTTAAGGGAGATTTATGACAGGTTTTCAAGATCAGATATTGGATATATTCGGGACATTGTTTCCCTTGGGCTTATCGGTACATTTTTTTATTATCTTCCTGCGGTATGGTCGTCCATTTTTGCAATTAAACTATCTCGTATGAATCATGAATGTTCTGTTGTTGCAAAGATGTTTTTGATCGTAGTGGCCGTTATTTGGGTATTTCACGCGAAAGAGTTGTTTTTATATTCACGGATGATAATGTCTATTTATTCCGTCTTTTATGCCTTGTTGATTTTTGCGCAAAGAGAATTTCTAAATCAGCAATCCTTGAGGGAGCGAAAGCCTATTTCTTTGGTTCCCGTGATGCCTCAATAGAAATACTACGGAATGAGGAAGAATAAGATTTTAATCATTGGGACCCGCCCTCCTCCTATTGGCGGTGTGACGATTCATGTAGAGCGTTTGCTTGGGATCCTAAAAAGGAGCTCATTTTCGGTTCGTTTTCTCCCCATAAATATAAAGAAGGTTTTTTTTGCTAATTTTTTCCGAGATTTGGTGTGGTGTGATGTCATTCATTTGCATACATCAAATCCCTATGTCCGACTTATTGCGTCTATGTTTTGCCGATTATTGGGGATAAGGCTGATTTCGACGATTCACGGGAGCTTAGGGCGTTTTCGTGGCTTGAGAAATTGGGTGGATCTTAAATCTGTGAAATGGACAGATTTTCCGCTTGTTCTGAACAGGCAAAGTTTTGAAATTGCTTGTCGGCTAAATAGGAATTCTCGTTTGATTTCTGCGTTTTTGCCTCCAACGGAAGAAAACCCGTTACCGATTCATATTGTGGAGGATATTCTGGCGTTGAAGTCAAAATGTGAGCGAGTTTGGTGTACAAATGCATCTAATCTCTCTTTTGATGTGAATGGAAAGGAAATTTACGGAATCTCAGATTTAATTGAGCTCTTCCGAGAAAATCCGAATTTGGGAATGACGGTTTCTGATCCGACGGGAGATTACCTTAAATACTTAAATTCGCTTCAGACTGAAATTCCTAAAAATGTATTGTTTATTACGGAGGAACACTCGTTTTACGAGGTGATGAAATTGACGGATGGAATGATTCGTAATACGACGACGGATGGTGATGCGCTATCAGTAAAGGAGTCTTTGTGGTTGGGAAAAACAACGCTAGTGACAGATGTGGTTAGTCGGCCTGAGGGGGTAATTTGTTTCAATGGCCTTAAAGAACTGGGAACGCTCTTAGTTTCTTCAGTGTCTCCCAATTTGCCTTATGGGGGGGATAATTTGTCTGGTGAGGCGGATTTGTTGAAGCTTTATGCTGAAATTGTTTCTTAACTTAGATTGTAGTGTGGAGTGAAATCGCAAATGTGAGAAGTTGTAGATTTTAGGAAGCTTATGAGAGAAGTATGGGTGTTTTAGCACTTCTCATATTGTCCCTTCCGCTTTCTGTTCCTAGGGGTGCCTTTCGGATCCTACTCTTGGGTTCTGCTTGCTTCGATGGGTGAGGGGATATGTTTATCGTGCAAGCCTATTCGAGTGATGTTTTCCGGGGTTTCGCTTCGTAGCTTATTCGGGATGATTTATGATGAGGCAGGGCGGATTGTACGAAGTGCAAATTAGTGCAAGTTTGTGCAAGTTCTTGCACTTGGCGTTCTGTGTGGCATAAATAAAGAATTTTTCGAATCTCGGAATGTTTTAGCGCTTCTGCTCCCGGCGGATTAGGGAGGATCCTTGGGTTGATTGCTTGTTTTTTTTGCGAGGATTGGTTTTGCCTAAATGGACAAAAGGTTCATTATTTTATGACAGTAATGACCGCTGCTTTTGTTCGATGAGAGCGGCGGGAATTATTATGAGAAAATGACTGATCTTTTCGGAATCTACACTTTATGAAACAAATCTTACAAAACTTGGGTAGCGGAGAAACATTGTTGGCGGAAGTTCCGGCTCCGGGTGTGCGGGCAGGGTGCTTGGAATTGGCGAAATAGGACGGAGATGGTACGGAAGTTCTTTGCGGTCATCCGGACCTTGGGGGTGTCATGGGTACTTTTTCGCATAAAGTACGCATTAAAAATGCGTCTCGGGTGGTTTGAGCGAAGACTTCCGTGCCGGAGCTGGGACTTGATTCCGGCGGAGGAGATTTTTAATCGTCGTGTCTTTCCCGGCAGTTTTAATGCCTACCGCACGTGGAAAACGACGAACCTTCGCCGCTTTCTTTTCTCTGAAGAGGATTTCTGCAGATGGAAATCTTTCTTTGATGCATGGGGAAGTAAGGGAATCGACGAAGAGCTCGGGAATTTGTGGCGTGGACGCTTTCGCTATTTCGAAAACGAATATGCGGAGATCGGTTTGTCTCCGGATTGGAATCGCAATCCGTTCTCGGGCGCATGTGCGACTCCGGGCAAGCATTGGTCTCGATTGAGCGATTTCGGTTTCGGGGATATTAAGCTGATTTGGGAGATTTCCCGCTTCGCCTGGGTATTCCCCTTGGTACGGAAATATGCGAGAACGCGGGACGAAATATGTGCGCGTACGTTTTGGGAGCTTTTTGAGGATTGGTGCGAGAAGAATCCGCCGGAGACGGGGGCAAATTGGAAATGCGGTCAGGAAGTGTCATTGCGTTTGATGGCTTGGCTATTTGCATTTTATGCGTTTGAAAAATCTCCGGAAACGACGGAGTCGCGTGTGAGTTTGTTCGTGCGCGCCATTTACGAGAGCGCTCGACGTGTTTTTGAGAATTTGGATTATGCGTTGAGTCAGAAGAACAATCACGGCGTGAGTGAATGTGTCGGGTTGATTGCGGCGGGCGTGCTTTTCCCGGAGCTTCGGGGAAGTGCCCGTTGGCTGGCTGTCGGGCTTGAAAATCTGAAAAAGCAAATTGAAGAATTGGTTTATCCGGACGGCGGGTTTTCTCAACATTCTCTCAATTATCATCGGGTGATGATGCAGGATTTGGCGTTTGCGCTGAGGATAATGGATCTGAACGGCCTTGCATATCCGGCAATCCTGCGGGAGCGATTGATGAAGGCGGCGGAGTATGCCTGCGATTTTGTCTTCGGGAATGACGGAGATACGCCTTGCTGGGGGGCTAACGACGGGGCTCACGTTTTTCGCTTGTCCGAGTGCGGATACCGCGATTTCCGTCCGCACATTCAGGCTGTCGGCGCGGGATTTTCCGGGGAGCGCTATTTCCCTATTGGACAATGGGATGAGGAAACGCTCTGGTTTTTCGGCAAGGAAGCGCTTGAAAATTCCGGAAAAGAGAGATGTCGAAGAGAGCGCTATTCTGCAAAAACGGCAGGGACGCATATAATTCGGCGTGGAGATATTTCTGCCTTTTTCCGCTGCGGGCCGTTTGTTCATCGTCCCGGAGACAACGATTTGCTCCATTTGGATATTTGGAAGAGCGGGGTTTGTATTGCCGGAGATACGGGTTCGTTCAGCTATAATTCCGGGATTCCGTTTGTTCGTTCACACAATACGGTGACGGTGGATAATTTGCCTCAAATGCAACAGCTGAGCCGGTTCTTGAAGCTTCCGGCTCGTGGAGCGCTTGTTTTCGAAGATGGCTTTGACCTCTCCGGGATGCATGGCGGGTATGAGCGCTTAGCGGATCCGGTAAGTCACCGCCGGCGTGTTCGTCTCGAGGACGCCGGAGTATGTGTTGAAGATGTTTTGTCGGCGACCATTCCTCATGAGTATGTTTTAACGTGGGTGTTCCCGTTTGTTCGGGTCGAGCGTAAAGGCACTTTGGCGTTTGAATTTTCCGGTGCGGCCGGAAGAATCGGAACGTTAAGTGTGAATGAGGGAAGCTCGGAGGTGCTCGATGTTATCCTTCATGAGGGAAATACCGAGACGGGGAAAGGCTTTATTTCTCCGTTCTATAATACACGTGTCCCGGCATGCGTTCTTGAGATTAGGGTACGTGGGAGAGATGTTGTTCTGCTCTCTGAGTTTTCGTTTTAATTCTATTCGCTAAATCAATAAGGACTCCGAAATCTCGAAGTCCTTATTGATTTAAGCCGAGTGTGTCTTTGGGTTAAAAGGTTGCCACGATTCTTCGGCAGGCTTTTCCGTCGCCGTAGGGGTTTTGGGCTTCGGCCATCGACGCATAGTGAGCGGAATCGTCCAAGAGACGGGAAACTTCCGTGACGATTTTTTCGCGATTCGTCCCCACGAGCTTAACCGTTCCCGCGGCAAGCGCTTCCGGACGCTCCGTCGTATCGCGCATGACCAAAACCGGTTTCCCGAGACCCGGAGCTTCTTCCTGGATTCCGCCGCTATCCGTCAGCACAATCGACGAAAGCTCCATCAGGTGAACAAACGGCAAGTATTCCTGCGGTTCGATAAAGAACATATTCGCGGGAGCGTTTTCGCCGAAGACTTCCCGAATCGGTTTACGAACGTTCGGGTTCAGGTGCATCGGATAAACAAAATCGACATCCGGATATTTCAGATTCAAATCGCGGATCCCGGAGCACATGTGGATGAAACCGTCGCCGAAGTTTTCACGGCGATGCCCGGTGATAAGCACCATGCGGCGGGTTCCCGCATTCCAATCTGCGAGTCGTTCCCGGGGAATTCCGGAATTCACGAGTACTCCGGAGACTTGCTCGCCCAACGAAGCATCGGAATTCAACTTCCTGATGACGGAATGAAGTGCGTCGATGACGGTGTTTCCGGTTACGAAAATCTTTTCGTCGGAAACGTTTTCTCCAAGAAGATTTTCTCGGGAAAGCGGTGTCGGAGCAAAATGGTAGGTCGCAATCCGTCCCGTGATTTGCCGATTCATTTCTTCGGGCCACGGGCTGTAAATATTGTGCGTGCGCAAACCGGCTTCGACGTGTGCGACAGGGATTTGCCTGTAGAATGCCGCGAGTGCCGCTGCCGTTGAGGTCGTCGTATCTCCATGGACGAAAACGACATCCGGCTTCGCTTGGTCGAGCACGTCGCGCATGCCGGTAATGACACGCGAAGTCACATCGTAGAGGTCTTGACCTGCCTTCATGATATTCAAGTCGTAGTCCGGCTTGATTTCAAAGAGGTGCAAAACCTGGTCGAGCATTTCGCGGTGCTGCCCGGTTACGCAAACAATCGTTTCAAATTTTTCGGGAACGGCTTGAAACGCTTTGACCAGAGGCGCCATTTTAATCGCCTCCGGCCGCGTCCCGAACACAAGCATGATACGCTTTTTCGTGCTCATTTCGCCGAGTTATTTTTTATAGACCCCGCAGAAGTCGAGAATGACTTTTTCGTCCGTCCACGGAAGTTCCTTAAACGGCGTGTGTGCAACGAGCATGACGACAATATCCGCCTGTTCATAAGCTTCTTTATAGTCGGTCAGCTTATAAACTTTGTGCTCGGAAACGTTCGGCTCGACGATGAGGAAATCCGCGTTGTTTGTCGCCTGCATCACTTTGGAAACGATGTATTTGGCAGGCGCTTCACGCAAGTCGTCAATGTTCGGCTTAAACGCCAGGCCCATTAGAGCGACGGTGGGTTTGCGTTTATTCGCAAGTTCAAACTTCAGGATCTCGTTTTGTACGCGTTCCGCACACCAGAAAGCCTTGTAATTATTGATTTCGCGAGCGCTTCCGATGAGACGCGATTCCATCGGAAATTCAGCCGTAATAAAATACGGATCGACAGCGATACAGTGTCCGCCGACACCGCAGCCCGGTTGGAGAATGTTCACGCGAGGGTGTTTGTTTGCCAATTCAATAAGCTCCCAGACATTGATGCCCGCTTTGTCGCAGATGAACGAGAGTTCGTTCGCAAATGCGATTTGGACGTCTCGGGAAGAATTCTCCGTCAATTTGCAAAGTTCAGCCGTTTTGGCATTCGTCGCGTGGAGTTGTCCCTTTACGAAATGGGCATAAAATTCCTGCGCTTTTTTCGTGGACGCTTCGTCCATCCCGCCGATGACGCGGTCGTTGTGTTCCAGCTCGTAAATAACGTTCCCGGGAAGAATCCGTTCCGGACAGTAGGCGATATAGAGTTTGCCCTTTAATTCCGGGCGTTCCGTGTAAATCAGCTCCGCCATTTTTTCGGTTGTGCCGACCGGAGACGTCGATTCGATGATGTATAAATCACCGTCCTTCAGAAGCGGAAGAACAGAGCGGGTTGCTGCTTCGACGTAGGAAATATCCGGCTCGTGATTGCCCTTGAACGGCGTGGGAACAACGACCAAGTAGGCATCACTGACTTCCGGCTTTGTACTCGCGCGAAGTTTGCCGGATTTGACAACGTTTTCGCAGAGTTCCTGCAATCCGGGCTCCACGATGTGAATTTCTCCGCGATTGGTTTTTTCGACGATGGTCGGGTTAATATCGACGCCAAGCACGTCAATACCGCTTTTTGCCGCAATGATTGCCGTCGGCAATCCGATATAACCAAGTCCAATGAATGTTGTTTTCATAAAATTATTTTTTTGAGAATTGTTCCCGTGTTTTTTCGAGGAAATCGACAAACTCCGATGCGAGCTTTTCTCTGCTGAAATGCTCTTCTGCGAGACGGCGTCCGTTTTCTCCGCATTTTTTGCAGCGCTCCGGGTTATCCGCCAACTTCTCCAGCGCATCGGCAAACGCGACCGGGTCATCCGGTGGGACAATTTCTCCGCACTTGGATTGGCGGATATTGTCTGCAAGCCATCCGGGGTAGTTGTTCAGAACGGGGATTCCGGAGGCGATGTAGTCGAAGAATTTGTTGGGAGACGTCCCGTAGTAAAACGCAGGGACGTTCTTTAAAACCATCAGACCGACCCCGGCAGAAGCGATAATCTTGCTTAAATCGTATTTGGAAACGGGATTGAGGAAAATGCAGTTGTCGAGATTTTCCCGGGAGGCACGTGCCTGTAATTCGGGTTTTACTTTCCCGTCTCCAACGAAAAGGAATTTGATGTCCGTACGTGCACGCTTTTTCAGCTCTGCGGCGGCATCCAAAACGGCAGGGAGACCATTCGCGATACCGTGAGCTCCCGGAAATACAGCGACAAAATCTCCGGAAGTAAAACCGGGAATATTAAGCTTTTCGCGGAGCTTGGGGTTAAAGAGATCCAAGTCGCAGCCATTGGGAATCATTGCAATCTTCCGATTGGCAGGACTCCTACGCTTGATACCTTCGCAAATGCCGGGAGAGAGACCGATGCAGGCATCGGCCGTACGATAACTTGCCCATTCAAGGGTTGCCATGCCGCCAAGAAGAATCGGATTTTTTAACCCGAGCGCTTTAGGGAGCTCCGGCCACAAATCGCGGACTTCGAAGACGAAAGGAACTTTTTTCCCGCAGAGTTTTGCGATGATTCCGGGAATTCCGGCTGTCAGCGGTGTCGAGGTCGCAAAAATCAAATCGTATTTTTCGCGAAGGGCGATACGGACGCAACCCCATCCGAAGCGAACAAAGGTCCACGCCCGTTTGATGAATCCGTCGTAATTTGAATAAGGCAAATCAAGCTGAACAACATCAATGCCGTCGATAGTTCCGCGAAAAACACCTTTTCTACTCGTCGGAGGAAGGTTAATTTTGGAGGTTTTCCCGCAGACCATCGTTACGGAATGCCCGCGTTGGACTAGCGCCTTAGCAAATTCGTACGAGCGTATCCCGCCTCCGGCGGATGGGGTTGTGAAATGTTGGTGAAAATAAAGAACACGCATTAGCTAATTAGGAAGGTGATTTTCCGTGTATTTTCGTGTCCGAGAAGCCTAACGAATTTCCCATTCGCGGGGCTTTGGGGGTAAATTGGGAGGCGATGAAACCCGGAGACTTTAAAATTCAGGTGAGCGGCAAGCTCGTTGCGCAGGCGCTAAGTGCTCAGCAGACTCTTGAAAAAACCAATATCGGCGTGCTCGATGCCGCACGCTTTGTCAAAGAGCTCAGCGAGCTTGGCCGCACACAAAAACTCAATCGTTTACGTACGATTTTTTGTCTCGGATGCGAAGTCGCGGCGCGGGAGCGCAAGACTCCGAGCTTCGAGTCCGCGTACGAGTGTTTCCTGAAAGCAAAAAATCACCTGCGCTCGCGCACTTTACAGGATTACCGGCTGGTTCTTTCGACGCTACGGCGGGAATTCCCGGCCGTACTTTCGATGCGCGTCCGTGCCGTGAGCACGCCTGTTTGCGAAGAAATCCTTGATTCGGCGTTTCACACGCTACGCCAACGGCGTAAGGCGCGTGCGATTCTTCATTCGTTTTTCGGCTACTGCGTTCGCCACGCGTGGTGCCGTGCCAATCCGATGTCGGCGACGGATTTGCCCATGCTTCGGGAACGCGAAATTGCGCCTTTGACACTTCCGGAAATTGCTGCACTTTTCCGTGCTGCGATGTTATTGCGGCTTGCCGACTGCGTTCCCGCAATTGCGCTCATGATCTTTGCCGGAATCCGACCGAACGAGATTGAGCGCCTCTGTTGGAGCGATATCGATCCGGAAGAAAAAGTCATTTCCGTCTCGCCGACACACAGCAAAACGGGAGGTAGCCGCCATGTGAGCATTTTGCCGGTCTTAGAGAAAATCCTGTTCCCGCGATACACGCCTGCAGGAGACGCCAAAATCTGCCCGCCGAATTGGCAGCGGAAATGGGCTAAAATCCGCAAAAAAGCCGGCTGGAGTTCGCCGGAAAATCCGTGGAGGCAGGATGTCTTGCGCCATTCCTTTGCAAGCTACCATCTGAAATTTTTCAAAAATCTCCCGCAACTCCAATGCGAAATGGGGCACGCATCCCCGCGTCTCCTGCGCACGCGCTATCTTTCCATGCGCGGTGTCACCCTCGCGTCTGCCGAGCTTTTCTGGCAAGGCGACGGAATTTTTGATTGAAGAGAGGCACAATTAATTCCCCCAACGATTTTGCAAGATTCCGGATTCTAAAAATCTATTCAAAATCTATTCATTATTTTTATTAAATCCGCTTGAATAAAAGGATTTTTGAAAAATAATCTATTCACAGTGCCGAAGGTTTCGCGAGAATCGCTTTTAAATTTTTAGTGCTGCAATAGCTTTACCGACTGAAAACCGGTGCCGTTGCACGCACGTTACAGGACTTCCCAGTGTCCGGATTTATCCGAACCGACGCGCCGGATGAAGCCCTTTTCCCGAAGCGATTTTAAAAGGCGCTCCACTTGGCGGGAACTTAACCCCAGTCCTTCGGCAAGGTGCTTTGCCGTCGCTCCGCCGCAGGATTTTAGAATTTTCAAAAGTTTACCTTCATTTACACCGACATTTTCTCCGACATTTGCCCCGACACTTGCCCCGACATTTGCCCCGACATTTACTCCGACATCCCTGCCGGATTTTTGGGCCGCTTTTGCAAGGGCTTCGGTGATTTCCTGAAGCATAAAATCGATGAACGCGCCGCAGTCTCCCGCCTCCGTACTCGCGTTAATCGCATCGTAGTACGCCTGTTGATTCGCATACACGATGTTTTCAACGGGAAGATGTTCAAAAAGTTTATGGAGTTTGCCGAGAATCAGCGATTGCCAGAGTCGCCCCATGCGCCCGTTCCCGTCGCTGAAGGGATGAATAAACTCAAATTCGTAATGAAAAACGCAACTGCGAATCAGGTAATGATCTTCAGAGGTTCTCAGCCATTGAAACAGATTCTCAATCAGGTGCGGCACCCGTTCTGCGGGAGGGGCAATATGAATTGCCTGCGTTCCCGCAAATACACCGACATTCCCCCGTCGGAAACGGCCGGCATCATCCGACAACGCCTCCATCATGATTCCGTGAGACTTCAGCAAGTCTTCGACTGAAAACGGGTTTAAAGACGGATAAATCTCGTAAGCTCGAATTGCGTTCTTGGCTTCTTGGATCTGGCGAAGCGGCGCGACGACACGCTTTCCGTCCAAAAGATCGCTCACCTGGCTTTCGGTGAGGCCGTTGCCCTCAATTGCCAAGGAGCTGTGAATCGTCTTAATCCGATTGGCTTTTCGAAACAAGAGAGCATCCGCCTGCTCCATGCGAATAGCGCAACGCTCAATCAATGCCGAAATACCGGCAATCAGATTGATCGCTCGAGCAGAAACGCTAAACGGAGGCTTATCCATAAAACCTCTCTATTTTCTTCAAAATCCCGGTGAAACGCAAACGGCTTTTTCGTCGCCGTGAATTCCAAAATTCCCTTGCCCAACGAATGGGAAATTCGTTAGGCTTTCCGAAAGTTCAAAAATAAATGAAAGTTTTAGTAACAGGCGGAGCGGGGTTCATCGGTTCCAATTTGTGCGAGGCGCTTTTGATGCGCGGCGACGAAGTGGTTTGCCTCGATAATTTTGCTACGGGAAAGATCGAAAATCTGCACCCGTTGCTTGCTGCATTTCCGCAGACCTTCAAGTTGGTCGTCGGCGATATCCGTAATTTAGACGATTGCCGCAAGGCCGTCGAAGGGTGTGAGGTCGTTTTGCACGAAGCCGCACTTGGCTCGGTCCCGCGTTCAATCAAGGATCCGGCGACGACAAACGATGTCAATATCGGCGGTTTCATGAACATGCTCATTGCAGCGCGTGACGCGAAAGTCCGCCGTTTCGTTTATGCCGCGAGCAGCTCGACTTACGGGGATTCGAAATCACTCCCGAAAGTCGAGGAGGTCATCGGTCGCCCGCTTTCTCCTTACGCGGTAACCAAATATGTGAACGAACTTTACGCCGATGTCTTTGCCCGTACTTACGGGATGTCCTGCATCGGTTTGCGCTACTTCAACGTTTTCGGGCGTCGCCAAGATCCTCACGGCGCGTACGCGGCGGTCATTCCGCTTTTCGTCAAAAAGCTCATGGCGCACGAATCGCCGACTATCAACGGCGACGGTGAGTATTCCCGCGACTTTACCTATGTCGATAACGTCGTTCAGATGAATTTGCTCGCTTTGGAAACGACAAATCCGGAAGCGGAAAATCAAGTTTACAACACGGCATTCGGCGAGCGCACCACGCTTAATCAGCTTGTCGCAAATTTGAAAGAATTCCTGAGCGAATTCGATCCTGCGATTGCCGATGTTCCCGTCGTTCACGGGCCGAACCGCGTCGGAGACATCCCGCATTCTCTTGCCTGCATCGACAAAGCGAAAACCCTCCTCGGCTATGCGCCGGAATTCTCCATGCGCGACGGGCTGAAGGCCGCCGTGAAGTGGTATTGGGAAAACCTCTAAGAATTAAAACTTATCTTCCGATGAAAACCAAAATTTGCGTTATCGGTCTCGGATATGTCGGTTTGCCGTTGGCCCGGCTTTTCTCGACGAAATACGAAACAGTCGGCTTCGATATGAACCGTTCCCGCGTGGAAGCACTCAACGCCGGGCACGATGCGACGCTTGAAGTCTCCGACGAACTCCTCCAAAGCGCACTCGCCAACGGCTTTAAATGCACGGCAGATATCGAAGACATTCGCGACTGCAATTTCTATGTCGTGGCGGTTCCGACCCCCGTCGACGAAAATAACAACCCGGATCTTACTCCGCTTTGGGGCGCAAGTGAGACCGTCGGCAAGGTCATTTCCAACGGAGACATCGTGGTTTACGAATCGACGGTTTATCCGGGCGTCACGGAAGACGAATGCCTCCCCGTTGTCGAAAAAATCTCCGGTTTGAAGTTCAATGTCGATTTCTTTGCGGGTTACTCCCCGGAACGCATTAATCCGGGAGACAAACTCCACACCGTTGAAAAAATCAAAAAAGTCACCTCGGGTTCAACGCCGGAAATCGCGGATAAAGTTGACGAGGTTTATGCGTCCGTCATTACGGCGGGAACATTCAAGGCTTCGTCCATCAAGGTGGCGGAAGCCGCGAAAGTCATCGAAAACTCTCAGCGCGATATCAACATCGCATTCGTCAACGAGCTTTCGAAAATCTTCACGAAGCTCGGGATCGATACGCACGACGTGCTTGCTGCAGCGGGAACGAAGTGGAACTTTTTGCCGTTTAAACCGGGACTGGTCGGCGGACACTGCATCGGCGTTGATCCGTATTACCTCGCTCAATGTGCACAGCGTCACGGCTACAATCCGGAAATCATTCTGGCGGGCCGCCGTATGAACGACGGCATGGGCGAATATGTCGCCACGCGCATTGTTAAGTTGATGATTCAAAAGGCGATTCAGGTCGTCGGCTCAAAGATTTTGATCCTCGGATTTACGTTCAAGGAAAACTGTCCGGACGTCCGCAATACGCGTGTGATCGACATCGTCCGCACGCTCCAAGAATACAATCTGGATATCACGATTTACGATCCGTGGGCAAACCCCGCGATTGCGAAGCATGAATACGGCGTGGACGTGACCAACACGCTCCCGCAGGAAAAATTTGACGCGGTTGTACTTGCCGTCGCACACTCGGTATTCGAAACACTCGACGTGTCCGCCCTGCGTAAACCGTCCTCCGTTCTCTTCGATGTCAAAGGTTTCCTCCCGCAAAACTCGGTGGACGGAAGACTGTAAAGGCAAAGCAAGAACACGCGGGATGCCTATTTATCCTCAGTCAAAACGCCCGAAGCTTTTTTTCGTCGCGACTGTTCCTGGCTTCTTTAATTTTTTCAGAGGTCAATTGTCTGCTCTGAAATCGCTGGGAGAGGTTGCGCTTGTTGCGTCCCCTAACGGAGGGTTGTCGGAAATCGCAAAAGACGAAGGGGTTGCTTTTCGGGAAATTTTGATTGCTCGCCAAATCGCGCTTCTGAAAGACATTTGCGCTTTATGGAAAATGTTTTGGCTCTTCGTGCGCGAAAAGCCTGCCATGGTTCATGGGAATACTCCCAAAGGTGCACTATTATCAATGCTTGCTGCTTTTGCTGCACGTGTTCCGGTTCGGGTCTTCATGTGCCATGGCTTGTGCTATTCGACAGCTTACGGATTAAAAAGGTTTATTTTATCGTCCATGGAGCGTGTTACGTGCTTGCTTAGTACTAACACGATTGCCGTTAGTCACGGCTTAAAGAAGGAGCTAATCGCTTCAAAATTTTGCTCTCCGGCGAAGGTTTCGGTTATCCTGAACGGATGTGTTTCGGGGATTGACCTTCGGAGGTTTTCTCCCGGCGACAAAGCTTTCGCGAAATCTGATTTAAATTGCAACGGTGCTTTCGTTTTCGGGTTCGTTGGGCGCATTGTTCGGGATAAAGGTGTCGAAGAGCTTGTCGGCGCTTTTTCCCGCTTACTAAAAGATTTTCCGGATATCCGATTGCTTTTAGTTGGGAAGAGTGAAAACGCGAACGCGATCTCTGAGAAGATTTTGCATGCGATTGAACAAACACCTCAGATAATCCACGTCGGCTTCCGGAAAGACTTGCCTAAATTTTACCGGGCGATGGATTGTTTCGTGTTCCCGAGCTACCGAGAGGGCTTCGGGATGGTTGTGGCAGAAGCCGGGGCGTGTGGGGTTCCCTGCATCGTCTCCGACATTAACGGCTGCAACGAAATTGTCCGAGAAGGCGAAAACGGGACAATCATTCCGCCGCGAGATGCCGAGTCTCTTTACGCGGCGATGAAGCATTTTTACGAAAACCGCTCCACGCTTTTGCCGAAGCTCGCTGAGCGTTCCCGCGAACTCATTGCTTCGCGCTACGAGCAAGGTGCTGTTTGGGAAGCGACTCTGGCAATGTACCGAAATCTTACGGAGCAACAGGCGTAGGCTATGAGAACCGAACTTACAGTAGAGAAGGCTTCCAAGCCCGCGATTCCGGAATGGGAATTGGCGGTGCTCGACGTGTTTGTGCGCGCCGCCGCGCTTTTCGGTTTCCGAAAATCTGTTGCCCTCGTTTACGGTGCGCTTTACTGCTCCCGCGAAGCCCTTGCGGCGCAGGAAATTCAGGACCGACTCAAAATCTCACGCGGTTCGGTCGTCGAAGCGCTCTTACTGCTTCGCCGCCTCGGCGCGGTGCGCGTGCACCTCAAGATCGGGGAGCGCCGTGACTACTTCAGTGCTGAAACAGACCTCAAACAATTCGCCGGAGGCTTTTTAAAGGAAGTGCTCGTTCCCGCCTTGGAAAAAGCGGACATCCGCCTCGCCCAAGCCGAAGCCGCCGCTTGCAACGCGGGCTCGGATGCCGATTCCGCCTTCGCCCGCTCCCGCGTCGCCGAACTCACCCACTGGAAATCCCGCTTCAGCGCCTGCCTTCCCCTCCTCGAAGGCCTGCTGAGCGTTGAGAATAATCTAAAAAAGGAAAATTTATGAAAGGTATTGTTTTAGCCGGAGGCTCCGGAACGCGCCTCTACCCCATTACAAAAGGCGTTTCGAAACAATTATTACCGGTTTTTGATAAGCCGATGATCTATTACCCGATTTCGGTACTTATGCTTGCCGGAATTAGGGAGATCCTCATCATCTCGACACCTCAGGATTTGCCAGGATTTAAGCGCTTACTTGGTGACGGGAGTGACTACGGCGTGCGTTTTGAATACGCAGAGCAACCCTCTCCGGACGGCCTTGCCCAAGCGTTTATCATCGGGGAAGAATTTATCGGTTCCGATAGTGTCGCACTCGTGCTTGGAGACAATATTTTCTATGGGCAGGGTTTTCCGAGAATTCTTGAGACTGCTGTTGAGAATGCGGAATCCGATAATTTGGCTACGGTATTTGGCTACTACGTTACGGATCCGGAACGCTATGGGGTAGTTGATTTCGATGATTCCGGAAAGGCACTTAGTATCGAAGAAAAACCGACTAATCCGAAATCGAATTTTGCCGTTACCGGACTTTATTTCTATCCGAACAGTGTTGTCGAGATTGCGAAAAATGTAAAGCCGTCGGCACGCGGAGAGTTAGAAATCACATCGGTTAATCAGCAGTATCTTGCAGCCGGAACGCTTTGCGCTGTTCAGCTTGGGCGCGGGTTCGCATGGCTGGATACAGGAACACATGAATCGCTTCAGGAAGCAGGGACATTTGTTGAGGTTTTGCAGAAGCGCCAAGGAATGCGCATTTCCTGCCTTGAAGAAATTGCATGGCGTAAAAAATGGATTTCTTCGGCGGATTTGCTACGACTTGCAGAGCCGATGAAGAAAAACGGCTACGGGCAGTATCTCATCAAACTTGCTGAAGGCAAAATACGTTAAGGGGAAACAATGGAGTTCAAACGTAACATTCTTATCACTGGCGGGGCAGGTTTTATCGGCTCACATGTCGTTCGCCTTTTTGTCAAAAAATATCCGGAATACCGTATCGTCAATCTCGACAAATTGACCTATGCCGGAAACCTCGCAAATCTCTCCGATGTCGAGAATAGTCCCAATTACGTTTTTGTGCGCGCGGACATTTGCGATCTTGAGCGCATACGTGAGATTTTTTCAGAATATGCCATTGACGGCGTTATTCACCTTGCGGCGGAATCACACGTTGATCGCTCTATCAAAGATCCGTTTACGTTCGCTCGTACAAACGTTCTCGGAACGCTTTCGTTGCTCCAAGCTGCACGGGAATGCTGGGACGGCGATTTTGCAGGAAAGCTTTTTTATCACATTTCGACAGACGAAGTTTACGGCGCACTCGAGCTGACACACCCGGAAGGCATCGAACCGCCATTCACGACAACGGCATCGTCTTCCGAACATCACCTCGCCTACGGGAAAGACTTTTTCTACGAGGATACGAAATACAACCCGCATTCACCGTATTCGGCAAGTAAGGCAAGTAGTGACCACTTTGTTCGTGCTTTCCACGACACTTACGGGTTGCCGACACTCGTTACGAATTGCTCGAACAACTACGGCCCGTATCAGTTTCCGGAAAAACTCATTCCGCTTTTCATTAACAACATTCGCCACGGCAAAGCGCTTCCCGTTTACGGCAAAGGTGAAAACGTCCGTGACTGGCTCTTTGTTGAGGATCATGCTCGGGCAATCGATATTATTTTCCATCGCGGGAAAATTGCCGATACTTACAACATCGGCGGCTTTAATGAATGGAAAAATATCGACCTGATTAAGGTGGTTGTTGCTACTGTTGACCGTTTGCTCGGCAATCCTGCGGGGGCATCGGAAAAACTCATCACTTACGTTACCGATCGTGCCGGACACGATTTGCGCTACGCAATCGATTCGACGAAGTTGCAGAAGGAGCTGGGCTGGGAACCGTCTCTGCAGTTTGAAGAAGGTATCGAAAAAACCGTTCGCTGGTATCTTGACAACCAGGCATGGCTCGATTCCGTCACTTCCGGCGAGTACGAAAAATATTACGAAAAAATGTATTTCGGACGATGAAACACAAACTCATAGATTTACACGTCAACGGCGATGATCGCGGCAAATTAGTCGCGATTGAAAAAGGTGTAAATTGCCCGTTCGAGGTTAAGCGAGCATTTTACATTTTCGGAACACAAGGCGAAGCACGACGCGGATGCCACGCCAATCGTAATTCAGAATTTCTTTTTGTCGCATTGCACGGATCATGTCGTGTGGAATTTTCTGACGGAAACATAAAGGATTCCGTTCTGTTAGATTCTCCGTCCAAGGCGCTTTGGCTTGGGAAGATGACTTGGAAGGAAATGTATGATTTTGCTGATGATACTGTTTTACTTGTCCTCTCCAGTGAAAAGTATGATGCGAAAGAATACATTCGTAACTACGAAGAATTTCAGAAAACCATCGAACAACAATAATTGATTATGCAACCCAGTCCTTTAGGAAAATTTTTCGAAGACTTTGAGGAAGGCGAAGAAATTATTCATTCGCTTTCAAAGACAATTTTCGAAAGCGATAATAATTTTTTCAGCTTACTGACAATGAATCACCATCCTGTTCATACGAATTTGGACTATGCGCACAAAAACCAGCACGGGAAGATTTTAGTCGTTGGAACATTGGTGTTTTCTCTTGTTGTTGGAATAACGGTTCCGGACATTAGCGGGAAGGCAATCGCAAATCTCGGTTATGAAAATGTTCGACATTTAGCCCCCGTATTTATTGGTGATACGATTTACGCGAAAACAAAAATTATTTCTAAGCGAGAATCTGTATCAAAGCCTGATCGAGGAATCATTTATGTGGAAACGGTGGGATATAATCAAAAGGGCGTTCCTGTCATCAGTTTCCGTCGAAACGTTTTAGTTAAGAAAGAATTTACTGAGAATTAGAAAAATGGATCACTTATTCCGTTCATTAATGTTTGTTCCCGCTCACAATGAGCGCCTTATGAACAGTGCCGCACGGTCTGACGCTGATGTTTTATTATTCGACATTGAGGACTCTGTTCAGCCGAGAGATAACAAACAAATTGCCCGTGATAATATTGTGAAATATATTTCATCCGGAGCATTTAAGGGTCGGGCAATTTATCCGCGCATTAACGACAGAGAAAGTGGCGAATTGTTGCGCGACGTAACGCAACTGACGATTGATGGTATTACTGGGTTTATGTACCCGAAAGCGACCAAGGGAGAAGATATTTATTTCATCGGAAAGTTGCTAGAAACCGTCGAGGCGGAAAAGGGAATTCCTATCGGAACATTTAAGCTTATTCCGCTTATTGAAACCGCAGGGGCAGTTGCTAATATTCAAGAAATCTGTAAGGCATGTACGCGTGTTGTAGCGGTTGCTTTCGGTTGTGAAGATTATGTGACAGATTTGCAAGGGAAGCATGATGACAAAGGGGAAAGTATTTTTGTCGCACGCTCGACCATTGCAATTGGTGCGCGGGCTTGCGGGGTGCTTCCGATTGATACCGTACACATTAAGGTACACGACCTTGAAGATTTGGAAAAAAATCTAATTCTTTCCAAAAAGTTAGGTTTTGAAGGTATGCTTGTTCTCAATCCCAAAGAGCTTCCTTTGGTGCATCAGTATTATTCTCCGGGTGACGAGGAAATTAAATGGGCGGAAGAAATGCTGTTTTTGGCAGAAGAAGCAAAACGTGACGGAAAAGGTGTCGCTCTTAAGGGGAATAAATTTATTGGTCCACCGATGGTTAAAATGGCCCAAGGCATTTTGGAAAAGCATCGTAAAATTCAGAGAAAGGAATAAATCATGTCCAAGAAAGTTGTTATTATTGGAGGAGAAGGCAATGGAGGTGTCATCGCCTCTTGTATTGAAGATAATCGTCGCCGATTCTCCGATGACGAATGGGAGGTTGCCGGATTTGTGAATGATTATGAGCGAGAAGTTTGCGGATATCCTGTCCTCGGAGGAACCGGAGATGTTTCCACGCTTCTTGAAAATTCGGAATATTATTTCATGTGGGGGATTCACATGATTGGACGAAACGTACTAACGGAAAAAGTATTCCGAAAAGTTGCTCTTCCTGATAATCGGTTAGCAACGATTGTCCACCGGAGTGCGTTTGTTGCGGAGAGTGCAATCCTTGAGCCCGGAGTCTTTGTCATGTCCAATTGTTATGTAGGACCTCAATCAACGATAGGGAAATGTTCTCTTATGATGTCTAATTCTCTGATTGGGCATAACACGGTGGTCGGACCGCTTTGCCACTTTTCCGTCGGATCAATTACAAGTTCTTATATTTCGATCGGGCTGTGCTCGGATGTAACTTTAGGTGCTCGTGTTATTGAAAAACGGAAAATCGGAAATTTTGCGGTCGCAGGGGCGGGAAGTGTCGTAACGCGAGATATTCCCGACTATGAAATCCACATCGGGATTCCGGCAAAATTTTTAAAACGTGTTAGAGAAGATTAAATCCCCATGGTTAAATTTCTTGATTTGCAAAAAATTACGGCGAAGTATGCCGACGAAATTCATGCTGCCGCCGTACGCGTAATTGATTCCGGGTGGTATCTCCAAGGGAAAGAAAACGAACGTTTCGAAGCGAATTATGCGAACTACATCGGCTCTAAGCATTGCATTGGCTGTGCGAATGGTTTGGATGCGTTGATTTGGATTTTCCGCGCCTTCATTGAACTCGGCGTGATGAAGCCCGGAGACGAAGTTATCGTTCCCGCTAACACCTACATTGCGACGATTCTTGCCATTACGGAAAACAGCCTTGTTCCCGTGCTTGTCGAACCTGACGAAGCCACGCTTCAAATCGACGATTCGAAAATCGAAGCCGCGCTCACGCCGAAAACGAAGGCAATTTGCATCGTTCACCTTTACGGGCGCTGCGCCTACACGGAAAAAATCGGCGAAATTTGCCGTTCCCGAGGACTTAAACTCATCGAAGACAACGCCCAAGCGCACGGATGCCTTTTCAACGGCCTGAAAACCGGGAATCTTGGGGATGCTGCCGGACATAGTTTTTACCCGGGAAAAAATCTCGGAGCATTCGGCGACGGCGGAGCGGTAACGACAAACGATCCCGTGCTTGCCGACACCATTCGCTCGCTTGCCAATTACGGATCATCAAAAAAATATGTTTTCAAATATTGCGGTCGCAATAGTCGTCTCGACGAAATCCAAGCGGCGATTCTTGATGTGAAGCTTGCACATCTCGATGAAGATACTGCTGCACGCAAAGCTGTTGCGAAATATTACATTGAAAACATCAAAAATCCGGCAATTCGCGTTCCCGCTCTTGAGGATTGGAACTCCCATGTTTTCCACCTTTTCCCGATTTTCTGCACACGTCGGGACGAGCTCCAAAACTTCCTTGCGGAGAACGGCGTCCAAACGCTTATCCACTACCCGATTCCTCCCCACAAGCAAGAATGCTACAAGGAATGGAATCATCTTTCATTCCCTATTACGGAAAAAATCCATGCGGAAGAGCTTTCCCTCCCGATGTCTCCCGTTATGGCGGAAGAAGAAATTCGAACCGTTGTGAGTCTTGTCAATAAGTTCTGTTAGTGTGAGTTATCCGGTCGAGAAACAGTCTTCCTACCGTCAGGTTTTCAAGGCGACGAGCATTTTTGGCGGCGCACAGGCATTTACGATTTTAATCGGCATTGTGCGTTCTAAACTTGCTGCCGTGTTTTTGGGAACGGTTGGCGTAGGTATGAATGGGCTGTTTACTTCACCGTTGTCGTTGATTAGTTCAATCTCAAGCTTAGGAATTCCGTTTAGTGCGGTTCGCGATATTGCTCATGCGAACGAGCAGGGCGATGCGGCAGGAATTGCAAAAACGATTTTGGCATTTCGGCGGTGGGTGTGGTTTACGGGAGTATTGGGCGCGCTGGTGACACTTTGTCTGTCCCCGTGGCTGAGCGTGTGGAGTTTCGGGACCAAGGATTACACCTGGAGATTTGGCGTTCTTTCCTTGATGGTGTTTTTCTCGGCAATTTCCGGCGGGCAAAGTGGGCTTTTGCGCGGAATGCGCAAAATGAAGGAAATGGCGTTGGTGAGCATTATTGGCGGTGTCCTGAGTTTGGCGATTGCCGTTCCGCTTTACTGGATTTACGGGGTTCAAGGCATTGTGCCTGCAATCCTTGGCGGATCTTTGGTTTCGTTACTTATTTCTTGGTGGTATTCCCGAAAAATAATTTTGAAAGAGATTACACTGTCTTGGCGGGAAAGTTTTTCGCTTGGTATCGGGATGGCAAAACTCGGCGTTTTGATTACGGTTTCCGGGATGGTGACACAACTTGCCGGCTGGGGGATTTATATCTTCGTGCGCTATGTCGGTGGGTTGGAGGAAGTCGGGCTTTATGCCGCCGGATGGGGAATGACCAATCAGTATGTCGGCATGGTTTTTTCTGCGATGGGTGCGGACTATCTTCCGAGACTTTCCGGTGTGCGTGATGACAATGCCAAGATTCGCTTGTATGCTAATCAGCAAGCAGAAATCGCCGTGCTGATTTTGGCTCCTGCAATGGTGCTTTTCATGGGGGTGTTACCCTTGGCTGTTTGGATTCTTTTTACGAGCGACTTTATGCCGATTATTCCTTTCGTTTCTTGGATGTTGGCAGGAATGCTTCTGAAGGTCGTTTCGTGGAGTTTGGGCTTCATCGTTTTGGCAAAGGGTGATTCTACGGTGTTTCTCTGTACGGAAGTCGGAATCAAATTTGTTTCCGTGCCAGCATACCTTTTAGGGTATTACTATTTTGGATTAGTCGGAATCGGGATGGCGTTTGTTGTCATTTATGCTGTGTATACGGCTTTGATGTACTTTGTATGCCGGAAGAAATATGAATTCGGATTTTCGCGGGAACTTGTGATTGTAACAGGTATTAGTACTGGAATTCTTTTAGTCGCGTTTGTTCCCGCAATCATTTGGGGATTCCCGGTCGCGTATTTTTCTGGAGGAATTGCTTTTTTGCTGGCAGGGGGCTACGCCCTTTTTGAGTTAAATAAACGAATGGATCTCAAAGCAATCGGGTCGAAATTTAAACGAAAATTAACGGGGCGATAAAATGGACGCAGATTATAATCCTTTAGTGACGGTTGGCGTGTTGACCTACAATTCCGCCAAATATGTTTTGGAAACGTTAGAGAGCGCAAAAGCTCAGACGTATCAAAATATCGAGTTGATTATCAGCGATGATTGTTCGACGGATAATACGGTCGAGTTGTGCCGGGAATGGATTGAGAAAAACAAAGACCGCTTTGTCTGTTGCGAAATCCTTACTGTTGAGAAAAACACGGGTATTCCCGCTAATTGCAATCGTCGCCTGAGAGCTTCGAGAGGTGAATGGATAAAAGGAATCGCCGGAGACGATATCCTTGCACCTGATTGTGTCGAAAATTTCATCAATTTTGTAAAAGAAAATCCGGAAGCAGAGATTATTGCCTCGAAGATGCAGATTTTTGTTGATGTATTCGATAAGCGAAACTTTAAAGTTGTTGTTGGTCGCAATGACGCATTTTTTCTAGCGAGGGCGCAAGATCAGCGCATGATGCTTGCTGTTAAAAATCAAGTTCTTGCACCTTCTGTATTTGTTAGGGTTGAGTTGTTGCGGAGGGTTGGTGGCTACGACGAAACGTTGATGGCGGAAGACTATCCTATGTGGATAAAATTGGCAGGAGAGGGAGCGAGAATTTATTTCTTAGATTGTGTTACAGTGTTTTATCGAAGGTCTGTTACGATCCTATTACCGCGTGCAAGACTGTTCAACGAGAAGTATTTTTTTAATATGCATGAGTGGGCTAAACAGGAAAGGTTGCCGTATCTTTCTCTTTCCCAAAAAATAATTTATTGGTATTTTCATACGGTTTATCGTGTGTTTTGCGGTGATGTTCTTAATAAGAATACTCCTATAAAGAGATTCATCTTTAATCTCCTTATGGTCCGGTGGGGGATTAAGAGTAAATTTCTTTCTTTAATCGGGGCTAGATAAAACTTTTTAGATCGGCAGAAGATGAGACGATTGCTTATGTTGCTTTTTTCTTCTTTTAGAAGGATTGGAAATTTTTTCCTCTCTGACGAGGAGTATGCACGGAAGATCGGGGTTAAAATTGGAAAGAATTGCAGTATCGGTACCCGATTTTGGGGGACTGAGCCATATCTGATTGAAATTGGGGATCACGTGCAGATAACGGCTGGATGCCGTTTCTTTACACATGGAGGTTCTTGGGTGTTGAGAGAGGAGTTTCCTAATGTGGATTTCTTTGGAAAAATTAAGCTTGGCAACAATATTTATCTTGGAAATGGCGTGTTTGTTCTTCCTGGTGTAACCATTGGCGATGATGTCGTTGTAGGGGCTGGGGCTGTAGTCACAAAAAGCGTTCCGTCTGGGTGCGTGGTAGCAGGAAATCCAGCTAGAATTGTTCAAACTTTTTGCGACTACAAGAGAAAAGTTCTTTGTTCTAACGTGAATACAAAATCTATGACTTACGAAGATAAAAAAAGGAGGTTGTTGTCAGGAGACGTTGATTCTCTGCTCGTAAAGAAAGGTTGTTTGTGATGAGTTCTGCTAGGTTTATTCCGTGTGTTGGTGCGGTATTAGTTTTTTTAATTGCGTTGTTGGGGTATTCTTTTTCTTCTAAGGAATATAGCGGAAGTACGCTGACGTTGATACTGATCTTGAGTGGAGCGTTGGTTGCTTTATATGTATTTTCCAAGGAGGAATATCCATGGTTGAGAGGGCAGGCATTAAAGAGTAGTGTACTATTTCTAGTTGGCTATATTATCGTGCATTTTCAGTGTTATATTGATATTCTCCTAGGGAACGTGTCTCTGGACGATCGGTTTCTTATTGTTGATTCCAATATCATTTGTAGATGTGCATGGATTTCGTTAATCGGGCTCTCAACATTTATAATGGGCTATTTTGTTTCGAAGGGCCGTGTGGTGTCTCCAGTTTCTAAAAGATGTATTGTTCCCTTGTCACCTTTAATCCTTTTTGCAACATTTATGTTGCCTATATGGGTATTTTCTGTTGGAACTGCTTACTTTTTTATGGGAGGGTATGGAAGGGCCTCAGAAATAGAAACAGGGGCTTTTTCAACATACACCACACTAATTTTTGAAATGTCTCTTTATGCAGTTCCTTTGCTACATGCACGTAATTTGCGAATTCAGGGGGTTAAGCTTTCTTTTGCTCGATTTGTCTCAAGCTTAGGCTGGTATAATCTTTTACTTGGAGCATTCACGATTCTCATTATGCTTTCAGGGGATAGAGGTCCGCTTATTGCTACAGGTCTCTTCTATTTTATTGCATTTTTATTTCACCGGAGCTTGAAAATATCGAGAGTGAAGTTTTGTCTTCTGGTGTTCGTTGCTGCCTTTGTGCTCACACTTTTGGGCGTTGCTCGTAGCTTTGGCCCAGGGGTAAGCTTCGGTGACAAGGTTTTAATGGCCTTAGAGGCCGAACGTAGTGTTGAAAGTGTATTGCCTCAGACGCTTGAACTCGCAGGCTCTGTTCGCTGCTTGCATTACGCGGTCGATTATGTTCCTTCTCAGCATGGCTATATGGGAGGACGTTTTTTTATGAAGGAAATTTGTGCTTCTATTCCAACAGGGTCACGATGGCTACAATTGGTGGGGATTCTTCCGCCTAAATACCAGTATGGAGGCTCCGCAAATTTTATAACATGGGTCAATCAAGGAGATAATCCTAGTTATGGAGACGGAACAACTTGTGTTGCGGATCTGTATCTCGATTTGGGCATTGGAGGAGTTGCACTGGGAATGTTTATTTTGGGTTTTTGGACACGAAGATTTGATGTCAATTTATGGTCTCCCTATTTGCCCTCATTACTTTTCACTTCATTTATTTTTGTATATACCGTTAAGGCGATTTATATCCCCCGGTCTTCTGTAATGCTTGAATTTAAATCTGCAGTTTGGCTTTTCATCATTCTTTTTGTTTATGAAAAATTTGTTGGCGCAAAAACTCTTTCTGTTAACAGAACTTAACCAAGGGGGAGCGGAAACTTATTTGCTTCGCTTCTTGAAAAAGCACCCAGGGAACAGTGTTGTTTTTTGTAAAGCAGGGAGATTTGGAAGCCTTTATAAGAGTTTTCAAAGTGTAGGTACTACTTTAGTTGCTTGGAGTTTGGGCTATACATCTTTATGGGCTTATTGGCGATTTTATCGTTTTATTAGAGAGAATCACATTTCGACGATATGCGATTTTACCGGTAATTTCGCAGGGATTCCCTTGCTCTTAGCAGAACTTGCGGGAGTGAAAGTTCGTATTGCACAATATCGTGGTGCAGAGGATCACTTCAAGCCGACATTATTTCGTAGGGTTTACAACTATCTCGTAAAGCAATTGACATTCCGTTGTGCGACGAGAATTGTCTCAAATTCAAAGGCGGCTTTGGACTATTTTTACCCGGGCATCTGGCGGAATAATCCGAAATTCCAAGTGATTTATAATGGCGTAGATGTTCGGAATTTATTGGGAGCTAAGTCTGATAAGGCTTCTTTGCGGGCAGAATTCGGAATTCCGGAAAGCGCTTTTGTGGTTGGTCATACTGGGCGATATAATAGAGCCAAGAATCACGATACTATTATCGAGGTGGCGGTTCGGCTTTGTAAGAAATATCCCGATATTTATTTCTTTTTGGTGGGGCTCGATGTTGATGCTGCTTATGCTCATCGGGTTAAGCAGGAGGGGTTAGAAGGGAGAGTTATTATGCCCGGCTACCGGAATGATGTGCCGCGATTGCTGTATTTGATGGATGTTTTTTATTTCCCTTCGGTCACGGAAGGGCAGCCCAATTCCCTTTTGGAGGCAGAGGTCGTCGGATTGCCGATTGTCGCCTCTGATATTGCTCCGATGAAAGAGGCTGTTCCGGAAAGTTTTATTCCGAAACTGATTCCTCCGTGTGATGTCGATTGTGCAGTTAACACACTTGAAAAACTTTATTTCTCGGGGGAATTGCGTAAAGAATATACTTGCCAAGCATGGGCGATGGAAAATTTTGACGGGAATGCTCGATTTGAAGAATTTAGAAAGGCTTTGGGATGCAATTAGTTTTTTTTACGGAAGAGCGTTTTTTTAAAGGTGAAGACGGGTTGGTTTATAGCCGTGGTGGATTTCCTAAAGATTTATGGAAGCGCTATTTGGCGGTTTTTGACGAAATTGTAGTGGTCGCGCGTGTTGGTGGGAGCGGGATTGCGAATCCCAATTACCTAACAACTCAAGAAGGTGTTTCTGTTGTAGAGTTACCGTATTATGTCGGGCCGATTCAATATTTGAAGGTTGCTCGTGCGTTGAGAAAAAAAATAGGGGCGACGATTATTCCGGGGAGGGCGTATATTTGCCGAGTGCCGGGGATGATTGGTGAGACGGCCGCTAAAATTATGCGTCGCCGGAATATTCCCTATGGAGTTGAGGTTGTTGGCGATCCGTGGGATGTTTTTGCCCCCGGGGCTGTAAAAACTCCTTTTCGTGCTTTTTTCCGTTTTCGGGGGATGTTCAATCTTCGGTCTTGTGTAAAGGGGGCTTCGGCGGCGTTGTATGTGACGGAAACGGCTCTGCAGAAGCGTTACCCGATGGGGAGCGGTTATGAAACTTTTGCGTCTGATGTCGTCTTGCCGGAAAGTCGAATAAGTCGTGTTGCCAAAAAATTAGAGAATAAGAAATGCTTTAATGTTTTGGCTATTGGATCGCTTGAACAAATGTACAAGGCTCCCGATGTTTTATTGAAATCTCTGAAGATTCTGAAAGATCGAGGGCTATGTTGCTGTTTGACTTGGTTGGGGGACGGTAGGCATAGAGCTGAGATGGAAGAGCTTGCTATAATGCTTGGAATTTCGGACATGGTTTGTTGGAAGGGGAACGTACCTGCATCCCAAGTGGATGTAGAGCTTGCAAGGGCGGATATTTTTGCAATGGTTTCGCGAACGGAAGGCTTGCCGAGAGCGTTGGTTGAAGCAATGGCAAAAGGATTACCCTGTATCGGAACGAGAGTGGGCGGAATTCCCGAATTACTGGATCCGGATGTTTTGATTCCCGCAGGTGACGAAAATGCGCTTGCTGATAAGCTTTGTCATATACTTAAAAATATTGAATTTGCCAATAAACAGGCGTATCGTAATTGGAAGAAGTCCAAGGAATATTCAGAAGATATCTTGTCTTCACGCCGAAATGCGTTTTATCGATATCTCCTGCTCTTGGCGGAAAGTTTCATCAGGATTGTATAAATTGTTTTAGGGAATTTGCTATGAATAATTCATTTTCTGAGCTGTTGAAACACCTAAGAGCCGATGCTGCACGCTACCGTTGTTCGTTTGGGAAAGCGTATTTTTTTATTCCGGGATTTAAATATACGTTTTGGATGAGACTTACGAAGTACTTCTATGGGAAGAGCAAGGTGCTTCACGTTTTAGCTAAGCTGAAATTGCATTCGTTAATGTACCGTTACGGAATTGAGATTCCGTGGATAACCGATGTCGGTCCCGGGTTTTATATTGGGCACTTTGGGGGG
>JAZRSB010000025.1:0-44571 GCA_045651325.1 Candidatus Spyradenecus sp.
CGTTCAACGACAGACGCAGAGCGATGTATATACGATGAACTTGTTCGGAATAGGTTTAATCGTCATAAAAACACAGATTCAGGCGACTATGGAAACGTGGGCAATCATTTATAGCGCCGAAAACCGTCCGATTCGCTTTGAGAATGCGGCAACGCAAACGATCGTGGAATGTGCTTACGACTCGCAAGGCCGCCGCTTCGAAAAGAAGGTGACGGTTGCGGGAATAACGACGCTGCATCACCGTTACATCTATCGCGGCTACTTGCAAATCGCGGCGCTCGATTTAACGCGTTCGGCGCATCCGGCGCTGTGGTTCGTCACTTGGGATCCGTCGCAACCGGTTGCGACGCGTCCGCTCGCGATTCAAAAAGACGGGACGTGGTTCACCTACGGCTACGACCTGACGAAAAACATCTGCGAGGTCTTCGGCCCCGCCGGCTATATCCGCACGGCGTATGCCTACGCGCCCTTCGGCGCGGTCTCCGCTTCCGGTGACGTTACCCAACCCTTCCAATGGTCGTCCGAAGTTTACGATTCCGAACTCAACCTCGTTTACTACAACTACCGCCACTACTCGCCTTCGCTCGGCCGCTTCCTCTCCCGCGACCCCATCGAAGAACAAGGCGGCCTCAATCTGTATGCGTTTGTCGGGAATAATCCAGAAATATTTTTTGATGATAAAGGGCGTTGGGCGAGTGGACTTTTTACCCCTTCGCAGTTGCAAGGGATTTCAAAATGTATCCCGCTTTGCAATGGAATTCCCTATGACTCTAGGAGTCATTGTTGCCGATGGGTGAATGGACGGCATCAGCTTTTTGAGCGAAGGAAAGTAGTTGCTTATTATGTTAGAGCAAAAGGGAGGTGGAATATTTCGTGGCTACTTGAGCATGCATGGATTGAATCAGACTTTATTCCTAATAAATCTGCGGGTTTTTACCCTAGGAGGCTTTCTCCTAGATTAATTTCAATTCCCGGAATTGTAAAAACTCCTGACGATATGGCCAGCAATCATGCAGGGTACTTTATTACGAAAAAAGAAGTGGTACTTGATGCATGTAATGACGATATTGGTGCATTTAGTAGCTGTTTAAATAGCGCTATTTCTGCAGGGAACAATATCCCATATCATGTTTTACAATTTAATTGTAGCCACTGGGCTATAGGAACACTTGCCGGGTGTAAATTTCGAGCGAAAAAGTAGATGCGTGTTAAAGATATTTTTATTCTTGGGTCTATTGGGGGATGTTTGTTCTATTTGTCTTACATTGCGTCTCCTCCGTTTTGGGGCTTGATTCCGGCGACATATTCATCTCCAGTTGAAAAAATTGAAGCGGAACAAATAAGTGGTGGGGAGCTTGATATAACACCCTTTTTCCGTGGAGTATGTTTTGATTTCGTAGATCTCAAAAGCCGGGATTTCACATTTCTGGTTCGTGTATTTGACGAAAACGGAGATTTAAAATTCGAAAGCCGGGTCGATTTTGGCGCGACAGAATCGAACGGGAACGGAGTTATAAAGAAGGCTTATGAGTTTGTTCCACTGTCTTGGGCAATTACAAAGGAGCGCTTGAGGAAGGGGAAGTTCCCGTTTTCTCTTTCGATTGAAAGCTATGAGTCAAATAAACTAAACCGGTACCTTGTCGCTTTTCGCAAGAGACCGATTTTTCCGATTTACCCTTGGACTCGGCAACCTTCTGAAAAATATCGCATTGAGATTGTGCCGGAGGGAAATCATTGCGGAAAATATGAATTTGCTTATTGGTATGCCCACTATTTTTCATAATCTTTGTACGCGAAGCGATCTATCATTGAGTTGCTATTTTATTGGTATTTGGGATTTGAACACAGAAACAGGGAGGCGCACTGTTTTTGGCGTTTCTCTTTATGAGAGTGTTGGGATTTTGTTCGCTTGCGGCTACGACCTCACGAAAAACATCTGCGAAGTTTTCGGCCCCGCCGGCTACATTCGCACGGCGTATTCCTATGCGCCCTTCGGCGCGGTCACCGCATCGGACAATAGCGTTGTTCAACCCTTCCAGTGGTCGTCCGAAGTTTACGATTCCGAACTCGACCTTGTTTACTACAACTACCGCCACTACTCCCCCTCGCTCGGCCGCTTCCTCTCCCGCGACTCCATCGAAGAACAAGGCGGATGGAATCTCTATGCATTTGTGAGGAATAATCCATATGTTTTAGGTGATAAGTTTGGGCTGTTGACATATGTTCAAGCTGATGGAAATTTTGGTCACGCTTGGATTCGCACTGGCGATATCGAGTTTCTTTCTGCAGTTATAGACAATGTGCGTTACATTGCGTTAATACCCAAAGGGATTGGATTTTACCCAAAAAATGATGCATCAAAATTAACGTACCTGTTTACAGGAACTCCTGGCGTGTGGACTACTGAACATGGGAAAGAGATCGGGCTTGGATTAAATTGGTTTACTGCAACGGAATATTCTCTAAAGCAAATTAAGGAAGATGATATGTCTCTCCAATACGGGACAAAAATGAAATGTAAATGTGTAAGTGAGGCTGACCGACTGGACTGCTTATCTAAGCATCCGCTTAGCGTTAATACTTACAATCTCCTTTTTTCTAATTGCCGCCAAGCAGCACAAGGTGTTTTGGAGGATTGTTGCTGGGAGGTTGATTTTTCATCCGGGAAGGTTGCAATTTCCGGATATGTAAGGCCTTTAGAAAGTTTAAAATGACGAATAAAATCAAAATGAAAGTATTCTCAACGGCTATGATATTTCTCCCGTTATTATTATGTTCATGTGTGGCGGGCGACAGTTTTCAGGTTTACGATACGATTTTTCGTAACCCCTGGTATCAAAACATGAATCCTGAGCATGTGAAATTTTGGTATTACGGGTCTACGGAGACTAGCGATTACTTTATGCTCGTCAGGCAGAAAATCAAGTTGGACAAAAAACACACCGAGAAAGGGTTGCCGCCTTTTCTATCTGATGAGGAGCGTTTTGAGTTTGACGGCTGGGAGGTAGATAAACGAAAACGCCTCTTGTGGACTCTCATTCAGGTTGGAGGGAAGGCTCAATTGGTTTTGAAGCTGCCTCGAGAGCCAAACACGACCGAAGATGTTTTTGATATGTTTGAGCGCGGCAAGGTGTTGAAAAACAACTTAAGGTAGAGATGTAAATAGAAGATTTTGATGCTAAAACTGAAAAAGGTTTATCTCCGAGCGACGATTTAGTGTCGTGGATCACTCTTTGTGTGGAAAATGATTTTTGGGATTTTGAACTTTCCGGTGGCAAACACGAATTTCAATTCGATGCAAAGAACGTTTGGGATTTGAATGGTTTGTTCGATGCATTTGCCGAGAAATTTCAATTTCGGGTATTCAGTAGAAATTGGGATGCTTGTTTATGGTAATGTTATGGCAGTAATTGAGACTGAGTGTGCGATTTATTGTTGCCGAAACAAACATTATAACAAAAAAGACGGTCTATTAATATTCAACGTTTCTAGGGCCGTGGATTTCTATGTTAAACTTCTATCGTGGAAGGACTTAGGCTATGAAGAAACAGATATGCTTCCCTAGATTTATAACACGAAACCTACTTCCTTCTCCGCAATCTCGACGAGGGCGCTGGGCTGCCTTCTTGGGGCGAGATTGGAGATTACGTTCGGATGTTGAAGAGATATTGAAAAAACGAAGAAAGGGAGATTTTCGTGCACGGTGGCAAAATCGTGATTCTGTAATCGGGGCCTTTTCTCTTTTTTTTAAGCTTGGAGTAGTGATTAAAAGCTCGAATTTTTATTTTTTCCCGGAGGACGATTTTTTCGTTATCGCAAAGGCTTATGGCGTGCACCCTCCAGAACTTTATGAGATTTTGCATGATAGCTTTTTTAGAAAAAATCCTAAGTACAAAACAAGTTTAAGTGAGCTGTATTTAGGGGTTCCCGAGAAAATATCCCTAATGACGCTTGGTGATTTGCTTCACCATTTCAATCTTTTAAAAGCTATTCGCGCGATTCGTGATGATTTTGGAGCCTCTTCTAATGGAAGAGCGTAGCACTGGACAGATGTTCAATTCGTTCGAATTGGTATGAAGACGGAAGAATGCAGACAAAATTGTCTCACACAGGTACTTTATTCAGGCGATCCGTACAACGAGTTCAAAGGGTTCTCTTGGGACCCGGCCCCACGATGCAGAGGAACGACCGTTTTACATCTTGTCGGCGATTTCATCGGTGAATGGATGACGTTCCCTGCGGATTTCCCGGCGGGACGTTTTTCGGCTCGAAAAATTGTTTGGGCGCGGGAATGATTAGAGCATGGCGAACGAAAAAGTTATTTATACGATGTCGCGGCTTTCGAAGGGGTTCGAGAAAAAGCCGATTCTGAAAGACATTTCGCTTTCGTATTTTTACGGGGCAAAAATCGGCGTGCTTGGCTTGAACGGCTCCGGGAAATCGACTCTGTTGCGGATTATGGCGGGTGTAGACAAGCAGTACGAAGGGGATATTTCCTGCGTTCCCGGCTACACGATCGGCTATCTCGAGCAGGAGCCGCAGCTCGATCCCGCGAAGACCGTGCGCGAATGCGTCGAAGAAGGAGTCGCGGAAATCCGCAAACTTCTCGACGATTACGATGAAACATTCATTCAGCTCGGCGAAACCGACGATCCCGCCGAACAGGAAAAAATCCTCGAGCGGCAGGGCGAAATTCAGGAAAAGCTTGATGCGACCGGGGCGTGGGATCTTGATTCCCGTATTGAAATGGCGATGGACGCGCTCCGTTGCCCCGACGAAAATGCGCTTGCCGCAAATCTTTCCGGCGGGGAAAAACGTCGCGTCGCGCTTTGCCGGCTCCTCTTAAAAGAACCGGATATCTTATTGCTCGACGAACCGACCAACCACCTCGATGCGGAGACCATCGACTGGCTCGAGCGCCACTTGCACCAGTACAAGGGTACGGTCATTGCCATTACGCACGACCGCTACTTCCTCGACAACGTCGCCGGCTGGATTTTGGAAATCGACCGAGGTTACGGCATCCCGTGGAAGGGCAATTATTCCTCTTGGCTCGAACAAAAGGAAAAGCGCCTTGCTGCCGAAGAAAAAGTGGCTTCCGCCCGCCAAAAAACGATGGAGCGCGAACGCCAATGGGCCGCAACGTCTCCGAGCGGACGCCTCGCGAAAAACAAGGCTCGTCTGCGCGCCTACGAAGCGATGTTGGCGCAGGATGAGCGCGAGCAGGAAAAAACGATGGAAATCTTCATTCCTGCCGGTCCGCGTCTTGGCGAAAAGGTCCTCGTTGCCAAAAATCTCACCAAAGGCTTCGGCAACAAACTCTTGCTCGACAACGTGAATTTCACGCTTCCCGCCGGCGGGATCGTCGGCATTATCGGTCCGAACGGCGCCGGAAAAACCACGCTTTTCAAAATGATCACGGGCGCGGAGCATCCGGATTCGGGAACGCTCACGCTCGGCGAGACCGTTAAGCTCGCCTATGTTGACCAATCCCGCGATGCGCTCGACAATTCCAAGCAACTCTGGGAGGTGATTTCCGACGGGAACGAAATTGTCGAACTCGGCAAGGCCCGCGTTCCCGCACGTCAGTACGCGGCCCGTTTCGGTTTCACGGGTGCGGAGCAACAAAAACTCGTCGGTTCGCTTTCCGGCGGCGAGCGCAACCGCGTCCATCTCGCACGGATGCTTAAAAGCGGGGCGAATGTCTTGCTTTTGGACGAACCGACCAATGACCTCGACGTGAATACAATTCGTGCGCTTGAAGACGCTTTGAATGCGTTTGCGGGATGTGCGGTCGTCATTACGCACGACCGCTGGTTTCTTGACCGTGTCGCGACGCACATTCTCGCATTCGAAGGCGATTCGCAGATTTATTGGCACGAGGGCAATTATTCGTCCTACGAAGCCGAATTGCGGAAACGCCTCGGACAGGATGCCGCTCAGCCGCGCCGTATCAAATACCGCCAGTTTTCGCGTTAACCGGGAAAAGAAATTCGCATTTTGGGAGGCTTTCCGAGATAAATTTTAATTCAGGCTTGCAAGCGCCGACTGAGAGCGCGAGAATGCCAAAACGAGCACGTCTCGGCGATACTCGCAGCGGTGTGTTCCCAACATTTTTAACTCTGTTATTTTATGAATATCCACGAATACCAAGCTAAGCAGCTCTTTGCGGAATTCGGCATTCCGGTTCCCTTCGGCGTTGCTTGTCAAAAAGAAGAAGATTTCGTTGCGGCAATCGACCAGATTCCGGGCGAACTCTATGTCGTCAAGTCCCAAATCCATGCGGGCGGACGCGGCAAAGGTACGTTTACGGACGGCTACCAGGGCGGCGTTAAGGTGACGAAGACTAAGGAAGACGCGCTTGCTGCGGCGAAAGCCATGCTCGGCAACACGCTCGTCACGAAACAAACGGGCCCGGCGGGTCGCGTTGTTCGCACGATCTATTTCAACGAAGCTTCCTCCATCAAGCACGAATACTACCTCGCCGTTCTCCTTGACCGCGCGACCTCGAAGCCGGTTGTCATCGCTTCCACGGAAGGCGGGATGAACATCGAAGAAGTCGCCGAAAAGACCCCGGAAAAGATTGCTAAGGTTTGGATTGACCCGGCTATCGGCATGCGCCCGTATCAGGCCAGCGAACTCGCATTCGCTCTCGGCTTTGAAGGCGACGAAGCGAAGCAGTTCAAGAAGCTCGTGATGAACCTCTACAAACTTTTCGACGCGAAGGATTGCTCCCTCGTCGAAGTCAACCCGATGGTTTCCACGAACGACGGCAAGGTCATCGCGCTCGACGCGAAGGTTTCCTTCGACGACAACGCGCTCTTCCGCCACCCGGAAATCGAAGCGCTCCGCGACATCACGGAAGAAGACCCGAAGGAAGTTGAAGCCCGCAAGTACGACCTCAACTACATCGCCCTCGACGGCTCTATCGCGTGTCTCGTCAACGGTGCCGGTCTCGCTATGTCCACGATGGACATCATCAAGCACTGCGGCGGTTCTCCCGCAAACTTCCTCGACGTCGGCGGTTCCGCTACGGTCGAACAGGTTACGGCGGCGTTCCGCATCATCACGCAGGACCCGAACGTCAAGGGCATTCTCGTCAACATCTTCGGCGGCATCATGAGCTGTCTCACGATTGCCGAAGGTATCGTTGCCGCAGCCAAGACGGTTGAAATCAAAGTCCCGCTGGTCGTGCGTCTCGAAGGCAATCAGGTCGAAGAAGGCAAGAAGGTTCTCGCCGAAAGCGGTCTGAAGATTACGCCGGCAGACAGCCTCATCGACGGTGCCCGCAAGGCGGTTGCCGAAGTCAACGCTTACGTTGCCGCGAACCAATAATTTTTAAGGGAAAGATTTAGACAATGAGTATTCTCGTCAACAAGAACACGCGAGTCGTCGGACAGGGTATCACGGGTAAGGCCGGTTCCAAGCACGCGCTCAACAATATTGCTTACGGCACGAACTACGTTGCGGCGGTTACGCCGGGCAAGGGCGGCCAGAAGTTCAACGACTCCCTGCCGGTGTTCAACACCGTTCGTGAAGCCGTTGAAAAGGAAGGCGCCAACACGTCCGTTATCTTCGTTCCGCCGCCTTTCGCGGCTGAAGGTATCATGGAAGCGATCGACGCGGGCATCCAGACCATCGTCTGCATCACCGAAGGTATTCCGGTGCGCGACATGGCGCTCGTGAAAGAAAAGCTCCGCCAGGCTCCGGGCGTTCGCCTCATCGGTCCGAACTGCCCCGGTATCATGACGCCGGGCGAATGCAACATCGGTATTATGCCGGGTTACATCGCTAAGCCGGGCCGCGTCGGTATTCTTTCCCGCTCGGGAACGCTGACCTACGAAGGCATGTACCAGCTCACGCAGCGCGGCTACGGGCAATCGACCTGCGTCGGTATCGGCGGTGACCCGATTCAGGGCCTCACGCACCTCGACGTCGTCAAGCTCTTCAATGAAGACCCGGACACGGACGCCATCCTCATGATCGGCGAAATCGGCGGTACGGCCGAAATCGAAGCTGCCGAATACATCAAGGAACACGTCAAGAAACCGGTCGCTGCGTTCATCGCGGGCCGTACGGCGCCTCCCGGCCGCCGCATGGGTCACGCCGGCGCAGTCGTCGGCGGTAAGGGTACCTCGGCTGAAGACAAGGTTCGCGCGCTCCAGGCCGCCGGCATCGCCGTCGCCGAAACGCCGTCGCACCTCGCCGAAGCGCTCCTTTCCGTCTGGAATCCGGCAGCGTAAGAGAGCTTAGAGCTTAAGGCTTAAAGAAGAACGTTCCCGCGGGAAACCGCGGGAACGTTTTTTGTTTTTAAAAGATATTGAGCAGCTCGGGTGTTTGCCGAATTGCGGTGTTATCGGGAAATATTTTTCAGGCCGCCGGCGGGTTGGACGACGGGGAGGCCGGATTCCGTGGAGTGGGAGCGGCGGAATTGGTAGCGGTTGATGTCCTGCATGGAGAGTCCGGTGCGTTCGCCGGGAGCGGGAAGGCGGACATCGTAATTGCCGCTCTTGGAGCCGGCCGTGTATTTTTCGGCGAGTCGGCGTGCAAGTGATTCGTTGACGGTGATTTGCGACTCGCGGGAGCGCGTCCACATGAGCGAGTTATCGAGGATTTTCCGCTCGAGCGTTTCCGGGCTGTCGAAGCGTTCGGAGAAGCGTTCGGCCGTGCCTTCGTAGCGTTGCGAGCGTTTGGCGCCGAGGGAGGAAAATTTCGAGTGCCACTCTTTCATCGAGATGATATTGGAATAGCCTTCGTTGCGCTCCAAGTCATAGCTTTCGCGGTCGAGGCTGTTGCCGTAATTCTCGTTGATGCGCATGAAGTCCTTAAGGCCGGCGCTCGGATCAACTTCGCCTTCGTCGTGGCCTCTGCCCGTGAGGTAGAACGGCATTTTTCGGCCGTCTTTTGTCATCGGCTGCGTGACGAGTGAGTTGCGCGGATCGACGGAAATCGAACCGTCGGAATTGTTGTCACCGTCGTCTTCGCGGGAGGTTTCCGGGCGCTTTTTTTCGCCGGCGCGGGAGCGCGCTTCGGCGGCTTTGCGTTCGGCGAGAATTTTTTGGGCGCGGGCAATGACTTCGGGAGAGACGGTCCAGGGAGATTTGAATCGGGGCTTTTGGGGCGCGGGCTCCGTCGCCGTTTGTTCGGCGGGAGAGTCCGCGTCTTTCGGAGTTTTCTGTTCCGGTGTATCTGCCTTGGCTTCGTCTTCCGGTTGCAGGAAAGGCGCATCGTCCGTTGATCCGGTCGGATCCAAATTCAGTTCCAAGCCGCCGCCGAGCAGGCTGTTGTCGATGGTTCCCTTATTGAGATTTTGAAGATTAATTCCGCGGGAGTCGTAAATGACATTGCCGTCGGCGTCGTATTGGATTTCCTTGCGGGCTTCGACGCCGCCGCCTTCGACGATGACGCGGTAGCCGCCGACGTCTGCGTTTTTCACGAATCCGGCCGCTGCGGCGTCAGGAGTCCCGGCGACCGTCAGCAATGCGACGGAAGCGAGCGGGAGGAAGACTGCGGGCGCGGTATTTTTCATGATTATTCGGCGCAGGCTTTGTTTTTTTGCAGGCGGGAGAAAACGATGAATGCGACGCCGAGCAGGGCGAGCAGTACAGAGAAGAATTGGCCGCGCGCCATGCCGAGGATGAAGGAGACTCCGGCGTCGGGCTCGCGGAAAATTTCACAGAAGATGCGGACGCCGGCGTAGAGTAGGGCGGCTTCTCCGACAAGTTGTCCGGCCGGAAGCGGCTTTTTCTTCCAGAAGCGGAGTTGTGTCCAAATCAGGAGGAGGAGGCCTTCGAGTGCGGCTTCGTAAAGTTGCGACGGATGGCGCGGGAGCAGATAGGAGGTGTGTTCGATGCTGCCGAAAATGAGTGTTTTGTATTTAAAAATAACGGCCCAGGCGACATCGGTTTCCTTGCCCCACAGCTCGCCGTTGATGAAGTTGGCGATGCGGCCGAAGAGCAGGCCTGCGGGCGCGAGCGTGACGACGATGTCGCACAGGCGCAGAAACCCGCAACGGGTACGACGTGCCGTCCACCAGGTGGCCGCTAAAACGCCGAGCATGCCGCCGTGGCTCGCCATGCCGCCTTGCCAGACTTGGAAAAGCGAAAGCGGGTCGTTTATCAGTTTGTCGGGCGCGTAGAAAAGCATGTAGCCGATACGGCCGCCGGCGATGACGCCGATAACCAACGCGAGCAGGAAATTGGTCTGTTGGTCGGAATTCAGCGGCGAGCGTCCGCGCTTGTAATAAAAACTCAGCAACCAGGCACCGACGAGGAAGCCGGCGAGATAGGCGAAACCGTACCAGCGGATGCCGTCGAGGAAAAATCCTTCCGGAAATTCAACGATGAACGGGCTTAGGTCGTGAACCCAATAGCCCGGGGTCGGTGACGGTGTGGTTGCGGGGAGGGCAGCGGACATGGTTTTCAGATTGTATAGCCGACGATGGTGATGCCGAGGCGGGCGGCTTCGGCGAGCACTTTTTCCTTTTCGAGGATTACGACGTTGTCCGTTTGCAGGGCAACGTTTTTGATGCCGCCCGTTTCAAGCGATTCGAGCGTGCGCATGCCGAAGCAGGGAACGTCGAAGCGGTAATCGTGGCCGGGTTTGACGGTTTTGACGAAAAGCGGGTTCTTTTTCGGAATGTCGGCACAACGGCGCAACATTTTGTCCGTTCCCTCGTAGGCTTCGACGGCGGTGACGGTGCCGCCGGAGACGACGACGCCCTGGCCGATGTCCAGACGTGCGCATTCCTTGGCGATACGAATGCCGTATTCGAGCGCGAAGTCGTCGATGTGTTTTGCTTTGCCGACGAGTGTGCCTTCGGTGGCGAGTTGGTCGTCCATGAAGGCGCGGGCATCGAGTTGGCGGACGCCGATTTTGGCGGCTTCGTCGGAAACGGCACCGAAGATCGTGTGGGCGTTGCGTTCTTTCAGGCGGGCCAGAATCAGCGCGGCTTTCAGGTCGGGCACGAGTCCGCCGAAGAGGCGTTTCGGAGCCACCTGGCCGCACATGACAAAGTAGCGCGAGCCGAGCTTTTTGAGCGAATTGAGAAATTTCCCGAGTTGTCCGAGTTTGATGGTGATGACGCGTTCCGGCGGAAAGCTTGCGACGAAATCGTCGTCCACTTCGCCTTCAATTGCGATGAGCGAGACGGGTACGCCGGCTTTGCGGGCATTGTCCGCGAGGATGCGCGGGTAGGTGCCTTTGCCGGAGAGCAGAGTCAGTTCGGCGCTTGAATCGTAATCGTCGGGGAGGAATCGCGAAAGCATCGGAGCAGGGGAAGGGGCGGAGGATTATTTGCTCCAGTCGAGCATGCGTTTGAGCGGCGTGTAGGCGGCGAGGCGCAGGTCTTCGGGAAGCTTAATTTCCGGCGACATGTTTTTGAGGCAGTCGCGCAGCGTTTCCGGCGTGTTCATCTTCATGAACATGCATTCGTTGCAGGCGCAGGTGGCGGTCGGACCGGCGACGAATTGCTTGTTCGGAATTTCCTGACGCAGGCGCGCAATCATGTTCGTTTCCGTAACGATGATAAAGGTGTCGGCCGACGATTCTTTACAGAAGGTCACCATCTTTTCCGTGCTGCAAACGATGTCCGCCGTGGCGCGGACGCTTTCGACGCATTCCGGGTGGACGAGCACCGGCGCTCCCGGGAATTGTTCGCGGGCGCGTTGGATTTCTTTGACGCTGAAAAGCACGTGCGCGTAGCACGATCCCGGCCAAAGACGCATCTTACGACCGGTTTGCGCCGTGACCCACGAGCCCAAATTCTGGTCGGGAACAAAAAGAATTTCGCGGTCGGCAGGGACGTTTTCGACGATTTTCTTGGCGTTCCCGCTCGTGCAGATGACGTCGGCGAGTGCCTTGACCGCCGCGCTGCAATTGATGTAGGCGACGACGTAAAGATTCGGGTTTTGGGCTTTGACGGCCGCGAGTTCCGCCGCATCGCAGGAATCCGCAAGCGAGCAACCCGCTTCGACCACGGGAAGCAACACCGTTTTCGACGGGTTGACGATCTTCGCCGTTTCGGCCATGAAGTGGACGCCGCAGAAGACGATGACGTCGGCATCCTTTTCCGCTTCCGCCTGGTAGGCGAGCCCGAGCGAGTCGCCGACGTAGTCCGCAACGCGTTGGATTTCCGCGCTTTGGTAGTTATGAACCAGAAGAATGGCGTTACGCTCTTTCTTCAAGCGAAGAATTTCTTCCTGAATCGGAGTCAGCGGCGGCAAATTGCCGTTGAGCGAATCGTAAACTTTCAGAGAGAAGGGAGTGTTCATCGATATCAATTTTTTGCTCTATTAAACGCCGTTCCCGGTCCCGGCGCAAAGTTTTTTTGTCCGCGCAGGATTCGTTTTTGCCCGGCGGCAAACGCGCTTGCTTTTCGCGCAGGAGCTTTACAGAGATGTTTCCGCACGGGAAACTGAAAAGGAGTATGCCTCCGCCGTTTTCCGACGGAGGCATCTTTTCGCCCTATTTTTTTATTGACTCTAAGAGAAGCAATATCAGAATGAGGACAACAATTACGGATTCCATTATCTGTGGGACCTCCAATACAAACCGCCAACGGTTGCAGCCGTTGGCGGTTACTTGTTTTCAGCTCCGCCGTGGTTTGCGGTCAGACGCGCGAGCTTATCCGCGTTTGGCGCTAAGAGTATCGGACTGTGTAAAAGAACGGCTTTTCATAACGAAGAACGGGCTAATAGTTAGTGGAATTTCCTTTCTTGCGCAATAGAAGAATGCGCTTTGCGGAGAATTGCCTTCCGGTGCACGCTCGGGAAAATTTCCGCTTTTCACGCGGCAGGAAGTGAATTATTCTGCCTCGCATGAAAGCTTTATTCCCTGTTTTCCCGAAACGTTCGGGGTTTACGCTCGTTGAAGTCTTGGTGGTTGTCGGCGTCATTGCCGTGTTGGCCGCAGTTACCGTCGGCCTGCTCGGACCGGTTGAGAATGCCATTCGTACGTCGAATGCGAAGACGCAATGCGACAAGATTTCGTTGGCGCTGAATGATTTTAAATCGACCTACGGAGAGTATCCGATGCTCGAGGGCGAAGGCGATCAGGAAGAATGGGAAGAATTGCTCATGGATACGATGCGCGGGGATAAAATCCTCGTTCGCCGCGGCGGGAAGATGCAGCTCGTTGATTTCGACGAGGACAAAAAGTCGGACGCGGAGCCCCGTCCGTTCCTCGCGCTCAGCGAATTCTCGCTCGACAACGAGGACGTGGAGTCTGCGACGAAGATTCTCGACCCGTGGGATAATCCCTGGCAGTACCGCTACAACGTGATTTCCGGCGGCAAGCTCGGAAAGAATTGGTTCGGCGCCAGCTTCCTTTTGATTTCCGCCGGTCCGGAATACAATGATCCGGTCGGAGAAGATGATTTCTTTACCGACAATTTGGCGGACGAAGGCGTTCCGGATCTGGATCCGGACGGCAACGATTACTACTTTGCCGAAATCCGTGCCGACAATATTACCAACTTCGGTGCTCAATAAGCTCGATTTGCGCTTTTCAAAACATTCCCGCTTCCCCGGCGGGAATGTTTTTTATTTCCGTGAGAGCGCTTTTTATCTAAAGTTGCGGCATGATTGCACGTCTGATTGAGTATCTCAAACAACTGTCTCTGCAATTCGGTCTCGAAGGCGAAACGGCAACGATTGCGGCGACGCTGACGGCGATAATCCTCTGCGCCGGCCTTTTCCTGCTGTGCGTCTCGGGCATTTCCGCCTGTGCGCGCCGCCTGATTACGCTCGCGCTTGAGTTGATTTCCCGTCGGACGAAAACGACTTGGGATGACGAGCTCTGCGAGAAAAAACTGCCGATCCGCCTGGCGCATTTGATTGTCGCCGTTTTGTGCGTGCGGATGACACCGCTCTTTTTCGCGGGGGAACCGACGGCGGAGAAGCTTTTTCTGCTCGGCAGCCATCTCTACATCGCGTTTGCCGTCGGCGGCGTACTTTTTTCCGTCGTGGATGCGGCGATTTCGATCAGCGACAAGTCCGGAGAATTGAAGGGCGTACCCGTTAAAAGCTTTTTTCAGGCAATAAAATTGCTGGGCGGGCTGGGCGTCGGGATTTGGATTGTTTCGATTATTTTTGACCGCTCGCCGATTTACTTCCTCTCCGGCTTGGGGGCAATTATGGCAGTCATTATGCTTGTTTTCCGCGACACCCTTCTGGGCTTTACCGCGGGAATCATGATTTCCGCCAACGATTTGGTGCGAAAAAAAGACTGGATTGAGATTCCGGATTTACATGTGGACGGCGAAGTGAAGGATGTATCGCTGACGACGATTAAAGTTTCGAATTGGGACAATACCGTTTCGAGCATTCCCGCATATTCGCTGATTTCGACTTCGTTTAAGAATTGGCGCGCGATGGAAGAATCCGGCGGGCGCCGCATTAAGCGGGCAATCAATATCGACATGGAGACCATCCATTTCGCAACGCCTGCGGAAATCGAGCATTGGAAAAAAATCCGGATTCTCCGGCCTTACCTTGACCGGAAACTCAAGGAAATCGGGGAAGAGCGGGCGAATCTGCCCGTGGGCGAAGAGGCATCCAACGCCAATGCGCGCCGCCTGACCAATGTCGGAACTTTCCGCGCCTATTGTGTCGCCTATCTGAAGGCCTCTTCAAAAATCGCGCAAAACATGACGATGCTCGTGCGCCAGCTCAGTTTGGGGCCGACCGGCTTGCCTTTGGAAATTTACGTCTTTACGAACGACACGCGCTGGGCGGTTTATGAAAACATCCAAAGCGACATTTTCGATCACCTGCTGGCGATTATGCCGGAATTTAACCTGCGGCCGTTCCAGGAACCGAGCGGCGCCAATCTGGAGGCATTTTCCCGCGGCGGGAAATCGGAAAGACCTTCCGACGAAGCAGTGAAATAAAATTGCGCCGAGCCGTTTTTTCCGCATAAATTTTAACCCTATGGATAAGCAAAAATCCGTATCGCCCCAAGATAATCTTCCGCGCATGATTTGCGCGTTCGCTGCGTTTTTTACTTTCGCCGTTCCCGCCTTGGCAATTGCCGCCGGCATCGTTGCGCATCCGGTGCTCGTCGAACTGGCGACGCGCGTCGAAATGGGCGGCGTGCATGATGCGCTGGCTTGCGGGATTTTGGATTGCCACCGCGTTTCGGCGTGGACCTTGCTCGCCGTCGCGGGCGCCTTGTCCGTCTGGGTATTCGGACTCGTTCGCCGCAATAATACCGCAGGAACGCTCTCGGGTAGCGGGCGTATCGTTTTTGCTCTCGGATTTTCGGGGATGTTTGCCGCATTTTACCTTTGTGCTCTCCTGACGGCGGCCGGCCGCCTCCTGCTTCCGTTGTTGCGTTAGGCGCATTTTTTGAAAACAATTTAATCCACCTTATTTATGAACAACGTTTCGACCAAACCTTTCGGTAATGCCGACGGCGTTCCCGCAACTCTTTTTACCTTAACGAACGCGAAAGGGTTTTCCGCCTCGTTTTCCGACCTCGGGGCAACTTGGGTCAGCTGGCTGACACCCGATCGCGACGGCAAATTCGACGACGTGCTTCTCGGCTTTGACAGCGCGGAGGCTTGCCTCGAACAACAGGCCTATGCCGGCGCCGTTTGCGGACGTGTCGCCAATCGCATTGCCGGCGGAAAGTTCACGCTCGACGGCGTTGAGTACAGCCTCGCCGTGAATAACGGTCCGAATCACCTCCACGGCGGCTTGCGCGGCTTCAACGCCTACGTCTGGCAGGCGGAAGTCTGCGGCACCGAGGCCGAACCGGCCGTGCGCTTTTCCCGTACTTCGCCCGACGGCGAAGAAGGTTATCCCGGCAATGTTGACGTCGCCGTTACCTACACGCTGTGCGAAGACGGTGCCGTGCGCATTGATTATGCGGCAAGCACGGACAAGGCTACGCCGATTAATCTGACGAACCACGCTTATTTCAATCTCGCGGGACATGCCTCGGGGACCGTCCTCAATCAATGGCTCAAGCTCGAAGCCGACCGCTTCCTGCCGACGGACGAAACGGCCATTCCGACCGGCGAAGTCTGGCATGTCAACGGCCTGCGCCCGTTCAGCTTCCGCGTTTTCCATCAAATCGGAGAACGCATCCACGCGAAAAATGCCCGCCAGCTCGCTTTTGCAAAGGGTTATGACCACTGCTACATCGTCAACGGCGCGGCGGGAACGCTCCGTCTTGCCGGAACGCTCGTTTGCGAAGAAAACGGCCGCGTGATGACCGTCGAAACGACCGAACCCGGCATGCAGGTGTATTCCGGGAACTGGCTCGAAGCCGCTTGCGGGAATGCCCGCGGGAAGGGCGGCGTTGCTTACAAGGACAACGCGGGAATTGCACTCGAAACCCAGCACGCTCCCGATGCAATCAATCAGGGACATCTGCGCGCCAACCTCCTTGTCCCGGGACGTCCGTACGCGAGTACGACGGTTTATCGTCCCGCCGTTCAGGCCTAAATTTAAACCACCCCAATCGGAGATTTAAAAATATGAAAACACTGATTAAAAATGCACACATCATCTCGCCCGGCGTCGATATCGTCGGCGGGTCCGTTCTCGTTGAGGACGGAAAAATCGCACAGGTGCTCGGCGCGGACGCTCCCGTTCCCGCCGCGGACGAAGTCGTTGATGCCGGCGGGCAGATGCTCATGCCGGGCTTCATCGACATTCACTCGCACGGTGCCGGCGGCGCGGATACCTGCGACGGTACGGTCGAAGCCCTCCACAAAATCGTGGATTGCAAGATTAAGGAAGGCGTGACGAGCTGGTTGCCGACGACGCTGACGCTCGGCTACGACACGCTTGAAAAGGTCATGAACGCCGTTGCCGAATACCGCAAGGCTCCGCGTTCGGTCAAGGTGCCGGGTGTCCACCTCGAAGGTCCGTTCGTAAATCCGAAAATGTGCGGTGCGCAGAATCCGGACTTCCTGAAGAACCCGGACTACGAAATCGTCGAAAAACTGAACAAGATTGCTCCCGTGCTCGTCATCACGATGGCTCCGGAGCTTGACGGCGCCCTCGACTTCATCGCGAAGGCGACCGCACTCGGCGTTCGTTGCTCGGCCGGTCACAGCGCCGCGACTTACGCGCAGTTCAAGGCGGCTAAGGCTGCCGGCCTCGCACACCTCACGCACTTCTGCAATCAGATGTCGCCGCTTCACCACCGCGAAATCGGTTTGGTCGGTTCCGGATTCCTCGATTCCACCATCAAGGCGGAAGTCATTTGCGACAAGGTGCACCTTTGCCCGGATATGCTCGCGACCGCATTCAAGGTCATGACGCCGGAACGCATCATGATGATTACGGACTCGCTCGCTTGCTCCGGTTTGCCGGATGGCCCCTCGCAGCTCGGCGGCTTGCCGATTATGGTCAAGAACGGCGAAGCGCGCCTCATGTCGGGCAACCTCGCAGGATCGACCCTCAACTACTCGATCGGTATCCGCAACATCCGCGAAATCACGGGCTTGCCGCTCAGCGAAATCGTCAAGGCAACTTCCTGGACGCAGGCGCAGTCGCTCGGTCTTTACGACCGCGGAAAAATCGCTCCGGGCTTTGCGGCGGACTTCGTCCTGCTCGGCGACGACTACCTCGTCACGAAAACCTTCGTTGACGGCGTTTGCAAGTTCACGCGCTAAGCGGAAACGCTTCCGGAAACAGGGCTTGAAGGTGTTTTGCCTTCAAGCCTTGTTTTTTTTATCAACAACGCTTATCTTTTTAAGAGTTATGAAAGCTAAATCGCTTATTGTCACAACCGTACTTTCGGGCCTTTCCGTATTTTTGAGTGCCTGCGGGCAAAAGAAAGATCCCTCCGAAGAGGCTTTTAACACTCTGATGCAGAGCGTTCCCGCCGACGTTGCGTTTTTCGCCGGCGCATACATCCCGTTGGAAGAACAACGTGAACTGCAGGCACGCGAGGACTGGAAGAAAGTGCACGCGGCAATCGTCGGAAATCCCGTTTTAATGCAACGTTTTGAGAAGCTGTTCGACGCGAATCCGGATCTGAAAGCAATTTCCGAAGCCCTCTTCGGCGGGAAAACCGGCGCGGAATGCGTCTCCGAAATGATTTCGGTCGCTCCGGCCCCGACAGCTTTCGTTGCCTACTTGGACGATGCCGCGGGCGAGGGGAAAATGCCCGATTTTGCTTTTGCGGCGACGATGGCGGAATCCTACGTGAAGATTTTGGGGAACCTGCTGGATCGGGCGAAAACCCGGGACTCCGCGGAAAAGGCCTGGACCAAGGAGCTTGCCGGCAATAAGACGATTTATACTCACAGCCAAGACGGTTTTTCGCTCGTTATCGCTTTGTGCGGCGATGATGTGCTGATGGCGCCGTCGCGGGAAGCCTTAGATCGCCTCGAAGCCTCTTTCGTCAACCCGCCGGCGAAGGCGTTGAAGGATTCCGCAAGTTATCAGAAATCGATGAAAGGCTCGGAAGGGTACAATCTGGTTGCGTTCCTCAATTTCGATGGCATTAAGGATTTCCGTAAGGCGAAGAAAACGGATAAGGCTTTTGCGAAGATGATTAAAGAAAATGCGGAAAGCATCGCTTTTTTTGCCGATATTTCTTCTACGGGAAACACGGCGCATGCGTTTGCCCGCATGGAATTTTCAAAGCCGATCTGGTATCACGAAGCCTTGAGCCTGATGGGGAAAAACCGTTTGGCAACTCTCGCGAACGCACTTCCCGGAGCCGATTACGCCTTGGGGCTCGCACTGCCGAAATTCGACGGCGAGTGGGTTAAGGAAGCTCAAATTCCGGACAAGACATTCAATGCCTTAAGCCGCCTCGGTGCCCGTAATATCTATCTTTCTCTTGCGCAACTTGAGAATGTTGCCGGCCTGATTGGCGGCGACATTACGAGCGTTCCGCAGGCATTTTTGAAGCTCGAATGCGAAGACAATACCGCGTTGCTGGAAGACGGAACCGTTGCTTCGCTTTTTGCCCCCAACAACCCGATGGCGCAAAAGCAGAACATGAACGGCGTGGACGTGTACTCTTCATTCTTCTTCGGGATTAAGTATGCGTTGCTCGGCAAAACCGGCCTCTATGCATCCAATGCTTTCGATGCGTCCGCCGCGCTTTCCTTGGCGCAAGGCAGCGGGAAGTCGCTGGCTCAGGAGGGGACCTATAATGCTCTCGCGGAAAGAATTGCCGGAGACAATGCCTTTGAAGTATTCAGCGATGACCGTGCCGGGATCCGCACGCAAGTTGCGCTCATCGAAGCTCAAATCAAGAGCATCGCCGATACCGAAGCGGGCAGCGTTCTGGAAGCAGATCTTGAGGCTCTGCGTTCCGCCTTGGCGTTTCAACGCCTTGCGGCGGATTTGATGAAGAAGTCTGTTTCCGGTCTCGCTCTACGCCGTAACGGAACGGCCATCGAACTGGAGTGGACCTGCGATTACGAATACGATTTTGAGGCTTTTGCGAAGGCTCTCGAAAATTTGAAGTAAACCGATGGAACCCCCGAAATCTTTGATCTGCGATATTCCGGTGCGTATGAACGAGTGTGCGCCGGACGGCACCCTGCGCCGCCACATTTGGCTCGATTATCTCCAGCATCTCGCTGCCGTTCATGCGGAAAAACTCGGATTCGGCATGAGCGCCATCCGAGAGAAAAAACTCATTTGGGTGCTTTCCCGCCTGAAAATCCGCTTGGACGGCTCTCCGCGCTACGACGACACCGTTCGCGTCGAAACCTACCACAACGGCGTCGATCGCCTCTTCGCTAAGCGCCAGTTCGTACTCTCGTCGGCAACGACCGGCGAGCGCTTCGGATGCGCGTCGAGCTTTTGGCTCAGCGTGGAAGTGCCTGCGATGCGCCCGCGTCCGCCGTCGTCGGCACTCGGCCTGAGTCTCAAGGACAACGACGACCGCGAGGACTTTTTCCCGCATCTGGATAAACTGCCGACACCGGAGAATGCCTCGGATCCCGTTGTTCACAACATCCGCGCCTCGCATATCGACTTGAATGATCATCTGAACAATTCGTATTACTGCCAGTACGCGTTGGATTGGGTGGCAAAGAAAATCGGAAAGCTCGTTCACTTCACGGAATTGCAAATCAACTTCAACCGCGCCATGCAGTTCGGCGAAGATTTGATCGTTTCGGGAACACTTGACGGTGATACTTTTCTGGTGGAAGGAACGGATCGGGAATCCGGAAAAAATTCTTTCGTGGCGCAAGGCAAATTCCGCGTCGCCGACGGGCAAACTTTAGTGGCTTCCCTAAGTTCCTGATAGCGGAAGACAAAAGATGCGCCCGCGTCTGAAAAATCTCTTTATTGCGTTTGCCTTCGCGGTGAGCGCAATATTTTTTTGCCTGCTCTCCCGGGGATTCAACGATTCGGGAGAGCCGACGATTCTGCAGGTTTCCGCTCCCCGGGCTCCCGGGAAACCTACGGGAAGTCTTCGCATCGCGTCGATGAATTGTAAGAATTACCTGAGCACCAATCGTTATACGGCGGACGGAAAATACAAACGGCGTTGGGCCAAACCGCTTGCCGAACGCGAGGCGATGTGGCAACTCTTTGCGGCAATTCGGCCCGACCTCGTTGCCTTGCAGGAGATTGGCGGGCAAGCACATTTGGACCAGCTTGCCGGGGATTTGCTGCGGGAAACGGGTTTGGAGTTCCCTCATCGCGTTTGCTTGGAAGCGCGCGACCAAAGCCGGCGTATCGGGATTATTTCCGCCGTACCGTTTAAGACGGTTTTTCGCTATCCGGAGGAGGAATTGATGTCGCGGGGGTTGCTGGGCGTTGAAGTCGCCGCGGGGACGCAGCGCTTGCGTGTTTTTACGCTTCACCTGAAAAGCAAAATTTCGAGAAGCGAGGCCGATCCGGAATGCGCTTCCGAACGCCTTGCCGAAGCCCGACGAGCGGGTGAAAGGCTTGCCGAATGCGGGGGCGCCCTCTGTGCGCTCTTGGGCGATTTTAACGATACACCCGAAAGCGACGCCGTAAACAGCCTTCTGGCGGAACCTGCTTTGAAACGTCTCAACCTGAAGGATTCCCGAGGTGAAACCTGGACCTATCGACATTTTAAAACGAATGAAAAAGACACCTTCGACCACTTTCTCGTTTCTCCGGGCTTGGCGGCGTTCAAGGTCACAAACAGCGGGAAGGTCGCCGACGAAGCCCTGGCGCAACGTATGTATGACGGAATAAGCGTCTATGCGAGCGATCATCGTATGATTTTTGCGGATTTCGTCTTCCCGCAAAACGATAATTGAAAAGCCCCGGAGACGACGTATCCGAAATTTTATTTCCGATTCGAGAAAATATTGTTGACGGGAAAGGGGGTGAATCTGCAACATGTGCGGACTCAATCCCTTGTTCGCCTATAGAAATAGTAAAGATTAAAACGCAATGGAAGTTCGCAAACGATTAGCTTTTGTCCTATCAGCCGTTTCACTCCTGCTCGTCGCCGGACTGGTTTGGGGCGTCGCCGAAAAAGGAGGCGATTGCCTGCGCTCTGAGTGCCGAGATTGTACGGGAGAAATGCTTTTGTCCGAATGCTCGGAGGGTGGTTGCGAAGGACCTTGGGAGGGCAAATGTGCTTTGCCGACGGAAAAGGAGATTTCGTTTCGCGTGGACGTTTATGCGTTCCGCCGGATTTTGGAGGGGGACAGCCTGCCGGCCGCTCCGGAGGAGTTTTCTATTCTATCGATTAACCACAATAGCCTGGACTTTAATCGCTCGGGGCGGGAACTGAAACAGGTTGAGCTGACGGCGACACACCCCTGGCAGCTTGAGGCTTCCTCGGAGTGGATTCGGGTTCATCCGACAAGCGGTGAAGGAAGTGCCCGTTTAGATGTGTCGATAAAGACAAATTCCGGGATCGCCCGTTCCGGGGTCATTCGCATAAGGAGCGGCAACCGCCAGTTGCGCCTCCTCGTAAATCAGGACGGAAGCACGCCGAGTCTGGGAGTAGCAGACTCTCCGATTAGCCTTCCGAGCAGCGGAGGTGCGCAAAAATTGTTTACGGGAAGCAACGATTCCTGGATCGCGGAAGAATCCGCTTCGTGGCTGAGCCTCTCCGCTCCGACCGTAGAGCGCATTAAAGGTTTAACGCTGACCGCTGATCCGAATCCTTCAGCAAGCCGCCGCAGTACCATGCTCCGCCTCAAAGCCGGCAACGTCACGCGCGAAATTGAAGTGATTCAGGAAGGCGCGGCTCCGAAAGCCGTTCTGGAAACCAGTGAGCTGAATTTCGGCAAAGAGCAGGGCAAGCGGGAAATCGAACTGACGACGAATGTCGAGAACCTCCTTGTCGAATGCCGCTCATCCTGGGTCTATGCGCTTGTTCTGAACCGGAAGCTTATCGTGTCAATACCGGCAAATCCAACCATCCTCGAGCGTAGCGCCGTCATTTATCTTAAAAACGAGAGCGGACGCGAACTCGCACGTCTTTCGCTTACCCAGGAAGCCGGAGAGCCGTTTCTGCGGGTGCCCGCCTCAATCGCACTCAATTCCTTGGGAAGCGAAGTAAAAGTACCGGTAGATACCAATTGCCGCTGGCAGGTTGAACTGCTCGAAGCTTCGGCAACGTGGTTAAAGCTTTCACGGAAAGGCGGGAGCGGAAGTGACACCCTCGTCCTGTCGGCGGAGCAAATCTTGGGAACCGAGTCTCGCCAAACCACAATTGTGTTCCGATATGACGACGGTGCGGAGGTATATCTTCGGGTAACCCAACGCGGCGATACACCTTTTTTGAGACTCTCGGAATCTGAGATTACGATGAGCTTCGATGACCGCGGCCGGGAGGTGGAATTGGAAGCGAATGTCGCCTGGAAACTCGAAGAAGCACCGGACTGGCTGAGCGTTACTCCCCAGAACGGAGAGGGAAAAACAAAGGTAGAATTGATTCCCGAACGTAATAATTCGGAGCAAGTGCGATCGGGGGTAGTGACATTTGTTGCGGAGGACGGGCGTCGCAGAGCGCGGGTAGAGATACGCCAAAAAACCAAGTTTACCGTTTATACGGACGTCAAAACGCTTACCTTTTCTCCGGAGCCGGGGTTCGGACGTCCGCTCCGTATTCGAGCCACCTCGTTTTGGCGGATCAGTACCTTCCCGGATTGGCTTTATGTCGGACAAATTCACGGAGTGCCCGGCGAGCATGTCTTGGAGTTCTACGTGAAGGACGGATTGCCGAATAATGTGCGACGCTCGGGAAAGATTTTCATCCAATGCGACAACCGGGAAATCGCGGTGGAAGTCCGGCAGGAGCAAGTATTTTCGGGCAACAGACAGTCGGACGGGATTCCGGAGTTTTCGTCTCTGGAAGTCGCGTCGGCAGAGGATTTCCTCTACCTCGATGCTGCCGGAGAATTACGGGAAATTCCTTTGCCGGGAGTGCCCCTGAACAAGGAAGGATTCGTATTTTGCCTGGATCCGGATTGGCTCTTGTGCGACTTCAGGCGGGAGAAGGGGGCTCCCGTCGAGCTCTGGATCCAGGCCCTTCCGAATCCTCAGCGCGAGGTGAGAGAAACTTGGCTGCTGATGCTCCTCGAGGACGGAAGTCTGTATGCCGTACCGCTGAAACAAAAAGCTCAAACCTATTAATTCAATGATGAAGAAAACAATATCAGGAATTTTACTGTTCCTCGCCTTTGCCTCTCTTGGCGGCGGATGCGGCGGGACCGGGCGTGAAGCTGAAGCCGTGGAAAGGGAAAATTTAAAGAAGTTCCCCGAGCAACTTGAAAGCCGAAGGATGGTTTTTAATAGCGACAACCAATTCCTCTTTGCGGGAGACGGATCTTTTGTCGGAAAACGCGCCGGAAAGGATTGCCTCGGAACTTACCTTTACCAAGGCGGAACTCTCACGCTGCACTACGGTTTTGCTTTCCCGGGAGATACCGCGCGCTACGAGTGCACGGGGACACTCTCCGAATATGATTCCGCTACCGGGCACGGACTTTATTCTCACACGGAAACAAACTCCGAAGGCAAAACCTTAGCACCGCTTCCCACACGATTTACGCTCTCGAAAGAGACCTGACAGACAACCATACGCGGAGCCCTCGCCGCAAGGCGGGGGCTCCTTTCACTTCAACTTTGCCTTGATTCCAGAAGTTCTTTCGGCAAAATTTTTGTAGGTGGTGTCATCTGGCACATTTAGCTTTGCCTTGATTCCAAAAGTTCTTTCGGCAAAATCCACGCGCTGAAAAAGAATCTGAACCGCCGGCTTTGCCTTGATTCCAAAAGTTCTTTCGGCAAAATGCCCATGCAAAGAACACGCCTCGCACAAATGCTTTGCCTTGATTCCAAAAGTTCTTTCGGCAAAATTTATTTTAAGAGCCGCCCTGCAAAGCCTCCGCTTTGCCTTGATTCCAAAAGTTCTTTCGGCAAAATTAGAAGCGCGTCCTGCTTGAATGTCCCATTGCTTTGCCTTGATTCCAAAAGTTCTTTCGGCAAAATGTTTTAATCGTGGAAAGATTAGCAGATTGGCTTTGCCTTGATTCCAAAAGTTCTTTCGGCAAAATAAGTTGCGCGTTGTAAAACATTTTAAAGAAGCTTTGCCTTGATTCCAAAAGTTCTTTCGGCAAAATGTTTGCGGGCGGCTCTTTTCTTGTGTTAATGCTTTGCCTTGATTCCAAAAGTTCTTTCGGCAAAATAGTGGAAAACAAGTTCGGATGGAAGTTCTTGCTTTGCCTTGATTCCAAAAGTTCTTTCGGCAAAATTCCTTTTTACCAAACGCAAATTCGCAAGTAGCTTTGCCTTGATTCCAAAAGTTCTTTCGGCAAAATAGCAGTCTTGGAACCCGCTTAAATACTTGGGTTCAGGACATGCGTTTTGCCGGAAGACTGTTTTTTTACCAAAATAGCAATTGTTCCGGAAAAGATTCCGGGCTATTCGCACCCGGTGGTCCATGGACGATGTACATGCGCTCCCATTGAGCTTGCGTGACATAAAGTGCGCGAACGTGTCCTTCCGGGGGAATATTCATTTTTAAGCGCCTCATTTGCGTCTGCATTCGATTGTGGCTAACACAAGCGCGAGCATAAACGGAGTACTGAATCATCAGATAGCCTTGTTCTAACAAAAACTTGCGAAAGTCCGTCGCGCGCTTTCGTTGAGGCGGAGTCATTACGGGCAAATCGAAAACAACTAACATCCAGCCCATTTTGAATCGATAGCCATCCACGGGTCGTAGCTTTCAATTTCGTTTTCCAAGAGGCTTTTTCGGAATGAACGAATACTGTTTTCCATGACTGTCTGCGCCTGCTGGCACGTTCCTGCATAAAGAATTCTTTCCTGCAAAAACGGTAGAAGATGTTGTTTGAATGCTTTGTTCAATTCCGGCGGAAGTGTATCGGGTCGGTTTTTCAGCCACGACATAACACGCGCATCGACGAGCGGGCGAAACGGCTCCATGAGATCGTACGCAAGCGGGGTAGAACGTTCGGCGGTCGCGTGTCCGATGCCGAACGTCGGGTCTAAGCCATAGGCGTAACAAAGCTGAAGGATTCGTGCGAGCAAGACGGAGTATCCGTAGTCTAAGAAAGAATTAACGAGATCTTTCCCTCGGGAACGCAGAAAGTCTTCGGCGTTTAGGTGCTTGCGAAAAACGCTCCAAAACAAACGGCTCACTGTGCTTTCACGTGCCCGATAGCGAAGAAATTTTTGGGATTCGATGTCGGCAACGGCGGGGGAGTCCGGTTCCCAAACGGAGGCCAAAACACCTTGGTTGTGGCATTTGGCATCCAGTGTTTTTTGCCAAAGTGCTTTGAGAAACTTGGGATTAGCATGTTCCCAACAGCGTGTTAAAAGTGTGTCGGTGCTTCGGATTGCGGGGAGCGAAATGCAAACAGGCTTGAATGCTTCACAAAGGATTACTCCAATCCCGCGCTTAGCAGCTTCCGTTAAAAGCCGCATCTCAATTTTTGCCGAAAACGAGCACACGATGACGGCGCCGACATCATCGAGCGGAATCTGCCGCGTTCCTGCATCGCTTGTGCAGACGAATTGTCCGTGAACGCAGTCAAGTTCTGCGGTCGGACTTTCAATCGTGATTACATGGTAGGACACGGCGTTCCCGTGTAAGGTGGTTTGAGGATTTTAATTCCGGATCCGATGAGCGATTTGAGTGCAACCTGCATTTTTGTATCTTTTACACCGCTCTCGCGCTGTTTAACTTTGTCTGGCGCACAGAGATCGACGAGAGCCCCGCTTCGAGCATTATCAGCGAAGGAAAATATCACCCAAATTCCCTTGTAATTTCCTGTTAACACTTCAATTTGTTGTCCGCGTCGCAATACACGTACTGCTTTACCGCCGTTGCGTTCCCGCAATTCCCTAAGCTTCGGGAAAACTTTGAAATGCGGAATAACCGTAGGTTCCGGATCTAAAGCACAACCCCAATTTTCACAAATCTTGACCGCGCCCTTGAGCGATTTCAGCTTGCTGTTTTTGCCGCTTGGCGGATTGTAACCGAGGAGCAAAGACGGCTTTTCTGTGCCGGATTTCACGAATCGTTTTCCCGCAGAGTCATAGCGTCCTTGTTTCAAATCGCTTGTATGCTGGGAGAGGGTAACTTTGTTCGCATCGCCCTCGGGGTTTTTAACACTCCATGTTGTCTGTTCGACGGACATGCCGTGCATTTTTGCAGGAACGTGCTGTACGACGCGGCATTCGCCGAGCCGTGCAGAGATTTGTTTCAGCAATGTTTCCGGAAGCGTCTTCATTGCAAACTTCCCGTTCTCGGCAAAATCCAAGAGATGCTCGTATTTCGCACGAAGCATCAGGCGTTCCCGTTCCGTAAGGTGGCGTTTAACGAGGAGCTTCCAATCTTCCGTCCGGAAGAATAATCCTGTCAGCCCTTGCGTCACGGCATCCATCGCGTGATGCAAATGAGAGAGTTCCCGCATCTCCGACTTGGTCAGTTTTCGTCTATCGCCTTCGCCGACACGAGATGCCTTTTGCATCCGCGGAACTGCGGCGACAAGGCATTCGTCGATATTGAGATTCTTGCGAACGAATCCTGTAACCGCTCCTGCAAGATGGCGGGCATTGATATTCAAATTCCGTTTCACGAGGCGAATCGCCATTTTGTTCAAATGCGACGTTTGCGTGAGATCGCGTTCCGTAAAATCGGCGTTTCTGTCATCGTATTTTTCGAGCAGTAAAAGCTCCGCGCGACGCCGGCAACGCATTTGGTCTTCTTTGGAAAATCCTTTGCGAATTTTTTGTTTTTTGTGGTTTTCCACCCATTTCTCAAAATCCTTGAGTGGTTGGATTTGGAAGTTCAACCCGGGAACGTCTTTCCCTGCAAATTCCTTCATGAATTGCATTGCCGTGCGTTGACCTTTCAAATCATTGACGGCACGAAAAGTCATAACGCAGGAGCTCAATGCATCGGACGGGCGTAGCGAACGTGGGATAATGTGCTCAATATCCAACGCATTTCCGAACAGATCATTGTAGGAAATTTGTTTCCCGGTATAGGGGCAGGTGAAATTTTGATCTTCCAAAAGACGTGCCTTGCGGATAAGCGAACCATTTACCGTAATCCCGGCGGCGAGTGCTTCTTCTTCGAGCTTCTTTGACACCTGCAAAAAATTGGCATTTTTCTCGTTCAGCTTTGCCGCGATTTCTTTCGAATTCATTCCGGAAAATTCTTTAAGCTCGCGGATAACCTCGATGACGACATCTCCGATATTTTCCGCATTTCCGTCGGCATATTCTTCTACGATATCTTCAAGTAGGCGTGAGAAGATCAGAAGACGATGACGCACCATGTGGTTATTCGTCTGGCTCGCAATCCACGTTTCCGTGTTGTCGGAATTTCCCGTTTCCGAAAGGCGCCCGAGCAGGCGCTCCCGGATTGCCTCCGTCTCGTAGAGGCAACCGCCGTCTTTCGTCGAATCGATTCCCGCAAGAGCTTCGTCGAAAGTTTTCTTGAGAATTTCACGGCAATAGCTTGCCCGACCGCTCGGGAAATCTGCCTTTAGTTTTAGGTTTTTAAGATTCCGACGTTTCCCGGATTTCTTTTTGTTCTCCGTATTTTGCAGGACTTCAAGGACGGCAAAAAATTGAGCTTCTTCCTGCCAATCGCCCCACACTTGCATTTGTTCGATGCACTTTGAAAGACGAAGCGTTTCGCCGCGAGCCAGTTTTGCCGAGAAAATCTTTTTCCCGCGAGCGGAAAAATATTTCCAGAAATCCTTGATATACATTTTCGAGGCGATGAGTTTTTTCACCGGATCAAGAACGAGTGCTTCCTCCATTTCTTCCGTCAGAAAGTAACTTTCCGTATTCGCCGGTTCGCATCCGGAAACTTCCTTAAGCGCGGCGTTAATGGTGTTCTTGTTAAAGAAGCCGATTTCCTGCATCTTGGCATGAAGCGCTTCGCGTTCCCGTGGAAGCAAAACACGCACGTTGCCGCCGATGTCGAAGACGGTGAGATTGTTCATCAAACGTCCCCAGCGATAAAGCAGGTATTCCCGGCAGTTTTTCAGAGGAACGTTTTTTTCCGTGATACGGCATTTCCCGATAATGCGATTATCAAAACGCGGAACATATTGTCCGAAAAGCAGTCCGCCGCGATTTGAAAATCTTGTCGGAAGGTTTTGAGCCGAACGGATTTCGTCAGGAACAGAAAGCGTTAGACAATCCACGAGCGCCGAATCAAGTTTGGGAAGGACATCAAGGTGTGCGTTGAGGATTCTCCGGACTTCAGCAACTACATCATTGCGCGGAAACGCGGCGTTGTTCCCCTTGAAATAAATACGCGATGCTTTCTTTTCTCCGAGCGGATCCAATTCGAGCGCGGCACAAAACGTTTCTGCCATCGTTGTCTTTCCGTAGCGCTCCATCAGGGCGCGAGCCGCTTCAACCTTCTGAGTATCTTCACTTATTGACTCTTCTTCGTCCAAGGCATCTCCGGCCCAAAGTGCATTTCCGTCGTAGCCGCGATTATGTGCGTACCAGCGGAGGACGGTCCAAAGCTCTTGCCATGAAAGTTTTTCGGCGCCGTTAGAAGCCAAAACGCGAGCTGCGAGGAACCAAGGATAACTATTTGGATTGGCCTCGAGCTGTTCACGGGTAAGAACCCCGACAGCATTCAGATAATTTTTAAGGTGCGCAACGCGGGAACGGCGTGCGGCAATATTTCTCCGAGAGCGCCGAAATGCCCGACGCGTCGATGCAAGGCAGGAATCTTTCGGAAAAAGCACGGTTCCGGTACCGAGAATTTCGGGGAACGCGTCCGCTGTACGGAAAACGGCCCAACCGATAGAGGCATGTCCGATATCGAAAGAAAGAGTGAGGTTGCGGGGAGACATTGCTTGGGGAAAACAGGGCTAAGGGATGTAAAAATTCAACAACGCAGAAGAAAATAGCTTGTATTTGTTTTCTTTTGAAGCATAATCGAACCAGTCTTTTAGGAATCAAGACAAAGTTAATTAAGGCAGTTTGCTTCCCTATCGCCCATGGCGATACATTCAAATACGAAAGCCTTTAAAAGCCGTCCGTAAGGGCGGCTTTTTGTTTGTTGCCGTCAAATCAGTTTCTCTCAAATTTTCCCTTGGAATCTGCCGAAAAAGCTTTTCAGGGAGGGGTTCCTGCATTACATTCTGCGAAGCTTTTAATTCAAATTATCAAACCTATGGAAACACCTACCACCAATCAAAAACTCATCAACTGGGTGAATGAATTCGTGGCGCTCTGCAAACCGGCTAAGGTGCAGTGGTGCGACGGAAGCAAGGAAGAAGCCGACAAGCTCTTCGGAGAAATGGTCGCCAGCGGTATGGCGATTAAGCTCAACGAAGAAAAGCGTCCGGGCTGCTACCTCTATCGTTCCGACCCGCGCGACGTCGCTCGCGTTGAAAAGCGCACGCTGATCTGCTCGAAGGACAAGGAAAACGCCGGTCCGACGAACAACTGGGAAGATCCGGTTGTCATGAAGGAAAAAATGCGCGCTCTTTACGACGGCTGTATGGAAGGCCGCACGATGTACATCATCCCGTTTGCGATGGGTCCGCTCGGCTCCCCGATCGCTCAGTACGGTGTTGAAATCACGGACTCCCCGTACGTCGTTGTCTCCATGCGCATCATGGCTCGCGTTTCCACGGAAGTGCTCCGCCACATCGAAAAGGACGACTTCTTCGTTCCGTGCGTCCACTCCGTCGGTATGCCGCTCAAGCCGGGCGTCGAAGACGTGAAATGGCCGTGCAACCCGGACAACACCTACATTGTCCACTTCCCGGAAGAAAGCACGATTTGGTCGTTCGGTTCCGGTTACGGAGGAAACGCTCTCCTCGGCAAGAAGTGCTTTGCTCTCCGCATCGCTTCCAACCTCGCCCGCAAGCAGGGCTGGCTCGCCGAGCACATGCTCATCCTCGGCGTCAAAACCCCGGAAGGCAAGAAGCACTATGTCACGGCGGCGTTCCCGTCTGCCTGCGGTAAGACCAACTTTGCAATGCTCATCCCGCCGAAGGAACTTCGCGAAAAGGGCTGGGAAATCACCTGCGTCGGTGACGACATCGCCTGGATCAAGCCGGACGCAACCGGCCAGCTCCGCGCCATCAATCCGGAAAACGGCTTCTTCGGCGTTGCTCCGGGCACGGCTATGGACACGAACCCGAACGCGCTCCTCTCCTGCTCCAAGAACACCATCTTCACGAACGTCGCTCTTACGGACGACGGCGACATCTGGTGGGAAGGCATGACGAAGGAACCGCCGGCACACCTCATCGACTGGCAGGGTAACGACTGGACCCCGGACATGATCGACGAAAAGACCGGCAAGCGCAAACTCTCCTCGCACCCGAACTCCCGCTTCGCTGCTCCGGCGGCTAACTGCCCGTGCATCGACCCGGATTGGCAGAGCCCGGAAGGCGTCCCGGTTGACGTTTTCGTTTACGGCGGCCGCCGCATGAACGACATCCCGCTCGTGTTCCAGGCACACAACTGGGCACACGGTGTCTATCTCGGCGCCACGGTCGGTTCCGAACAGACGGCTGCTGCTGAAGGTCAGGTCGGCGCTCTCCGCCGCGACCCGTTCGCGATGCTCCCGTTCTGCGGCTACCACATGGGCGACTACTTCGCGCACTACCTGTCCATGGCGAAAATCGCCAAGACGCCGGCAGTGTTCCACGTCAACTGGTTCCGCAAGACGCCGGAAGGCAAGTTCATGTGGCCGGGCTACGGCGACAACGCCCGCGTCCTCGCATGGATGATCGGCCGCGTCGAAGGTACCGCCGCTGCGAAGGATTCTCCGTTCGGTTACATTCCGTCCTACGAAGACATGGACTTCACGGGTCTTGACTTCTCCAAGGAAGAATTCGACGCCGTTATGGCAATCGACGCCAACCGCGTCAAGGAACTCGCCGAAGCCAACACCGATTACCTCGCAAACACGATCGGTCACGCTTCTCCGGAACTCCTCGCGGTTTCCGACGAAATCATCGCGCGCTGCAAATAAGCGTTTAAAAAGCTTAAAGTTTAAAGCTTAGAGCTTAAAGAAGAGGGACGCGTTCCGCCAAGGGACGCGTCTCTTTTTTTGTTTGAGTTCACTTGAATCGTTCGGGGAGTTTTGAGAGAATGCCCGCATGAGTCAGGATCGTTTTATTGAAGCTTTTTCCGCTTTGGATTTGTCGCAAGTGCCGTCGCCGTGCCATTTGATTCACCGCGGCTTGCTCGAAGAAAATTGTCGTGTGCTGCGTTCGGTCATGGATCGTACGGGGGCGAAGATTTTACTCGCGTTGAAAGGTTTTGCGCAGTTCAGCGAGTTTCCGCTGATTTCAAAGTACCTCGCGGGGACGACGGCGAGCGGCTTGCACGAGGCCTTGCTCGGGAAGGAGTTTTTCCCGGGGGAATGCCATGTTTATTCGCCCGCATTTCCGCCGGCGGATATGGACGACTTGGTCGGTTTTGTCGATCACATTTCGTTTAATTCGCCGTCGCAATGGAAGCGTTTTCGCGAAGTCGTAAAGGCGAGCGGGCGCAAGATTTCCTGCGGGATGCGCGTTAATCCGCAATATGCGGAGGTGGAGCATGAGATTTATAATCCTTGTGCGACGGGCTCGCGTCTCGGGACGATTCGCTCGGAAATTCACCCCGGCGATTTGGACGGTCTGGAGGGGCTTCACATGCATACGATGTGCGAGCAGGGCGCTGACGTGCTCGCGCGCACGATTCCGCATTTCGAAGAAAAATTCGGTGAGTTTATTCCGCAGATGAAATGGATCAATTTCGGCGGCGGGCACTGGATTACGCATCCGAGCTATGATGTTGATTTGCTCTGCGAAACCATCCTCGCGTTTCGCAAGAAGTGGGGAGAACACATCCAAATTTATCTGGAACCGGGCGAAGCGGTGGCGATTCGCACGGGCGTGCTTGTCTGCACGGTTTTGGATATCGTCAACAACGGCGTACCGATTGCCGTGCTCGACACTTCGGCGAGTGCGCATATGCCGGATACGCTCGAAATGCCGTATCGCGCGGACATTCTCGGTGCCGGCATGCCGGGCGAATTCCCGCATACCTATCGCTTGGCGGGCGGAACCTGCCTTGCGGGCGACGTGCTCGGCGATTATTCGTTCCCGCAGCCGCTCGTCCCCGGACAGCGTCTCGCGCTTTTGGACATGTCGCATTACACGATGGTGAAAAACACGACTTTCAACGGCATCTGTCTGCCGGCAATTGCGAGCTACATTCCCGAGACCGGAGAGTACAAACTCATTCGGAAATTCGGTTATGCCGATTATAAAAATAAATTGAGCTAAGGCTGTTACGGCTCTCTAAAAACAAGGCGGCGGGTAGCCAAGTCGTTCATCGGACTTGCTGCCCGCCGCCTTATTTTGCGACATCTTACGGCTTAACCCAAAACGCGTTTTTGGATTTCGGAAATTTCCGTAATACCCTTTTTCGCGAGCGCAATCATTGACGCGAGATCTTCCGGAGAGAAGGTGGCTTCTTCGCCCGTCGATTGCAGTTCGACGAAGCGGCCCGTTCCTGTCATGACGACATTGGCGTCCACGGCGGCATCCTTATCTTCGATGTAGCACAGGTCGAGAATCGGCGTCTCCTGGTACATGCCGACGCTGATGGCGGCGACGGAGTCCGTGAAGGGGTCTTCCTTGATTTTTCCGGCTTCCATGAATTTGCGAATCGCCATTTTGGCGGCGACGTAGGCTCCGGAAATCGAAGCGGTGCGCGTTCCGCCGTCGGCCTGAAGCACGTCGCAGTCGATCCAAAGCGTCATGCCTTCGAGTTTTTCCAGATTGAGGACGGCGCGGAGGGAGCGGCCGATGAGGCGTTGGATTTCCACGGTGCGTCCGTCGAGTTTTCCGCGGGAAATATCGCGTGCCTTGCGGTCGAGCGTCGAGTAGGGCAGGAGGGAATATTCCGCCGTGAGCCATCCGCCTTTGACGCCTTGAATGCGCATCCAAGTCGGGACTTTTTCTTCGAGGGTTGCCGCGCAGATGACGCGGGTGTTGCCGAAGCAGGCGAGGACGGAGCCGGCGGCGTGCGGTGCGATGCCGGGCTGGAAGGTGATGGGGCGAAGCTCGTCGGCTTCACGGTTGTCGGGTCGGATAATCATAGATTTTGAGTATTAAATTATTGAGCGCGCTGGCGTACGGCTTCGAAGAGGCAGATGCCCGCCGCCATGGAAACATTGAGCGAGTCGGCCATGCCGCGCTGGGGAATGGCGATCGGGACGACGGATTTGGCTTCCGCGTCTTCCAGCCAGAACGGCGAAAGCCCGGTGGCTTCGGTGCCGAGCAGGATGGCGCTCGCGCGGCGGAAATCGCAGTTCCAGTAAATTTTTTCGGCATCGGGTGTCGTCGCAAAAATCGTTACGCCTTTTTCTTTTAACCAGGCATAAACGGCTTCTACGGGGGCGACGGCGAGCGGCATGGAGAAAAGGGTTCCCTGCGAGGCGCGCACGGCATTGGGATTGTAGATGTCCGTGCCGGCTCCGCAACAAATCAGGGCCGTGCAACCTGCGGAATCCGCCGTGCGCAGGAGCGCGCCGAGATTGCCGGGTTTTTCGATGGATTCGGCGACGAGGTAAAGCGGGGCGTCGCCGTTTTTCGGTGCCGGGAGCGCTTCCAGACTGTGTTCGCGCATGGCGGCGACGGCGAGCACGCCCTCGGGTTTGTCGCGATAGCTGATTTTTTCAAATGCGCTTGCCGAAAGTTCGAAGCAGGCGTCTTCGGGAAGCAGCGCCTGCATTTTTTCCGCGATTGCCTGAGCCGCACGGGAACGGATCTGCTCCGGGCAGAAATAAAATTCGGTAACGCGGATTCCGCTTGCGACGGCGCGTTCGATTTCGCGGAGGCCTTCGAGCAGGAAGACGCCTTCGCGTTCCCGGGAGGCACGTTCGCGCAGGCGGACAAGGCGAAGAATACGAGGGTTCTGGCGGGATGTAATCAACATGGTTTAATCTCCCAAAAATTCCGACGGCATGTCGGTGTGGTTGAGGCGTTCGATGTCCGCACCCAAACGTGTCAATTGGACTTCGAATTTTTCGTAGCCGCGATCGAGGTGATAAATGCGTTGAACCCAGGTTTCGCCCGTGGCGGCGAGCCCGGCGAGGACGAGGGCGGCGGAGGCGCGCAAGTCCGAGGCCATGACCGGTGCGCCCGAGAGTGCCGGAACGTCTTTAATGATAGCACTCGGACCTTCGATGGCGATATCGGCGCCCATGCGCAGCAACTCGGGGACGTGCATGAAGCGGTTCGGATAAATGCGTTCCGTGATAATGCTCAGCCCGGGCGTCAGCGCCAGCACCGCCGAAAACTGCGCCTGCAGGTCGGTCGGGAAACCCGGGTGCGGGAGGGTGACGATGTCAATCGGACGCAGTTCTTTTATCCGGTCGCCGCGCACGCGAATGGTGTCCGGCGAAAGGACTTCAAAAGGAATGCCGGCTTCGTCCATCTTGTCGAGGAAGGCTCCGAGGTGTTCGGCGACTGCGCCGTGCACGGTGACATCGCCGCGCGTGATGGCGCCGCAGAGCAAAAATGTTCCGGCTTCGATGCGGTCCGGAATGACGGAATATTCGCAGCCGTGCAGTTTTTCGACGCCTTCGATCCGGAGCATCGGCGAACCGATACCGGTAATTTTGGCACCCATTTTGACAAGCATGCGGCAGAGGTCCTGCACTTCCGGTTCGCAGGCCGCGCAGTCGATTTGCGTGATACCCGGCGCGAGTACCGCCGCCATGAGAATATTGGCCGTCCCCGTGACGGTGCTGCCGTAGCGCCCGCCGAGAAAAACGTAATCTCCGCGTAATGCGGAGGCGTCGATATGCATCATTCCCGCGTGGTTTTCAATGGAGCAACCGAGCTTTTTCAGGCCTTTGATGTGCAGGTCGATCGGGCGTTGTCCGATAACGCAGCCGCCCGGAAGCGGAATCTCGGCGCGGCGGAGGCGACCGACCAAAGCGCCCATGACGCAGATGGACGCACGCATCTTCCGGACGAGCTCGTAAGGCGTTTTCGCTTGTATCGAGCCGGCGGAAATGCGCCACGCGTTGTTGCCGAGTGCTTCGACCGTCGCGCCCTGATGACGCAAAATTTCAATCATGAAGCGCGAATCGCTCAGGTCGGGGACGTTACGCAGGATGCAGGGTTCGTCCGTCAGAAGTGTCGCCGCCAACAACGGGAGGCACGCATTTTTTGCGCCGCCGACCGTGATTTCGCCGTGTAAAGCTTTCCCGCCTCTGATTCGTAAAACGTCCATAAAGATAAAATGAAAACAGTCTGAAGTTTAACTCGCTTTGCCGCGATTCAAAAAACAGGAATTTATCGTTGCAGGCGGACCGCAAACGTCAAAAGTGTTTCTTCCCGCTCGCAATCGCGGGGAGGCTTTGTTAGGCTTGCTTGCATGTTATCCCGTAATCCATTTTCGCGGAGTGTTTGCCGTGCGATTGTTCTGCCTCTTTTGTTTGCGGCGTGCCCGCTCGGGGCGGATGAAATCAAGATTGATCCGGAGCTCAACGGCGAAAGCCAGCTCGGGCGCGAGTGGTTGGATGCGAATACGATTTTCAAGGAGCTTGAAAGGAAGATTTTTTCGGCGCTTCCTGCGGAAAAGGCGCGCAACGCGAAAGAAACCGATGCGTTTTTGAAGGATCCGGCGAATCGCATGGCTTTGGCGCGTTGGTACTTTATGGAGGTTGCGGGAGCGGAAGCCGTGGTGGCGCAGATTGACAAGCTGTCGGATCGCCGCGTGTTTTTCCAGTTTCTGTCCGAATTGGACTGGCTTGAGGGCTACCTCTATACGGGGCGTCCGGAACGCGCGGACAAGTTTTTGGAGATGCTTCTGGCAATCGCCAAGCGGGATAAGGAAATGCTGAAGGACCCGATGCGGCGCAAGATTGCCATGGCGACGGCGGCGGAGTTCTCCCGCCACGGATGGAGCTTGGATACGCCTTCCCGCGCCGTTAAGCGTTACAATTTCTTCGTCGAAAGCCGCGAGGCCGGCAAACTGAATGCTCTGTTTGACGAGCTGGATTACTGGGATATGCGCATCGTTTGCGGCTGGAAGGGCGATAACGATTACGGGAATGAGTATTCCATGCGCTGGGCCCGCGACAACGTCAAGCTCACGGAGGAAGGCTACGCGAGCGGGCACGACATTCACCAACTCGATTACCGCCTTTGGAACAAGGCCGGAGACAGCGTTCACAACAGCGATTACTACGCGCCGTTCCGCCCGTATTTCAGTACGAAAAAAGGCGAGGTGAATATGTCGGCGATGGCACTCGAAGTCGGCGCCGTTTGCGGCGGGATTTCTCACTACGGGGTTGCCGGAGCGGTTTCCAACGGGATTCCCGCCGTGACGATGGGAGAGCCCGCGCACTGCGCGTTTGCGGTGCGCGTGAACGGCGTTTGGCGGGACAACAATTCCGTTTCTTACAAGCGTGACTTGCATTGGACTTTGCTTGAGGGGCGGACTTGGGCCTTTATCCATTTGGCGCAGGACCTGTTTTCGGACAAGAAGCGGACGCAGCAGTCTTTCCGCAAGGCGGCTCTGGCGCGTTTCTATGCGGATAAAAAACGGGCGGCGGCGCTCTCGCTCTACGGCCAGGCGCTTTCGACTCAACCGAAGAATTACTTGGTTTGGATTGACTACTGCAATTACCTCAAGGAGCAAAAGGCACCGAAAAAGTATTGGGCGCTCGTGAATAAAAAAATCATCGATGCGTTTACGGGGAAATATCCGGACGTGACGGCGACGGCGCTGCAGAAATACGTTTACCCGAACCTCTTCGCGTTGTTGAACAACGACAAGGAGAAGCTCGACGTTTACGCCGAATTTATGGAGAAAATCGATGCGGTAGGGCCGGCGACTTGGGATATGGAGAGCTTTTGGGATTACCAGAGCGGGCAATTGTCCGCCGACGGAAAGAAGCAGTTTGTCGAACTCGGCAAAAAGCATTTCAAGGGCAAGGGCGAGTTTGAGAAAAACTTCAACGATTGGGCGAGCGGCAATTCCCGCAACAACAAGAAGGAATAACGATGAAACGCATCATTTTGGCACTCGGTTTGATGGGCATTTGTGCGGGCGTGCTTTGGGGCGGCTCCGAACGCAAAACCTACGAACAGGCGATTAAGGGCAATCCGAACGACGGCATTGTCGTCTTCCTTTACGGCCCGGACTGGGAAAAAGAAGGTTCGCAGTTCCTGAAAAAACAGTGGCAGAATCCGAAACTCAAGAATGCCTGCGGCGGCGCAAACTTGGTGGCGATTCCGATTTACCAGCGACCCGGCGAGAAGGAAAAGAAGGTCGCCGACGACAAGGCAAAGGGCTTTAAACGTACGAAAAACGTGCGCAGCATTCCCGCGCTCGTGCTTCAGGATTACGCGGGAAGAGATTATTACGTCATCAGCGGGGACGAACTCGCGCAGTCCGTCGAAAAAGTCGTCGAGCTGATGAAGGCGAAGTTCGAACTCTACAAGCAGCAGCGCAAATTGCTCCAGCAGGCGGAAAAGGCCAAGGGGCGCGCCAAGGCGCGGGCTTACGCACAGGCGGCGACGATCGAAGGCATTCTCCCGCCGAAAGACCACGTCAAAATCATTAAGGAAAACGACCCGAAGCTCGAAGAGCCGCTTTCGGCCCGTGCCGTTTTCAATATTTATGAATTGCTTGTCGATCAGACGACTTACGACAAGGACAATCCCTCGAAGAAGATTTTGAGCATTGAGGAAACTTTGGAAAAGCTGAAGACGCTGACGAGCGGGGAGACCTACACGCCCGGGCAGAAGCAGGAAATCTATGCTGCTGCGGTCGGCCATTTGCGCCGCAAGGGCTACGACAGCGCGAAAGTGAAAAAGCTTTATCAGGAGATGATCGCATTGAATCCGGACTCGATTTGGGCGGATTACGCCAAGCACGCCATCAAGCTTTGGTGTAAGTAGGGGCACGTGCGGCTTTTTACCGTGAAACTGATTCGTCGATTTTTTACTTGGATTTGTCGGAGGCTTGCCGGGCGTACCGATACGAGCGTTGCGCTTGCATTGCCCGAGGCCTGGAAGGAGACGCAGCCGCCGGCGGGAGAGCGCTTTGTCCGCTACATTTTCGGTGCTCCCTTTTCGGAAGACTTTACGCCGAAATCCTTTTTCTGGCGCTGGGTCGGGCGCATCCTGCTGATTTGGATTTATCTCGGCTTTTTGTGGATACTTTACGAAAGCCTGTGGGCCTGGAATATTTTCGGAGGAGACTAACACATGAAAATTTTGATTACCGCCGGAGCGACGCGTGAATTTTTTGATCCGGTGCGCTACATTTCCAATCCGTCGAGCGGAAAGATGGGCTATGCCATCGCTGCTGCCGCCCGCGAAAAAGGCTGGGACGTGGAACTCGTTTCCGCCAACGTCTCGCTCACGCCGCCGCCGGGCGTCTGTCTCACCAAAGTGGTCACCGGCGACGATATGCTTGCCGCCGCACGCGAACGTTTCCCGCATTGCGACATCCTCGTCAAGACCGCCGCCGTCTGCGACTTCCGTCCCAAGCATTATGAAGCGCATAAGCGGAAAAAGGACGGCAAGGGCATGGTCGTAGAATTCGAGCCGACGACGGATATTCTGAAGACGCTCGCGGCCGGAAAGACCGCAAGTCAGACCGTGGTCGGGTTTGCTGCGGAAACGCAGGATATCGAAGCGTATGCGCAGAAAAAACTGCGGGAAAAAAATCTGGACCTGATTGTGGCCAATCTCGTCGGACGCGGGAATGTCGGGGCGTTCGGTGCGGACGACAATGCCGTGGTGTTGCTCGGACATGCGAATTTCCGGAAGGCTTTTGAACTTGCACCGAAAACGGAAATCGCACGTTTGCTCATCGACGAAATTGCGCGCTTCCACACTGCAAAAACAGCCTGACTCGCGAAACATTTTTACCGCTAACACGTTTATTTATTACAAATAAAATGCGAACGAATCAATTTTCTCATCTGACACTGCTCGCGCTCGGCTTTCTGCTGGGAGCGGTTCCGGTGTTTTCTGCGGAAACGGTGGTTGCCGCGGACTCTCCGGCGGAACAGGTTTCTCCGGAACGCCGTCGCCTCCGCGTCCAGGAAGTGAACGACGAAGACATCCGAAAGATTGTCCGCGTCGGCAAGTCGCTTTCGTTGCGGGAAGCCGTTCCTTTGGCGTTGCGGGAAAATCTCGGCATTGCCGTGGCGCGTACCGACAAGGCGATCGTGGAGGCGACGCCGGAAATCCAGGAAGCGGAGTTCGATACGAGCTTCTCGTTTTCGTCGATTTACGGAAATACCGGGAATCCGTATTGGGAGGGACAACGCTCGAAGGGGACTTCTTCGCAGTCCTGGACGAATCGGGCCGAGCTGACCAAGCGATTCTCCTACGGGACCGAAGCAACGCTTTACGGGAATTTCAACCGCAACTACAACACGCTTGCGGGCGCGTCTCCGGACTCGGGAGCGGCCGTCGGTTTGGAAATCATCCAACCGCTTATGAGCGGCTTTGATCAGGCCGTCAATTTGGCTCCGCTCGTGAAGGCACGCAAGAATGTCGCGCAAAGCGCCTTGAGCCTGCGCAAACAGACATTGGATCTGATTTACGAAGCGGAGATTGCCTATTGGAATCTTTCCGCGAGTTACGCCTTGGTCAGTGCGCGCCTGAGCAGTGTGCGCTATGCCGAGCTACTTTTGAATCAGGCGAAGGAACGCCGGGCGCTCAAGGATGCGACGAAGGAAGATGTCTTGCAGGCGGAGGCGGATTTGGCTTCCCGCCGCGTGAATCTGGTGGCGGCGCGCCAATCGGTCGAAGACCGGGATGATGCGTTGCGCAAGCTTTTGGGTGAATACGGAGAGGCTCTGGAAGGTACTTATGCCGTTGCCAAGCTTTCTGCGGACGTGCCGCGGGAAGATCTCGATTTTGCGGACTGGATTGTTCGGGTGCGGGAGTTCGACATCGATGCCCGTATTCAGGAACTGGAACACGAAAAGGCCGAACTCGACTATCGCGTTGCCGAAGATGCCGACCGTCCCGTGCTCGACCTTGTTTTGGGCGCAGAGGCTTCGGGAAGCGAAAGCTCTCCGGCGAAGTCCGTCTCGGGCATCGTCGATCGCACGGGCTACGATTTGTCGGCCGGCATTCGTTTTTCGATGCCGATCGGGTTCCGGCGTGCTCAGGCGGAATTGCGCCAAGCGTCGCTGCGCCGCGGCAACGCGAAGTTGGCTGTCGCCCAAGCGCTTCAGGATGCGATGTTTGAGGCGCGCTCCGCTTGGCGTGCCGCGGAATCCGCGCGTGAACGTCTCGATTCGGCAAAGCTCGCGCTCGAGATGCAGCAGGAAGCCTACGAAGGCCAAGTTGCACGCTACGGCGTCGGCCGCGCAACGATGACGGACGTCCTTTCCGCACAGGATTCGCTCGATACGGCACGCCTTGATTTGATTCAGGCGGCCCTCGACATGGTGACTTCCCGGGCCAAAATCCTGCGCCTCGACGGGCGTATTTTGGAGGAAAACGGCTTCTCCTGGAACGAAATTGACAACGAATCGCCCGCATCTCCGCGCGAGTTTTCCGCTCTTTAATCCCTCTAACACGATTTTAAAATGAAACAGAATCAATCCTCTTTTAAAAAATGGCTTATTGCCGCCGGAATCGGCCTCGGGGCCTGCCTGCTTAGCGCTTGCGGCGATGCCGTCGGCGGCTCCGGAAAGGCGACTCTTCCCGTCGTCGAAACCACTTCGGTTGCCGGGCGCAATCTCGAAGAGCGCATCACCGTTTCCGGCTTCGTCAAGCCCGAGACCGTCACCGAGATTAAGTCCGAGATTAACGGGCGCATCATCCGTATTCTCGTCGAAAACGGACAGACGGTGAAGCGGGGCGACTTGCTCTTGGAAATTGATCCGCAGACCTATCAGACGACCGTCGATTCGAATGAACGCACGACGCGCCAGCGCCGTCTGGATGTCGAAAAGGCCGAGCGCGATATGACGCGTATCAAGCAACTTTTCGAACGCGACTTTGCGACGGAACAGGAATATCTCGATTCCGTTACCGATTACGAGAGCAAAAAGCTCCAGCTCGAAATCGCCCAGGCCGCTCTCGACAACGCGAGAATCGAACTCGCCAAAACGGCAATTAAGGCTCCGCACGACGGGATGATTTCCGACTTGGATGTTTACGTCGGCAACGTTATTTCCGGTGCCGGATCGTTCTCCAACGGAACGACGCTGATGAAGGTCAACGACATGAGTAATCTGCGCGTTGAAGCCGATTTGAACGAAATCGAAGCCAACAAAATTGCGCTGGGCGCGGAAACGCAATTGACCTTCGACTCCTTGCCGAAGACGAGCTTTAAGGGAACGGTGAACTATCTTTCGTCTTTCGGCGTGCAGGACTCCGCGACATCCACGCTTTACAAATTCCCCGTGCGCGTCAACTTCACGACGGGCGGCGTTTTGGTGCGTCCGGGGACGAGTGCCAATCTTTCGATTCTTGTAGCGGGCGTCACCGGGGCCGTCAGTGTTCCCGCAAGTGCCGTCTTTATCGAAGACGGAGTCCGCTACGTTTTTGTCAAAAAGGGAGAAGGGCAGTTTGAACGCCGTAAGGTTGAAATCGGAATCGGCAACTTGAATTTTATTCAAATCGTTCAGGGCTTGCAGCTCGGCGATGAAATTGCGACCGTGCGTCCGTCACAGTCGGAAATCATCGGCGGCGGCCAAGCTCCCCGGAAACGTTAGGGCCGCGCAGTGACGAATCCCGAGCCCCGCATTCCGGACTAAGGATGTAAGCGATTGCGCTTAATCGTCCGATTCGGCGTTCGGGGCTCGCGATTTGGAGCCGGCGCGCAACAGCGGGCGTTTGGCTTCGCACGGTGTTCCGCAGGAGCAACCGGCCCCGGCTTTCGGGTCGCGCAAGGCACGGACTTTTTTGACGACGAGCACTGCGAGGTAGAGCAGGGCTCCGAAGACGAAAACCGAAACTAAAAGGACATCGAGCATTGTGTGAGTGAATAATGAATAGCGAGCGGCGAATGGTTCTAAGGCCTGCGCCACTCGCTATTTATCATTAATTATTGTCTAAAACAGGTTGCCGATCCGGTAGCAGAGGACGGCGCCGAGCCAGGCGAGGAAAGTCATCTGTGCCCAGGCGATACCCGCCCATTTCCAAGACGATTCGCGGGCAATAACGACGATTTCCGCGAGGCATTGGCCGCAGAGCGCAAAGAATACCATGATGCCGATGATGACCGGAATCGTGAATACGGGCGAGCCGTCGGCATGCGTCGATTTTTCCATCGATTCGTAAAGCCCTTCGTTTTCTTCATCGACGTCGCCGCCGAGGCTGTAGGTGATACCGAGCGTGGAAACGATGAGCTCGCGCGCCGGGAACGCTCCGATGACGCCGGCGGTGATGCGCCAGTCGAAACCGCAGGGAGCGAAAATCGGCTGGCAGAATTTGCCGAAGCGTCCGATGTAGGAATCCTCCATCCAAGCGCCGTCGATTTTGTTGGCGAGCGCGCCGGCGAGTTCCGCCTGTGCGGCTGTCGGGTTTTCTGCGGATTCCGCCGTCTCGACGAGCTTTGCCGATTCGGCAATCGTGATGCCTTGCGCGGCCGCCGTTTCTGCGACGAATTCCGTGCGTGCCCGTTCTTCCGTCGCTTCGTTGCGCGGGAAGTAGGAGAGCGCCCAGATAATTACCGACATGGCGAAAATGATTGTTCCCGCACGGCGTGTGTACTCCCAGCCGCTTTGCCAGACGCGCAAGCCGATGTCGCGGAAGCGCGGCAGCTGGTAGCGCGGCATTTCGAGGACGAAGGGAGCCGTCTTCGATTTCAGGATGTATTTCGTGTAAAACCAGGAAACGGGTACGGCGACGAGTATGCCGACAAAATACATGCCGATGAACACGAGCGTCGCCGTTGTCGGATTCGTGATGCGGCCGAGCAGGGCGCACATCAGGACGTAAACCGGCATACGCGCGCCGCAACTCATAAACGGAACGGCGAGGATGGTGGCCAAACGTGCTTTCGGATCTTCAATCGTGCGTGCGCCCATGATGCCGGGGATCCCGCAGGCGTAACCGGAAAGCATCGGGACAAAGCTCTTCCCGTTCAAGCCGCACCAACCGAAAAGCTTATCCATCAGAAACGCCGCTCGCGCCATATAGCCGGTCGATTCGAGCAAGCCGAGGAAGAAGAAGAGAATCAGAATTTGCGGGAGGAAGACGAGTACGCCGCCGACGCCGGCAATGATGCCGTCCACCACGAGCGATTGGAAAATCGGGCTGCCTTCCAGCTTGGCGCCGACGCTTTCGCCGAGTGCGCTGAACCAGCCGTCAATCCAGTCCATCGGGAACGAGGCCAGCGCATAGATACACCAGAAAACGCCCCACATGGCGGCGAGGAAAAAGAGGATGCCGAAAACGCGGTTGAGCAGAAATTTATCGACAATCGAGGTAACTGTCGTACGGCCTTTGCCGCGGTGCATGACGCCCGCAAGCACTTCCCGGATGAAGGCGTAGCGCTGGAGTGCTTCCGTGGAATGCGGATTTTCGCCCGCATCGCGGATGCAGGCACGTGCTTTTTTCAAAAGTTCGCCGACGTGTTCGATGTCTTCGCCCTTGAGGCGGTTGGCGACCAAAGACGCGACATCGAAAATCACGCGTTGGAGCTCGGCGTCGCTGACACGCTTACTCACTTCTTCGGAAAGTCCGCTGCGCAGCGTTTCAATCGCCTTGCGAGTCCCCGCATTCCAGGAAACGGTTTTCATTTTGTTACCGTTTTTCAGGACATCGGCAATGGCCTGCTTGAGCGCGTCGATGCCTTCACCCCGGCGGGCGGAAACGGAAATGACGGGAATTCCGAGGCGTTCCCGCAACAAATCCGTGTTGACTTTGAGACCGTCACGGCGTGCCACGTCGATTTGGTTGAGCACGAGGACCATCGGAATGCCGAGTTCGGCAACCTGTGTCGCGAGAAAGAGATTGCGTTGGAGGTTGTTGACGTCCACGACGCAGACGATGGCGTCCGGACGCGGCGTCCCTTTTTTAGCCAGACGTCCGGAGAGGACGTCGATGACGACGCGTTCGTCTTTGGACGTGGCCGCGAGCGAATAAATGCCGGGCAGGTCCGTCAGTTCGATTTTTTCACCGTGAAA
>JAZRSB010000026.1:0-30060 GCA_045651325.1 Candidatus Spyradenecus sp.
AGAGCATCTCCGGAACTCAAAACAAAACACTTCCAATCCCAATTTCTCCAAAGGGTTAGGCATTGGAACAAAAAACGGAAAACGACGACTGAGGCTCCGTGGCTCCGTGAGAGACAATAACGGAAACTCGCACGGAGACACTGGGACACAGAACATCTCCGAAACTCAAAACGAAAACGCTTCCGATTCCAATTTTCCGGAGGGTTAGCTTTGGAACAAAAAACGGAAAATAACGACTGAGGCTCCGTGGCTCCGTGGCTCCGTGAGAGACAATAACAGAATCTCACACGGAGACACAGAGACACAGAGCATCTCCGGAACCCAAAACAAAACACTTCCAATCCTAATTCTCCGGAGGGTTAGCTTTGGAATAAAAAACGAGAAACGACGACTGAGGCTCCGTGGCTCCGTGAGAGACAATAACGGAATCTCGCACGAAGACACGGAGACACGGAGCATCTCCGGAACTCAAAACGAAAACGCTTCCGATTACGATTTATTCGGAGGAAGGTGCTCAGTTTTCCGGAATCAGACCTTCGCGTTTGAGGAGGGCGGCAGGATCGGGTTCGCGGTCCATGAAATCGCGGAAGAGTGTCTCGGCCGGAGCGGCATTCCCGCGGGCCAGGATTTTTTCGCGGAATTCGCGTCCGGTCTGCGGATTTAAAATGCCTTCGTTTAAAAAGCGCGTAAAGCAGTCCGCTTCGAGCATTTCCGCCCATTTATAGGAATAATAGCCTGCCGCATAGCCGGTCGATTCGGAGAAAAGGTGGAGGAATTTGCGCGCCATCGAGACCTGCGGGAACGCGGTCGGCACGAGGTAATCGGCAAGCGTTTCGTTCCAATAGGCGTCCAAATCGCAGTCGCGGTATTTATCGGTTTCGATGTGGAAATCCAAGTCCATCTTTCCGAAGGAGAGCTGGCGCACGCAGGCGCTGGCGGCACGGAAATTCTGGGCGCGCAGCAGTTTTTCCAAAAGCTCCTGCGGGAGCGGCTCGCCCGTTTCAAAGTGCTTGGCGAAAACGTTCAGCGATTCCGCGTGCTTGCACCAGTTTTCCATGATTTGCGAGGGCAGCTCGACAAAATCCCACGCCACGTTTGTCCCCGCGAGCTCCGGAATTTCGACTTCGCTCAACACGTGGTGCAGCAAATGCCCGAATTCGTGGAAAATCGTCAGCACTTCATTAAAGGAAAGCAACGCCGGTTTGCCGTCCACGGCGGGCGACATATTGCCGCAAATCAGTCCGAGATGCGCAGGGGCACCTTCGCCGCGCGTCGCGAGAAAGTTCATCCACGCTCCGGCACGCTTGGTTTCACGCGGATGCCAGTCCGTGTAAAACGCGCCGAGCATTTTTTCTCCGTCGAAAATTTCGTAGGTCTTTACTTCCGGATGCCATGCGGAGACTCCCGTTTTTTCCGCAATCTTCACGCCGAAAAGTTTTTCCGCAATCGCGAAAGCGCCGGCGATGACGGCGTTGACCTCAAAGTACGGGCGCAGGCATTCTTCGTCGAAATCGTAGCGCTCGCGACGCAGTTTTTCCGACCAGAAACCGACAGTCCAGGGAGCAAGTTTTCCCGTTTCGGCCGCGACGGTATCGCCGTGTTCCCGGGCAAACGCCGCCAGATCTTCCGTCTCTTTTTTGAAAAACGTATCAACGCGGGCACGCAGGTTTTCGACAAAATCGCGGGCGTTTTTCCCGCTCTTGGCCATACGGCGCGACGTCGTGTAATCGGCAAAATGCGCAAAGCCGAGCAATCGGGCTTTTTCGTCGCGCAACGCGAGAATTTCGCGAACGAGCGGCGCATTGTCGAACGTACCGTCGCACGCAACGGCGTTGGACGCCTCCCACACCTCGCGGCGCAGGCTGTCGTTTTCCGCGTACTGCATCACGGGCACAAGCGACGGGGCTTGGAGCGTAAAACGGAATTCGCCGTCGCGGTTTTTCGCTTTTGCGGCTGCGGCGGCAGCGGCTTTTGCGCTCGCGGGAATGCCGGCAAGCAAGCTTTCGTCGGCAACGAATTTTTCCCAGGCATTGGTGGAGTCGAGGACATTTTCGCCGAATTTCGTCGTAAGCTCGGCAAGCTTGGCATTGATTTCGGCGAGACGTTTTTTCTGCTCATCGGGCAAATCCGCTCCGTTTTCGCGGAAATCGGCGAGCGTCTCATCGAGGAAACGCTGTTGAACGGCATTGAGCGTCCCTGCAGGAACGGCGTCGGCGGCAGCTTTAATTTTTTCCCAAAGTCGGGCATTGAGCGTGAGCGAGCTGAAAAACTCCGTCACCTTCGGCAAAACGGCGTTGTAAGCTTCGCGGAGCGCAGGGGTGTTTTCGACGCTTTCAAGGTGGCAGACACGCCCCCAGGCCCGACCGAGCTCACGCGTGGCGCGGGCGAAACCGAGCAGCGTGGCATCGAAGGAAACCGAGTCCGGCGCCTGCGTGCAAATTTGTTCGATATTTTCGCGGGCACGTTCGAGTGCAAATTCGATGTCGGGAACGATGCGTTCCGGCGTCAGCTGCGCCCAGTCAACGTAGAAATCTTCCGAGAGAAAAGGGTGTTCCGTATTCATATTTTCAAAAAATCTACTCTGCCCTTTCCTCCGAAACAAAACTAAAAAAACGCTCCCGCAAGTTACCCTGCGGGAGCGTCTTTTCCGGGCGCGGTACCCGATGCTTCGGAATCCGAAAGAATCCGAAAATTACTCGCGCGTCGGCTCGTAAATGCGGAGGACGAGCGGAGCGGTAAGAATCTGCGGGAGCTGTTTGAGTTCATCAACGACGCGCTCCATGATGGCTTCCGAGGTCGGATAGGTCGCGAGCGTAATCGTGCCGCGGCGTTCGCCCTGATGTTCGTAGGTGACGACGCGTGCGACGGAAACGCCGTGTTTTGCGAGCACGGAATAGAATCCGACGAGGGTGCCGGGTTCGTCCAAAATCGAAATACGCAGATAGAACTTCGAGCGGATTTCGTCCATCGTCGCCATGCGGGCGGATTCGCCGAGGCGGTAGCAGGCATCGATGTCGCTGGGCGTGAGGAATTTGTGAGCGTCGTCGCGAATCCCGATCATGGCATCGACGATATCGCTGATGACGGCGGAAGACGTCGCGTCCTGGCCGGCGCCGCGACCGATGAGAATCGTCGTTCCCGCAACGTCGCCGGAGAGCTTGATAGCGTTGTAAACGCCGTCCACACGGGCGAGCGTCTTGTCGAGCGGGATGAGCGCCGGGTAAACGCCGAGCGAAAGTGCACCGGTTTTGAAATTGCGGCGAATCATGCCGAGCAGCTTGATACGGTAGCCGAAATCGCGGGCGCGGTGCATGTCTTCGAGCGTAACATTGCGAATCCCTTCGACGAGGGCGTCGCGCTCGGAAACCCATTTCCCGTGGGCGAGGAAGGCAAGAATAACGGCCTTGTGGAAGGCATCCCAGCCGTCGAGGTCAAGGCGATCGTCCGCTTCGACGTAGCCGAGTTTCTTCGCGTCCTGAAGAATTTCTTCGTAGGATTTGCCCTCCGCTTCCATGCGCGAAAGGATGTAATTGCAGGTTCCGTTGATAATCCCGGCGATGGAGGCGAAGCGGTTGGCGACAAGGCCTTCACGCAGGGTTTTGATAATCGGAATCCCGCCCGCGACGGAAGCTTCGAAGTAGTAGTGGCCGCCGAATTCCTTGACGGTATCAAAGAGTTCGCGTCCGAATTCGTAAATGAGTGCCTTGTTGGCGGAAACGACGACCTTGCCGAGTTTGAGGGCGGCGAGGGTATAGTCCTTGGCCTTGGTGGTTCCGCCCATGAGTTCGCAGACGATGTTGACGTCGGGGTGGTTGACGACTTCCATCGGGTCGAGGGTCAATGTTTCCGCCGGAACGCTTACGCCGCGTTCGCGTCTGAGATCGCGCACGGCGATTTTCGGGAAAGAAATGGAAACGCCGAGGCGCTCTTCGAGTTCTTCCCGCTGGGACTGCAGGTGTTTCCAAACGCCCTGCCCGACCGTGCCGAATCCGATAAATCCGATACCGATTTTTGTTTTATTCATTCTGAGTGTAAATGGTAGTTAATTTTGTTTTACGCGTTTCCGCAGTGCGAGCGCCTATTTCTTGAAGGAATTTTCTTCTCCCTTGAGCAGGCGTGCGATGTTCGAACGGTGCATGATGATGATGAAAACGGCGACGACGAGACAGAATCCGACATGGATTCCCGTGTAGCCGAACTGCGGAAAGAATTTAGCCAGGACCATGGAGGTCAGCGGAAGCGAGAGCCCAAAGACCATGGAGGCAATAGCGACAATGCGCGTCGGGAAATAAACCGCAAGCCACACGACAACACCGACGAGAACGGCAATCGGCATGGCACCGAGTAGGCCGCCGATGGTCGTCGATACGCCCTTCCCGCCCTTGAATTTCAGGAAAACGGAGAAGCAGTGGCCGAGAAGCGCGCCGGCGAAGCCGCAGAGCTGAGCGACGGCGATGGCGTGCGGCCAGTTGGCGGCCTCGGCGGAATCAGTCGGGACAAGCGCGCCCATGACGATCCAAGGCCAGAACGAGGCGGCGAAGCCTTTGAACATATCGAGGAAAAATACGAGATTACCGGCGGCCTTTCCGCAGGTGCGCTTAACGTTGGTGGCGCCGGGATTACCGCTTCCCGCCTTGAGAATGTCCACGCCGTAGCGCTTCGCGACGATTACCGCAAACGGAATCGCGCCCAAAATATATCCGATTACAAGTGCCAGTGCCGAAAAGAAGATTTCTGTCATATTCGGAGCATTTTAGCCCATCTCCGCCCGCGCCCGCAAATCTGAATTTAGCGGAAAAGCTCAAAGGCGCGCGCTGGTGTTTGGCAAGCGGCTGAAGCAAAACACGGATACGGATTTTATTCGTGATATCTCCGGCGGTTACTGCGCGGAAGCGCTGCGCAGAAGCTCCAAGGCGGCGGCGAGTTTATTCCCGGCGGGGCGGTTTTCATCGGAAGCACGATCGGCAGGCTCAATCCAAGCGCGTTCCCAGCGCGGAAAATCAAAGGGAATCCCGCTCTTTTTCATCTCGAAATAATGCTTCCATCGCGGAAGGTAATAAGTCCCGATGAGACCGCTCCAAAGCCGTGCGGAATAATCTTCGACGGGAGGCCCCCAAATCGTCACGATGCGGCGCGCATTCCGCTCGTAGTAATCCGCGAGCGCCTCATTGCCGTCGGCGCAGTTGCGGGCCATCCGGATCCAGCGGTCCAGCGATTTCGTCGGATGCGTCGCAAGCACCCGGTCCGCCTCTTCCAAAATCCCGATGAAACGCTTCTCCGCCGCCTCGGCTTCTTTCCGACGGCCCTGCGCATAAGCGAGTTCGATTTCGCGGGTAAGTGCTTCGGCCTTCCCCCCGGCGTACGCAACCGCCCATTCGCAAAAATCATTTTCGAAATTCACATTGCCCTTCATCGACTCGGCATGTTGTGCAAGCGCCTCGATTCCGCGATAAAATGCCGCATTCGTGTTAATCGTTCCCCTGCCCGCCAAGCCCGGCCGCAACTGCCAATTGTAACGGGGATGATCCGTAAACGATCCGTAAACGGACTGTAGCATGCCCTGCCAAAACGCCTTCATGCCCCGAGGTACGGTTCCGTAGCGGCACTGCGTGTAATTTTCGAGCCAAGCCTCAACGTCGATCGCCGCACTGCTCCAGCCCGCATCCGCAATGAGCTCGTAAATGACTTCGTTGTTTTCGAGCCCTTCCGGCGCCATCCCAAAGGCCGTCAGCTTGCCTTTGTTTGCGGAATTCAAGGCGGATAAGTGCCCGTTGGCATAAAACGCAAGCTCTCCCGTCATCCCGGATTTGCCGCCCATATTCGGAATGACGCTGTACACCCAGGGCTTATTGAAAAATCCTTTGTAAAACTCCCAATTCGCGCCGTTTTTCCAAAAACACCGACTATAATCGACCGCCAAATCAAGCAGAAGCATCCGGTCATCCGGCACACGACTCAATAAGGCGCGCAAGGTCGCGGGATCCCAAATATTCCGTTGGTAACCGAACATCCACCCCTGCATGACCCAAACAGCGTCCCGATTGCCTGCTTCAATCGAACGGTAAACTTTTTCGCCGTAATCCGCCAGTAGCGCATAGCGCTCGGGGTTTCCGTGCGGCGGAAAAGGGATTTCCATCTCGTTGAAACTATCGACGAGATAATAGGTATTTTTTCCGAACTCCTTTTCCCATTCCTCGATAAATAATTTTCCGATTTTGCAAAACAGTGCATCCTCGGGAGAAAGCATCCAATTGCGAAACACCCCGCCCCACGAAGTCTCCGTTATCTTGACCTCCGGAAACAAGCGCGTAACAGCTTGCGGAACAAATCCCGCAAAACCGGGGCAAATCGGTTTCATACCCAAGCTGCGCATCCGCGACAAAATCCGATGTTGGAGCTCAATCTGACGCTCGTGCCACTCTGCGGGAAGCGGCGAATCGATGCCGCTGATATTGCCCATACGCATCCACGGCAAGTGGGCCGGCCCGACAAAGTAATCGGCAATTTCCTTTTCCGTAAAACCGAGCCTGCGCCAGACTCTGGCGGTAATCGCTTCGTTTGCCGCCAAAGCCAGAGGCATGTCGATTCCGTGAAGCGCCATCCAGTCGATTTCGCGCTCCCAGCGCGCCCAATCCCAATAAGGCAACGTGTAACCGTAAGTAACAACGTTGAAATAATAATGATGCCGGAACGGCGAAACGCATTCCCGCGTGCGTGCCTGTTTCAAGCTCTCCGGCAAATCCAGGCGATCGCCCGACCAATGCACGATCCCGTAGCCGTTGTTGCGGATAAAATCATACACGCCGCGACACAAAGCGACGGGACTGTTCCCGCGCACAAGCAATTTCTCTGACGCGATTTCCTGACTGAAATAGTCGGCAGAGTCTCCGCGTTTCTCCGAAAGCTCCAAGAGCAAGCGGGCTTCCAAGTCCGGGAAAACACGTCCGACAACCGCCCGTACCGCAGCTTCGGGAGTTGTATCGCCTTGTGCGAACACGCTCGTCCACACGGTAAAAAGGCACAACAACGAAAGAAAAATTCGCGTCATGGAATCGCTACGCCGTTAATTTTCGTCGAGATGGCACGGTGCCCGCAGCATCAGCTGTGCTTCGAGCTTTTTGTTATTTTTCAAAAGCGTTTCCCAAAGCCCGCGTCCGGAATCATTTTCCCAGGCCGCGAAATCGGCACGAACGACGAGCCAGGTACCCGCCGCCAATTCATCTTCCAGTTGCTTCGGGGCCCAGGCGGCCGATCCGGCAAATGCGAAAAGCCGCGCGGAAGTATCGTTCATCAAATCGCGGATGCGGTCCGGCGGAAGTCCCAGCTGGAGCATGCGATCGCCCGTAATTAAATTTTTGACGCTGGCGAGGACGGAAAGGCGCATTTCATCGACGGGTCCGCCGACATGCATCGGGATGCGCGCAAACGGCGTTCCCGCAAAGGTCGGCGAACACTCGCCCAGCATTTTTCCCATCGGCGCATTCAGAATCAGGCCGTGGGCGCCTTCCTCGCGGGAAAAGCGCGAAATCCAAACCACGGAACGCTCGAAGATGCCGCGTACATTCAGGCGGGCAAGCAGGAAATTCCCGCAAACCTTCTCATAAACGATGTCGGAACCTTCAAGCTTCATGACCGCCCGTTAAGCGCCCTTTGAGGAAAGCGGCAGGTGTTCGACGCGAATCTTGGCTTCGGCCAGCAACGTTTCGACGAGCGGATCGTTGTGATAATCGTGCAGGTACTTAATCGTCCCGACGCCGGCGGAAGCCAGAATTTTCGCGCAGTTGATACAGGGGAAATGGGTAACGTAAACCGTCGCTCCCATAACGGAAACACCGCGCTTGGCGGCATCGGCAATCGCGTTCTGCTCGGCGTGAACGGTCGCCTGCTCGTGCCCTTCCCGCACACAGGAGCAATGCGGCGCGCCGGGCAAAAAGCCGTTGTACCCGGCCGCAATCACGCGGTTCGGATGCGTCCCCGCCGAAACGAGCACGCAACCGACATGCAGGCGTTCACAGGCGGAACGCGAGGCAATCAGGATAGCCATCGCCATGAAATACGCATCCCAGGACGGACGCTCGATTCCGGCGACTAAGGCATCTAATTCAGAAACCAGCTTACTCACGACGACAAGCCGGGGACGCGCTTAGGCAATTTCCAAAACGACCTGCACTTCTGCCGTCGCATGGAGCGGCACGCCGCCGAGAGCAACCGCCGCACGGGCATGCTTGCCGTTTTCTCCGAAGAGCTCGAGAAAGAGTTCCGAAGCGCCGTTGATGACCTTCGGGGCGTCGGCAAAGCCTTCGGGAGCGTAAACAAAGCCGTTGACGTTGACGATGCGCTTGATGCGTTCGAGCGAGCCGAGATAGGCCTTGGCATTAGCAAGAGCCGCGAGCGCGCATTGGCGGGCCGCCGCATAGCCGTAGGCGATGTCTTTTTCGGGGGACGACCCGATCATACCGGAGTGCGTCATTTTGCCGTCAGCCATCGGGAGCGTTCCCGAGAGGAAAAGCAGATTCCCGCTTTGGACTGCGGGGACATAGGCACCGGCGGGAGCCGGGGGTTGGGGAAGCGTCAGGCCGAGTGCTGCAATTTTTTCTTCAATGCTCATAAGTACCGGAAATTTTGCACCGATTTCCGCTCACACGCGAGGCGAAATTACGGATCCGAAAGAGCCGCAACCGGCACTAATCCAGCCGCTCTCTCGGGTGCGTGCGGCGGTGTTCGTCGCTGAGGCGCGTTTTTTCGACGGCGGTGTAAATTTGCGTCGTGCCGATATCGGCGTGTCCGAGCATCTCCTGAATGGAACGCAGGTCGGCACCGTTGGCAAGCAGGTGCGTCGCAAAGGCATGCCGCAGTTGGTGCGGATGGATTTCTCTTTGAATCCCGGCACGTCGGACTTCCTCCCGGAGAATCACCCAAAGCGTTTTGCGCGAAATCGCCTTGCCCCATTGGCTGATGAAAAGCGCGCTACCGGTTTTCGGTTTGGCGAGCAAGGGACGACCGGCCGCCGAGAGGTAATTTTTCAATGCGTGAACGGCCTCGTTTCCCACGGGAACAATGCGCTCCTTATTCCCTTTCCCGCGCACACGCACCAAGCCTTCCTCCAAATTAACGGATTGAATGTCGAGCGTGCAGAGCTCCGAAGCGCGCAGCCCGCTTCCGTAAGCCAGCTCAAGCATCGCGCGGTTGCGGAGATTTTGCGGCGAACGCCCGACAGGCAAGTCCAAAATCTTCGTCACTTCTTCGACGGAAAGCGAATCCGGCAGTTTCTGCGCAACTTTCGGACGCGCGATGACTTCACAAAAATCGTCCGGGCGTTGCCCCGTAGCGACGAGCCGTTTGGAAAAAACGCGCAGTGCCGTAAGCTTTCTGGCCGCGCTCTTGGCGGAAAGCCCTTCGCCGTCGAGCTCCCGCAGCCACTCGGCCACGTCCTCGCCCCCGACAGAACGCCAGTCCCCTTTCCGCCTTTCCCGCCGGATAAAATCGGCAAATTGAGTCAAATCCTTCCGATAAGCCGCCAAGGTGTTTTTTGCGAGCCCGCGCTCTAAATCAAGGAAGGCGATGAAATCCTCCAGTTCCCCGCTCATGCCGGCGGGTGCGATAAAATTCGGCTCGGATTTCGGTTTTGTCATACAAAAAAATGAGGGTCCGAAGCCAATTCAGGAAGCTCCCCGCAAAATCCCGGCGGAGCCCGGCTTCGAACCCTCAATTTTAATTACTTGGCGCGATAGTAACCCTTGCTGTCGGAGAGCCACCAGCAGTCGAAGGGATTCGTCAGCGTCGGCAATTCGACGTAGCGGCGTCCTTCGGCATCGGTCTTTTCCGCCAGTGCACGCGGCGGCATTCCCATCGGCGGCGTAGCTTCGTTGGCGGCCAGCGAGACCGTTGCCGTTTCCTCTACGCGATCGACCAGATAGTCAATCCAGCGGTTTTTAACGGCTTCGGAACCGAACTGCTGCCAATCGCCTTCGGAGTTGTTGGCGTACATCTGCTTGGTGAATTCTTCAATCGTGATGCCCAGCTTATCGGCAACCGGACCGATGAACATTTTGTAAACCTGTTCGGCAACGGCCAGGCCTTCGCGCAAAACCGTCAGATTCGAGCGATTGAATCCGGACGAAATCTGGTGGTGGAGAATCTTCGTGTTTTCAAAGCAGTAGGAGCGTTCCGCCGTCGTTGCGATAACGGCCGCCATGCTCGCCGCCATGCCCTTGACTACGACATAGACCGGGGCGCGGGAGCTCTGCATCGCCTTCTGAATCTGGTAGCCGGCGAAAACCGAGCCGCCCGGAGAATTGTCGATGACGATGAAAATCGGGTATTCCGTGCTGCGGTTGTTGTAGAAATGAATCTGATCGCAGACCCACGACGCCAGATTCGGCGTCACCGGACCATTGAAATCGATGCGGCGATCGGAGATGTAAAGCGTCCCGTCCACAAGCGGTTCCTTGAGGTACTTCGGTTGGGCGAGGGCCACTTTGGAGAGTTCCTGTTTTTTGGCGAGCAGGGCCTGCGGAGCGGAGAACTGCGCATTCAATGCGGCGAGGTCCATCTGCAATTCGCGGGAAGCGGCTTCCAATTCTGCGGCACGCAGTTGCTTTTCGCGCAATTTTGCATTTCCGCGACCGGTGGCAAGCGCCAAATCGCGTTCGAGCTTGGCGCGCTCGGTATCGATTTCGGCCAGCTTAGCCGTCAGCGTCGTCATACGCTGCGCATTCGCGGCGTCCAAGCGCATTTTTTCCAATTGTTTCGGAAGCAGTTCGCGGTCGCGTTCGGCATTGGCGAGTGCGAGTTCGGCTTCGATCTTGGCGCGTTCGGCAGCGATTTTTTCGGTCGCTTCGCCGAGGGTCTTCAATTCTTCTTCAAGAAGCTGGAGCGGCGTTTTGGCGGGAGCGGCCGGTGCTTCCTTAGCGGCAGCCTGCTCGGGCGCAACGGGAGTTGCTTCGGATTCCTGAGCCCACAGGTTTCCGCCGAAGCAGAGAGCGGCGGAGAAGCAGGCGGCGGAGAATAAATCACGTTTCGAGAAAATCATTTTCATTACCTTTCTTAAGGAGGATTAGCGGGCGAAGCGATAGCGATTCTGCGGATCGTAAATCAACCAGGCATCGCCGGCTTCGAGCGGCGGCAATTCGACATAGGCGTTTCCGCGTTCATCCGTTTTCTCTTCCGCGGACATAACGATGAACTGCGGCAACGGCTGTGCTTTTTTCGGCTTTTTAACCACCGACGTTTCGACAATGCGGTCGGCGATGTTGTTGACCCAACGCATTTTCACGGCATCCGTGCCCCACGCGGCCCAGTCACCGGTCGAGACGTGCGCATACATATCCTTGACGAATTCTTCCTGCGTTTTTCCGATTTTCTTACAAATCGGTTCGAAGAGTCGCGAAATCCAGGTCTTAAGGCTCTTGTACTGTTCCGCCATCGAGGTCATGTTGCCGGAAACGCCCGACGAAGCCTGGTGGTGCAGAATAATCGTGTTTTCGTAGCAGAACGAATTCGGAGCAAGCGTCGTAACGATAGCCGCCATGCTCGCCGCCATACCCTTAACCACGACATAGACCGGGGCCTTGCTGCTTTCCATCGCCTTCAGGATTTGGTAACCCGCAAAGGCCGAACCGCCCGGCGAATCGTCGATAACGATGAAGATCGGGTATTCCGCGCTTTGGTTGTTATAGAAATAGAGCCGTTCGGTAACGTGTTCGGCGAGCGCTTGGGTCACCGGACCGTTGAAGTCGATGCGGCGGTCGGAGATGTAAAGCGTGCCGTCAACAAAGGGTTCCTTCAGGTATTCGGCGGGAGCTTCGACAAGATTGCGGCTGCCCTGTTCGAGGCGGGAGCGGGTCAGCTCCAAATTGCATTTGCCGAGTTCGAGTTCCTGTTCCAGACGCGTGATGCGTGCATCCAGGTCGCGTTCGCGCAGACGCAGATTGCGTTCGAAGGAAGCAAGGTTGTCGCGGACCGAATCGCGGGCGGCAACCGCATCAAGCGTGCGCTTGGCTTCGTCGATTTCTGCAAATTCCGCGGCGAGCTTCGATTGGCGCAATGCGTTTTCGACTTCGAGGCGGGCGCGCAGGTCATTGGCGGGAGCCATTTCGCGGCGCAGTTTTGCCTGTTCGAGAGCGATTTCGGCGTCAATTTTAGCCTTTTCCATCTGCAGCTTGCGAACGCTGAGCTGCTCAAATTTTTTCTTTTCCATTTCGGCTTTCTTAGCTTCGGCCTCCGCTTTACGCTTCGCTTCCGCCTCAGCCTTCTGAGCCGCTTCCGCCGAAACTTCCGGAGCCGGAGCACTTGCTTCGCTCACCGTCGTCTCCTTCTCGGCCGCAACGGGTTCGGCAGCCTCCGGATTCGCCCAAACAGCGGTAAACGGCATCAATGCCGCCGCCAACCAAAAACACAAATTTTGTTTCTTCATAAAGGTAACAATACAAATTGAAACCCCTATTAAATGCCATGCGCAAAAGCACTGCGAGCTTTTTTACGACTCCCCGCCGGGAGGATTAATCAAGGCCGGCAAGCCGCGGATTAAAGCTCCGTGCCGGCAAAAATCATCAGAAGCGTATTCAGGTTGAAGAGACCGTGCAAAATAACGGGAACGGCGAGCCTGCCCGTGCGCTCGTAAGCGTAACAAAGCACGCAGCTGAGCACCGCCAAAGGAAGGATTCCCGAAAACGAGTCGTGCAGGATTGCGAAGCAAAAACCGGTCAGTAACGCGGCCGGGATTGCAGGCATCTTCGATTTGAGCAGGCGATAGACCCCGGCACGGAAAAAAATTTCTTCGACAATCGGCGTAAAAACGACAATCGAAGGCACGGTAAAAAAAAGGACCGACGGGTATTCCAAGTCCCGCAGATTATCGACTAAAATCTGATTTTGCGCCCACAACGCCTTCAGGCTCGGGAAAATCAAAGGAACGCATTGGGAAATCAGGCCCGCAACACAAACACAGACCAGCAAAATGCCGAAGAAACTCCAAACGTTTCCGCCTGTGCGCAGGGACAGGCGCGAAAGCAATGCAGGCGCCCCCGCGGCATTCCGGTCCGCCGCAAGCCTCAGTCTCGAGCGCGCCGGCAAAACAGCCCCCAGAACCAAGGCGAGCACCAACGGTTGGTAAAAGCCGACGGCATAAACCGGATTCGCAAGCAAATCGACCTCTGGATAAACCAAACCCGCAATCCTGAATCCGATTTGCGGCAACACCAGAAACGACAGCAACCACACGCCGAGAAAGATGAAAACCTCCCCGGTCCCGGCGCACCACGGCTTCAGCGTTCCCGCCGGCAAGCGTCCCGATGCCTTTATACGACACCACTCGCCGACGAAACTATAGACGCCGGTCAACAGGAAGATTATGTACAGCGCCCAAACGCCGATTTGTAAACTTTCCGGCGGGACCTTCATTGCAGCCGATTAAATCTTTTCCAGAATCGCCGCCGCCATAGCCTTTGTGCCGACAGCCGTGCCGCCGAAGGCGATGTCCGCCGTGCGCGTTCCCGCGTCAATCGTCGCACGCACCGCCGATTCGATATCGGCTGCGACATCGTGCAAGCCGAAGCTGTGGCGCAGCATCAGCGCGGCGGAAAGAATCTGCGCGCAGGGATTGGCCTTGTCCTGACCGGCGATATCGGGCGCGCTGCCGCCGGACGGTTCGTAGAGCCCGAACGGGAAGCCGTAGCGGTTTTTCTGAGCCCCGAGCGAAGCGGAAGAAAGCATACCGAGCGAACCGCAGACGACGGCCATTTCGTCGGACAAAATGTCGCCGAACATATTTTCCGTCAGCAGAACGTCGAATTGTCCCGGATTGGAAACGAGCTGCATTGCGGCGTTATCGACGAGCAGATGCGTCAGCGTGACGTCGGGTGCGAGCGCGGCGACGCGTTCGGTAACGACTTTGTTCCACAGAACCGAGGTTTCAAGAACATTGGATTTATCGACAAGGCAAATCGTTTTGCGTTCGCGTCCGCGCGCCGTTGCGATGGCGACGTCGGTGATACGTTCGATTTCGCTCGTGCGGTAGCGCATGGTATCGACGGCTTCGAGCTCGCCGTTCGGCAGCGTCGTCGTCTGTTTCGGTTGTCCGAAATAAATCCCGCCGGTCAGTTCGCGGATGCAAACCATGTCGATGCCGTTCGGAATGCGTGCGGGAGCAATCGGCGACGATTCCATGAGGGCGGGCAGGAGCAGGCCCGGGCGCACGTTGGCAAAGAGCTCGAAGTTTTTGCGCAGCGGCAAAAGCGCGCCGCGTTCGGGCTGTTCGTTGCGCGGCACATCCTTCCATTTCGGACCGCCGACGGAGCCGAACAAAATCGCATCTGCGGCGCGGCAGGCCTCGAGCGTCGCATCGGGAAGCGCCTTCCCGCAGGCGTCGATTCCCGCGCCGCCGACGGGGTGAACGGAGTATTCAAGCGTGTGTCCGTGTTTTTTAAGTGCCTTTTCAAGGATCGGCAAAGTGGCTTCCATAACTTCCGGACCGATGTAGTCGCCCGGCAAAACGGCAATTTTCAATTCCATAATGGCGGAAAAGACTAAGTGCGTTCGGGCATTCCCGCAAATTGAAATTTGCCGCGGGAGTGTTTAAATTTGTGAAACTTTCTTCGGGAAATGACGTTTTACGTGACAGAACATGAACGATAACGAGACGGATATTTTGTTGATGACGCGGATCGCGGCAGGCGATGCTGCGGCGGCGCGCATACTCGTGCTCAAGTGGCAAAAACCGCTGATTAACTTTTTCTACCGCTCGCTCAACAATGTTCACTCCGCCGAGGACCTTGCACAACAAACCTTTGTCAATATCCTCCAAAGCGCCGGGAAATACACGCCCTCGGCAAGCTTTTCCTCCTATCTCTTTCACATTGCCCACAACGTTCTCATCAGCGATTTCCGCAAGCGTTCCCGCCGGCACGCCGAAGTCACCGATCCGGCCGAACTTCCCGCCGTCGCCGACGAAACGGATCCGATTAATCAGAACGAATTGAAAAAATCTTTTTCCGAAGCCGTTCAAAAGCTTCCCGAAAACCACCGAACCGCCATTTTGCTTTTCTGCCAGCAGGAACTTTCCTACGCAGAAATTGCCGAAGCCATGGGTGCGAGCATTCCCAATGTCAAAAATTGGGTCCACCGCGCCCGCCAAGCCCTAAAACAGTCGCTTGCCGGCTTCCTCGAACACTAAAACATGAAACTTTTTCTTCCCGACGCCGTTAAAGAAAGGAATTCCATGAAAGAAAAATCCGCAGAAGACGTCCATACCGTCGAAGCCCTGCTCTCCGAAATGCCCGTAGAGCCGAGCAAGGATTTTGCCGACCGCGTTCTCGCGGATTTCCCGATTGACGCGCTTCTGCGCGAGATGCCGCTTGAACCGAGCAAGGATTTTGCGGCCAAAACGCTCGCCGCCGCACGCACGAACCGCACGACGAACGTCATTCGCTTCCTGAGCCGCTTCGCCGTCGCCGCAAGTGTCGCCGTCGTTGCCGCCTCCGCCCTTTGGCTGAAGCCGGCAAGCGGAGTACATTCGGAAAAGGCTTTGGCCTTCCGTATCGAACAGGCCGTACGAAGCGACCCCGAACTCTCGATGCTCGCCGGCACGGACGACGATTCGCTCTTACTCGACGAACTCCTCGCCGCCTCCGAAATTCTTTCCACCATCGACCCTTCCGTTTTAGAAATTTTCGCCTACAATGATTAAAAAATACATTTTTCCAGCCCTGCTCCTCCTCGGACTGACGCCTTTCGGAATGCTCTTCGCAGAGCCTGCACCCGAAGAAAAGACTCCGCCGCCCCGCGCCGAAAGCGACAAGCGCGAAATGCCGCCGCGCATGCGTAAGGTTTCTCAGAAGGAAGTCCAAATGCTCAAGACGCTCTTTCTGATGTCCGACAAGGAATTGGCACGCATGCGCGAGCTCATCACCAAGCTTGAGCAGACGCCCGTTGCCAAGCGCCGTAAGATGGCGGAAGCCCTCGAACGTGCCGGCTCCGACAATCCCGCCGAGCGCGAAAAGCTCATGGAAGAAATGCGCCACCGTTTTGAGGCCCGCCGCAAGAATCTCCTCGAACGCTATTACGCGACGCTTCCGGAAGACCAAGCCAAGGCCGAAGCCGAAGCCTTCCTCAAGATGTCACGCCGCGAACAGTTCGAATACATGAGCGCCGTCCGAAAGAAGCTGGGCATTCTGCCGCCGCACCGCAACGGCGAACGCACCCCGGAGCCGGCCCCCCGCCCGGACGCTCCTTAAAAAAGCGTTCCCGTGGTTTTCACTCACGGGAACGCCGGATCTAACTTCATCAATCCCCCGACAAACGTATTTTAACCCGTCATCGGGAAGATCCTATCTATTTATCTCTATGTTTATCTCGACTACTACTAACTAAGACTAACTCATCGTTAATCTATATCGAGCAAATAGAAATAAATAAGAGTAGGCAAGCTTTTTTGCTAAATAACGGGAACGGCAGCAAGTAAAGTGCGCGTGTATGCGTGTTGCGGTTGCGAGTAAACCGTTTCGGGCCGCCCGCGCTCCACAATCTCCCCGCGGTGCATGACCAATACTTCATCGGCAATATCCCCGACCACCGCCAAGTCGTGGGCAATAAAAAGATAGGCGACGCCGAGCTGCTCACGGATTTTTTTCAGCAACTTGATGATTTGCGCCTGCACGGAAACATCGAGCGCGGAAACGGGCTCGTCGCAAACAATGAGTTCGGCTTCGGTCGCCAAGGCACGCGCAATGGCGATGCGCTGGCGCTGCCCGCCGGAAAATTCGTGCGGAAAGCGTACGGAGACATCCGGAGACAAACCGACCAGCTCAAGCAATTCGGCGACACGCTCGCGGCGGCGGACGGCATTCATCTGCGGAAAATGAATTTCAAGCGGTTCGGAAAGAATGCCGTAAATCGTCTGCCGCGGATTCAGCGACGCATACGGATTCTGGAAAACCATCTGCACCCTGCGACGCAAGTCCCGGGGCATCTTGGCCGAGTAGCCGGAAACATCGGTTGCTCCGTAGAAAATGCGTCCGGCATTAACCGCCTGAAGGCGCATGATCGCCCGCGAAAGCGTCGATTTCCCGCAACCGCTCTCACCGACGATTCCCAGCGTCTTCCCGCGCCCGATTTCGAACGAGACGTCGTTGACCGCGCGCAAGCGCTCCGCCCCGCTTCTCAGAGAAAAGCCCTTGCGGGTCAATCGACGTTCAAATTCGACGACCAGATTTTCGACGCGCAATACCGGTATTTCCATCGCAATTAAAAACGAACGCCTGCCTGCAACGAAAGTTCGACGCTCGGGCTAAGGCTAAAATGAAAATCGCTTTCGCGGCCGCCTTCCCACAGGCGATAATCCGTCCAAAGAAAAGTTTTGACTCCGGCCGTCACGAAAAAGTTTTTCCCGATGTTTCGGCGTGCGCTCAGTGAAAGCGGGATGCTTTGAACGTACCAGGCTTCCCCTCGCCCGACGGCAATCGCGTCAACGCCGTATGCAATGCCGGCGGAAAGCAACCACTCGTTTTTGGCATCGACGTCCCAGGTGATTTCCGCGCCGTTCCCGATGCGCAAATTCAGATCCGGCGAGAGGGCGAAATCGAGCAGGATTGCCGGCATCGCGCTCCAGCGTTCGCGGTGGCGGGAGTAAAAAACCGAAGCTCCCAGCCAAACGGAGCGTGTGCGTGAAAAATACTGTTTATAACCGAGGGCGAGGGCGCCGTGCGAGCCGGCGGAAAGCGAAGCCGAATCCGAAGAAAGGAGGCTTCCGGAGACCATTCCCGCAATGGCGCGACCGTTCGCCTTGTCGTAAACATACTCCGTCCAATTAAAAATCCTGAGCATGTCAACGTGCGCAAACGCGGCTCCGCCCAAAAGATTTTCCGGCGTCCCGGAAAAGCGGTAATCCGTCCGCTGGTAATCCATATTGGCGAGGAGAATGAGTTCCTCCCCGGCACTGAGATGCGTCCAGGAAACCCCGCTTCCGTAAACCGAAGCCGCGAGTTTGCCGCCCTTATTGATCGACGCGGGAAGGCGTTGCCCGTAGTACGCATAAAACGGCATCACCGAATTCGTACCGCGCATAACTGCCGCACGGGCCGGCGTGTAAATCGCTTCCCACCATGCCGTCACATCCGGCAATTCCGTCGCACACAACGTTCCTGCAGACAGGAGCGTCCCAAGGAACCACCGCTTAAATCCGATAAACATCCGTACCTCTAAAAGTTTACAATCAATGAATTAAAGGGGAAGCAACCCCGTTGTCGCTTCCCCTTTAATTTAGCGTCGCACCGTACACTTTGCGGCGCGTTCGATATCGACCTGAATCTTATCGAACACCTTGCCGACTTCCGCATCCGTCAGCGTCTTCGTTTCCGAACGGAAGACGATTTCGAACGCGAGCGACTTCTTGCCTTCCGGCAGGCCCTTGCCGCGATAAACGTCGAAGCAATTGACCTTTTCGACGAGGAATTGCTTGGAGGCGGCCTTGTTCGCCGTCGCTTTCAGGCGGTCGGCGATTTCTCCGGCGGGAACGCTTTCGTCCACGACCAAAGCGAGGTCGCGTGCCACCGGCGGGAAAGTAGAAAACGCCTTGAAGCGCGCACGCTTCGGAGCATTCTTGAACGCATCCTGCAGAAGCAGGACTTCGCCGGCGATGACGGTCTCGGAAATATCCCACGAGAGCGCGAGCTTGGCGTCGATCAGACCGAGCTCAATCGTCAATGCACGGGCGCGATCGGTTGCCAAAGCGGAATGGCCCTTTTGCCAAAGCGGCGTCTGCTCCGTGTCCAAAGCGCCGAAGAGCAAGCGCTGTTCGGCAACGCCCGCGGCTGCGGCGATTTCAGTGCAAAGCTTCTTGGCGAAGAAAACGTCGAGCTTTTCGCGCGACTTCCAAGAGCGCGTCGTCGCATCGGCAAGCACGACAAAGGCTACGGAAACCACTTCGCGCAATGCGCCCGTACGGTCGGGGCGGAACACGCGGCCGATTTCAAAGAAGCGGCGCGGCTCGTTGTGCGCGGAAAGGTTCAGGCGCAACGCGTCGAGCAAACCCGGAATCAACGACGGGCGGATGTGCGACTGATCACTCGTAAGCGGATTCGCAAGTGCAAGCGCATCCGTCATTTTTTCGCCGAAGCATTTTTTCACTTCGGCGGAATCGCGCAACGTGTAGTGCACGCATTCCGCAAAACCGCGTCCGGCAAGCAGGTTCGCCGCCTTGCGCGTAAACTGGGCGCTCTGCGCATCGGCATCGACCGTATTCGGCGCGGCGATGGCTTCGGACGGAATCGTATCCGTGCCGTAGATGCGGACAAATTCTTCCACGAGGTCAATCGGGCGATCGACTTCCGGACGGAACGCCGGAACGAGCACGCTCCAGCGGCTGTCGCCCTTGTCTTCGACACCGAATCCGAGGCGCTTGAAAATGTCGAGAATAGCGGCATCTTCGACGGCGTATCCGCAGCGGGCACGCACATAGTCACCGGAAATTTCAATCGTGCGGTCGGCACGCGGGAAAGCCCCGAGTGCGACGGGTTCGCCTTCGAGCGTACCGCCGGCAAGCTCGCAAATAAGCTGTGCGGCACGGGCTCCGGCGACATCGACGAGTGTCGGATCGACATCGCGCGTAAAGCGCGTCGAGCTGTCGGTCGAAACGGCCAAGGCGCGGGAAGTCTTGCGAACCGAACCCGGGTCAAACCAAGCGGCTTCGAGCACGACATCGGTCGTCGCATCGGTCACACCGGAGTTTTCCCCGCCCATGACACCGGCGACCACCATCGGCTTTTCCGCGTCGGCGATAACACACATATCGGCGGTCAGCGTGCATTCCTTGCCGTCGAGCAATTTGATTTTTTCGCCTTCAGCGGCCTGGCGGATTTTAATCGTGTTGCCGCCGATCGTAGCTGCGTCGAACGCGTGGAGCGGCGAACCGAGTTCCGCCATCACCCAATTCGTAATATCGACAACGTTATTGATCGGGCGCATGCCGGCCGCGAGCAGGTCGCGCTGCATCCATTCCGGCGACGGCGCAATCTTTACGCCTCGAATCGTACGGGCCGTGTAAAGCGCGCAATTCGGCGTTTCGAGGGAAACGGACAAAAATGCGTTGGACGCGTTTCCGCTCGGGGCTTTGCGCTCCGCATCGGCAACGGGATTTTTAAGCGTCTTGTTGAAATACGCCGCGAGGTCGCGCGCAACGCCGACGTGCGAAAGGCAGTCGCCGCGATTGGCCGTAATCGAAATGTCAAAAACGGTGTCCGCCGGCGGGAAACAATCATTGATCGGCGTGCCGAGTGCCAGGTCGCGGCCGGTCATGATGAGCAGGCCGCCGTGGTCGTCGTTGAGCCCGAGTTCGCGCCCGGAGCACATCATGCCCTGCGAGACTTCCCCGCGCATCGTCGTTTCGTTGATGGCGAATCCTCCCGGCATCACGGCGCCCGGAAGCGCAACGGGCACGATGTCGTCGGCCTTAAAATTCTTCGCGCCGCAAACAATTTGGCGGACAACGCCGTCGCCCACGTCCACTTGGCAAACGCTGAGGTGGTCGGAATTCGTGTGCGGAACAAAGGAAAGGATTTTTCCGACGACGATGTGCTTAAGCGGCACGAGTCCGGCCGAGAGTACTTCTTCGACTTCGAGGCCGATCATCGGCAGTGCGTCCGCGATTTTTTCGGCGGGCACGTCGCTCAGGTCCACGTATCGGTTCAACCACTGAAGAGAAATTTTCATAGCAAAATACTTTTCTTTTTTTCGAATTTTCGGAACGGCGCTTAGGCGAACTGGCGGAGGAAGCGCAAGTCGTTCGCGTAGAAATGGCGGATGTCATCGATGCCGTGAACGAGCATGGCGATGCGCTCAATGCCCATACCGAAGGCGAGGCCGCTCCACTCGTTGGCGTCCAATCCGACGTTTTCGAGCACCTTCGGATCGACGAGACCGCAGCCCATAATTTCGAGCCAGCGGTTGCTCAACGCGCCCATATTCGGCACGCGGATATCCATTTCAAAGCTCGGTTCCGTGAACGGGAAGAAGCTCGGGCGCAGACGCGTTTCCGCCGCATTGCCGAAAACTTCGCGCACGAAGGAATCCAAGACGCTCTTCAGGTCCTTGAGGGTGACGTTTTTGTCGATCCAAAGGCCTTCAATCTGGTGAAAGTTCGCCGAGTGCGTTGCGTCCACGGTATCGCGGCGGAAACAACGTCCGGGGGCCACGATACGAATCGGCGGTTTACGGGAAAGCATCGTGCGAATCTGCACGGAAGAGGTGTGCGAGCGCAGCAGATAGGCTTCGTCCGCCTTTTTCGGAGCGTCTGCGGCCTTCGTATCGGCCGGGAGGAAGAGCGTGTCCTGCATGTCGCGCGCCGGGTGGTTGGCGGGCGTGTTCAGGGCATCGAAGCAGAACCATTCGGTTTCCAGTTCCGGACCTTCGGCAATCGTGAAGCCGAGGCGGTGGAAAATCCCGCAAACTTCTTCGCGAATCTGCGAAAGCGGGTGGCGCATTCCGGCAAAATCATCCGGCGACGGCAGGGACGGGTCAATCGGCTCGCCGAGCTTTGCCGCAAGCTCCGCGTCTTCGATACGGGCAAGCGTTTCCGCGAAAATCGCTTCAAGCTTTTGCTTCGCTTCGTTGATGAGCTTCCCCATCGCAGGCTTTTCTTCCTTGGGAATCGAGCCCATCAGCTTCATGACGGCGGTCATCGATCCCTTCGATCCGACGAGACCGGCTTTAAACACTTCAAACTCCGGGCGCGTCTTAATGGCAGGCGCGGCGGAACTTGCTTCGGAAACAATATTGGCGAGCTGTTGCTGCATAGTGATAAAAAAATTTAGATTACTTTAGTCTTCTTGCCGCAGGAACGCAAGGACGCGCTTGCGAAACCCGCTTCGGCGGATTGCTGCAATTGCCGAAATACGGCACGCATTAAATTTCTTCTTTCGTGCCTTCCCAAACACGACGGAGCAGAATGCGCTTCAGCGAACCTGCCGGCGTCTCGAGCGGAACCACTTCGATATCTTCGTAACGCAGAGTTTCCCCGCGCTTCGGCGGGCGCCCCGGGCACAGCGAGCGCACCCAGCTGGCAACCGTCTCATAGCTGTTTCCGTCCCACTCAAAATTCCAACCCGTTTCCGCTTCGAGCTCGTGCATGTTGAGCGTCCCCGCAACGACAATCGAATCTTCGGTCTGGTTGAAAATTTCTTTCTTATCGGTATCAAATTCGTCGCGGATATCGCCGACAATCTCCTCGAGCACGTCCTCGAAGCTGACCAACCCGAGCGTACGGCCTTCGGCGTTGACGACGAGTGCAATGTGATTTTGCGACTGGCGGAAGCGCTCCAATACTTCGGCCAATTCCATTTCCGGCGGAAAAACCATCACGTCGCGCAAGAGCGGCTCGATCGGCGTATCCTCGCCGAGCAACTGAATCTGCCAAAGCCATTCCCGAGTCAGCAAAACCCCGACCGGCTTGTCCAAATCGCCGTCAAACACCGGATAGCGCGAGTGACCGGTCCGCTGGGCGACCCGCAAATTCTCCTGATTCGTCGCATTTGCCCAAAGCGCATTGATTTCGTCGCGGGGAATCATGACTTCATTCACGCGCGTATCGCGCAGGCGCAGCGAACGAATCAGAATGCGGTCGATCAAAACATCGTCCGAAGCCGGGCGAGAATGCGAAAGCACGTATTCCATTTCGTCTTTGGAGATGGCATGCGAGCCTTCTCCGGCCGGATGAATACCCGCGCGGCGCAGAAAGAAATTCGCGGTTCCGTTTAAGAGCCAAATAAAAGGGAAAAAGATTTTATGAAAAACGATCAGCGGAACGGCGACATTGAGCGAAGTCGCCATCGGATACTGAATGGCGAGCGACTTCGGCGCGAGTTCGCCGAAAACAATGTGCAGAAACGTAATAATCGCAAAGGCAACGGCAAAGGAAACCGTCATGACGGTTGCGGTATCCGTGATTCCGAAATCAGCCAAGAGCGGCTCAACGATTTTGTGCGCAACGATCGGTTCGCCGACCCAGCCGAGCGCCAGCGACGCGAGGGTGATGCCAAACTGCGTTGCGGAGAGAACGCCGTCGAGATGCTTCGTCGCCCGAAGCGCCGCCTTCACGCGGATACCGCCGCCTTTTTCCAGCGGGTGTAATTGCGTCGGGCGCACCTTAACGAGCGCAAATTCCGCCGCAACGAAAAAGCCGTTGGCAATGACTAGGGCAATAACGACCAGAATGCCCAATGCGATTAAAAGGATTTCAACCATAAGGTCTTACAAACGAAACTATTCTCCGGACTGCTCCCGTACGGGCGCATCCGAGGGCTTTGCGACGGGGAAATCCGCCGCCTCCAGAAACTCCGGCGTATATTGGAATCGCGCAATCTGCACGTTGGCCTTCATGTCCCGATTCCCGCGAAAACGCGCAAAATCCTTGAACAGAACAAAGCCCATAAAGAGCAGCAGCAGGACGATAAACACGACCTGCACGCCGTTGATCACGCGGGGCGAAATCGGACGACGGCGCAGGCGCTGAATCGTCGCGATGAGAATGTGTCCGCCGTCGAGTACCGGAATCGGCAAAAGGTTCAAAATCGCAAGATTGATGTTAATCAGCACCGTCAAAACCAGCACGCTGCGCAGATTCGAAGAAACCGCGTAATAGGTATCGCCGATGGAAAAAACACCGTTCAAATGCGAAATCCCGATGTCGGAATTCGGGTTCAAAAGCCCGCCGATGGACTTAAACGTCATGTCAAACGCATCGGAAAACTGTTGCCACGGCGACTTGCGCTTCAATTGCTCTTCCCGCAACAAAAGCACGCCCAGAAACGCTTCCCGCGACTCGGGTTCCAGGCTGATGGTCGCCGCGCTGATGCGGGCACTCGCACCTTCGCCGCCCGGACCGGTAACAAAAACGGAAATCTCGCGGGGCGCCTCCCCGGGAAACGACGCCTTCAGAGCCGCCGGCGTTTTCGGCGCCGCAATCCCCGACCCCTGCTCCGCGACACCGTCAATCTGCGTTCCGGGCAAAAATATTTCCGCATAGGCCGAATCGGCGGGAAGCCCGTCGAGCACACGCAAGGTATCGCGCTTGGCGCGGATAGCGGTGTTGGACAAATCCTCCGGCGCGGCAATGAGCCGTAAAACACGCTCCGCCCCGTTCTCCTTAAAACGGATAAGCGCCGTCTCGCTCTTAACCGGAAGCGCTTTCGGAACGATGCTGAGCTCTGCAGGCTTTCCGCCGTCACGCACATAACGCAAATGCACGGGACACGCCTCCCCGGACTTAAAGCTTTCGGAAACGATACTGCGGAATTCGCTGAACGAATGAAGCGTCTTCCAAAGCGGCTCCCCGCGGGCATCCGTCTCCGTCGCAATTTGCGTCCAATAATCGCCGTAGCGCACACCCGCCAAGGCCGCCGGCGAATTTTCCTGCGGCGCCACAACGACGGAATTCGTCGGCTCGACACCGATCATGCGGATAAAATCCCCGCTACGCGGATTATGCGAAACCAGGCGCGGAAAAACCTTTTTCTCCAAAACCGCATTATCGCGTTCGATAAGCAACGTCGCCTGCGGACGCCCGTCCTCGCTGCGCTGCGTGCCGAGCGCAATCCCCTGAACGATTTTATCAAAGCTCTCCACCTTTTCTCCGTCGAGCGACAAAATGCGGTCGCCGGGACGCAGTCCCGCCTCCCAAGCCGGTCCCGGTACCGTCACCCCGGCTTCCACTTCAATCGTCTCGGCCACATAACCGATTTCGGTCGAATCATAACCTTCATGCGACGGGCTTTTGACCACCCACAAAACGCAAGCCAGGACAAGCGCAAACAGGACATTGAAAAACGCGCCCGCCGCGAAAACGACGACCTTGTCCGTATAAGAAATCTGCTTGGCGGGAGCCCCTTTTCCGTCGTCGCCCCGTGCGGACTTGCCTTCGATGAGTTCCATGTCCGCAAGCTCCGGAATGGCCACGTAGCCGCCCAAGGGCAAAAGCGAAATGCGGTAATCGACACCGTCTTTCCCCGTCCAGCCGAAGACGCGCGGACCGAAACCGATGGAAAAACGTTCGACCTTCAGACCGCGCCATTTCGCCGCGAGAAAGTGCCCCAGTTCATGGACAAAAATCGAACCGCCGAAAAAAAGAACAATAACGGCAATGCCGCGTACCGAATCCAATAGTGAAAAAAACTGCTCAAGCATTGTTTTATAAAGCCGGAATCATGGCACAGCTCCGCCCCCCTTGAAACACAAAAAAGGCGTTCCCGCAAAATCTCTCACGGAAACGCCTTTTCGGAGTTTCTTTAATCTTTAAACTCTAATCTTTTTCTCTTAGATGTTCGACCAGTCGAGAATGACCTTGCCCGCCGTGCCGTTAAGCATGGCTTCAAAGCCCTTTTCGAATTCGTCGTAGCGCAGATGGTGCGTGATAATCGGCGAAACGTCCATGCCCGCCTGAATCAGTGCCATCATCTTGTACCAGGTTTCGTACATCTCGCGACCGTAGATACCCTTCATCGTCAGGCCCTTGAAGATGAACTTGCTCATATCAATCGCCGCATTGCCCGGCGGAATGCCGAGTTGCGCGATGCGACCGCCGCAGGACATCACTTCGAGCATACCGTTGAGCGCGTGGATGTTGCCGGACATTTCGCAGCCGACGTCAAAACCTTCCGTCATGCCGAGTTGCGCCATCACGTCCTTAAGCGACGTATTCATCGTGTTGACGGCAAGCGTCGGCCCCATCTTGCGGGCGAGAGCAAGGCGCGTGTCGTTGACGTCGGTGATGACGACATAGCGTGCACCCGCCGCCTTTGCGAGAGCGATTGCCATGATACCGATCGGACCCGCGCCCGTGATGAGCACGTCTTCGCCGACCATGTTAAAGGAAAGTGCGGTGTGCGCAGCGTTGCCGAGCGGGTCGAGAATCGCAGCGATATCGTCCGGAATATCATCGGCAAGCGGCACGACGTTTTTCGCGGGAATCGCGAGCAATTCCGCAAACGCCCCGGCGCGGTTGACGCCGACGCCCTGCGTGTTCGGGCAGAGGTGACGGCGGCCGGCGCGGCAGTTACGGCAGTAACCGCAAACGATGTGGCCTTCGCCGGAAACGCGCTGTCCGACCTTGAGATGGCGGATGTTTTCGCCGACCTTTTCGATGTAGCCGACGTATTCGTGACCGACCGTCATCGGCACGGGAATGGTCTTCTGCGACCACTCATCCCACTTGTAAATGTGCACGTCGGTCCCGCAGATTGCGGTTTTCTTGATGCGAATCAAAACGTCATCCGGACCGCAAACGGGTTCGGGAACGTCCATGAGCCACAGACCGGGTTTTGCTTCTTTTTTAACGAGTGCTTTCATGTTTTTTAAGGATGTTCGTTGTTTGGAATTTCACGGAATTTTCCTCGCGTTCCCGCCAAAATGCAACGCGCAAATGCTTTCGCCGGAAAAAACTTGCCCCGCACGCCGTATGCGGAAAGAATTTCGCCCGCAGTCCAATCAATCCGATCATGAGCATCCGCATTCAGTGTCCCCAATGTCTCGAAAAATACAGCGCCGGCGAAGAATACATCGGCAAACGCTTTGAATGCCGCTGCGGCGCCCTCATCGAAGTCCCGGAGCTAAGCTCGCTCTTCCCCGCCGCCGAAGCTCAAGCACCCGGCAAACCGGCGGGAAAAGCCGCAGCGCCCAAAGAGTCCGCCTCGAAAATCCCGCCTCCCGAAACGAATACGCCGAAAGCCGAACCGCCGCCCCAAGCCCAATCCGGCCACGCAGCGGAAACTCCCGGTACCACGATTTACGGACTCCTCGCCGTTTTGTTCGCCACGACAGGCCTCCTGTCCTTCCTCGCAACAGGCGTCTTTGCTTTCAGCGCCGTTGGGCATCCTCTGCTCGGAACAACGGAAAACGACTGCCTCGCCCTGCTTGTCGCCTTTGCCGCATTCACGCTCGCGTTCCTGCTCGCCGCCCTCTTCCGCCTCACCGATCTCGCCGTCCGCCGTAGCGGAATACGTTGTTTTTTCTAGAGCATGCGATGACCCGCGGGAACCGCTAAGGCGACCTCTAGAAATTCGTTTTTTTAGAGGTTTACGGAGGCGCGTAATCCGTTTCATTGCGCCGCAGGCATGTAAACGGGCCTGCTCCCGTCACTTTGCGGTGCTTGTTTTTCACAGATTATCCGCGGGTTCCGGCTTTGCCTGCACCCGCGGTTATCCCATGTCGTGCACCTCCGGCGCACCGGCTCTGACGACCGGAAAGAAGAAAACTTAGGACAATGCCTTAAAAAACGAATTTCTGGAGGTAGCCCTTAGAGTCTATAAAATTTGCTAAGCGGTGAGTATTCGGGATTCGCAATTGCCTCTTCGGGGCTCTGCGTCTCCGTAAGAAATTCTAAGATTAAACGACAAAATTCGCCTGCCCGGGAAATTCTTTTGCCAAGTCCGCAGCGGAAAGGCAGAATGCGTTCCATCTATGAGTAAAGAAATCGAAGAAGGCCTGAAGTTGGACTTTGACTTCACGAAACTGCGCAAGGCCATGGCGCAATGCGAATCCGACGTCGTCCCCGTCGTCGCTCAGGACGCCGACACCAAGGAAGTGCTGATTGTCGCTTATGCAAACCGCCTTGCGCTCGAAACCGCGCTGAAAGAAGGCATGGCCACTTTTTGGAGCACCTCCCGCAATGAGCTCTGGATCAAGGGAAAGACCTCCGGCGACTTCCTGAAGCTCGTCGAAGTCCGCATCAACTGCGAACAGAATTCCCTGCTCTATCTCGTCCGCCCGGCCGGTAAAGGCGCCTGCCACACCAAGGGGAAAGACGGCCTGCCGCGACGCTCGTGCTACTACCGCACGCTCAATCTTGAAGACGGCGCGACGCTCGCGTTCGTCCCCGGAATGGAATAATTTCCGATAGCAACACCATGCGCGACGCCCTCGAAGTCCTGCTCGACACGCTCCACGCCCTCAAGGAAGACGGCTTGGAGCGCGTTGTCGCGGACGATGCCTCGCTCGCGCAACTCCATGCGGCAATAAAGGCGATGGGACCTTCCGCTGCGGCACCGGCACCCGTTCGTAGCGAGGCTCCCAAGGCCGCACCGCGCCCGAACCCTGCCGGCAGCTTGCCGACTTCGCCCGCCGCCGCTTTCCCGGCCGCAAGCGCTCCCGTTGCCCCGGCCCGCCCGCCGGCCCCGAGCTTTCCGAAGCCGCCGACCGTCAAGATTCCCGAATCGGGCAGCAAGGCAGAAAAACTCGCCGCCGTCGCCGCCCAAATGCACGCCGACCCGGTCTGCAACAAGCATTTACACGCCGGAAAAAATCTCGTATTCGGCGACGGTAATCCGGATTCGCCCGTGTTTTTCTGCGGCGAAGCTCCGGGCGCGGAAGAAGAAACGCAGGGCATTCCCTTCGTCGGTCCGGCCGGTCAATTGCTCGATAAAATCATCGCCGCCGCCGGGCTCTCCCGCCGCGATGTCTATATCGGCAACATCATGAAATGGCGCCCGGAACTCCCGACGCTCGTCGGCAACCGTCCGCCGACGCCGGAAGAAATGGCTTACTGCCTGCCCTACGTCGTCGCCCAAATCGAAATCATTCGGCCGAAAGTCATCGTCGCACTCGGGCTGACGGCCGTCAACGGCCTGCTCGGCCACGATCCGGACCGCAAAATGGGCGCTATCCGCGGGAAGCAATTCTCGTTTCACGGGGTCCCCGTAATTCCCACCTATCACCCGTCCTACCTGCTCCGCAACGGCACGGCGAAATCCAAACGCATGGTCTGGGAAGACTTCCTCGTCATGATGCAGATGCTCGGTTTGCCGATTTCCGACAAACAACGCGGCTATTTTCTCCCCAAAAGCGCATAAAGACTGATTCCGGTCTAAAAATAACTTACGCGCCGATCGAGCGAGCGATAGTGAATGGCCTCGAGTAAATGCTCGGTCGCAATTCTTTCCGCGCCCGCAATGTCGGCAATCGTTCGCGCCACTTTCAAAACGCGGTCATACGCGCGGGCGGAAAGCCCGAGTTGCTCCATGGCACGCTGGAGAATCACCCCTTGGGAATCGTCAAGCTCGCAGTAGCGGCGAATCTGGCGTGAAGTCATACGTGCATTGCAACGGGTTTTCGCGACCGCGCCCGCCTCCGCACGTTCTCCGTCAAAACGTTCGCGTTGGCATTCCCGTGCGACGAGAATGCGCTCCCGCATCGCGGCGGAAGACTCTCCCGGAGCGGCGGTACGCAATTCGTCAATCGACAGCGTCGGTGCCTCGACGTGAATATCGATGCGATCGAGCAAAGGCCCGGAAATGCGGGCCCGATAGCGTTGTACCTGAACGGGCGTGCATGTGCATTTGTGTTGCTTGTCGCCGAGATAACCGCAGGGACAGGGATTCATCGCGGCCACGAGCATAAAGCGCGAAGGAATCGTAATTTTCCCCGCCGCACGGGAAATGCTGACTTCGCCGTCCTCAAGCGGTTGCCGCATCACCTCCAACGCGGAACGCTTAAACTCCGGAAATTCGTCCAAAAATAAGACCCCGTTGTGCGCGAGCGAAATTTCGCCGGGCCCGGGAATACTGCCGCCTCCGATCAGCCCGACATCGGAAATCGTGTGATGCGGCGAACGAAACGGCCGGCGAATCGTACAATGTTCGTCCGAAAGCGTAATGCCCGCCGCGGAATGAATCCCCAATATCTCGAGAAATTCCTCCAGCGAAGGCTCCGGCAAAATCGTCGAAATACGCTTGGCAATCATGCTTTTTCCGGACCCCGGCGAACCGATCATAAGCAGATTATGCCCGCCCGCAACCGCAACCTCAACGGCACGCCGCACCTGCTGCTGCCCCTTCACCTCCGAGAAATCCACCTCCGGCACGCGGGACGTATTGCGCCGGAAAGCACTGCCGGCAGAAGCAAGCGCCTCAATCTTCGCAACCCCCAAAAAGAAATCCACGCATTCCCGCAAAGAATTTACCGGAAATACGTTGACGCCCTCCACCAGCGCAGCCTCCTCCGCCGACTGCCGCGGCAACACCACCGAGCGATGTCCCCGCAACGCCAAAAGCGCCAGCGATACCCCGCCCCGCACGGCACGCA
>JAZRSB010000027.1:0-27517 GCA_045651325.1 Candidatus Spyradenecus sp.
GTTATGCCACATGTTCTGTTGCGAAGACCAAGTCGGAGCAGGCAAGCTCAGGATGTTTGTCGCCGAATCGTCGTTTATCGGAGCAACAGCGTTCATCATAACGCTTGCGCCGCGAGCCTGCGGCGGATCGTTCGGGTCGAGAGGGTCGGTACCGTCGAGGAATTCGAGGTAGTCGGCGATGCCGTCGCCATCGGAATCCCACGGTTCAGTTGCGTCGGCAGGATCGGTTCCCGCGATGATTTCTTCGGCATCGGTCCATCCGTCGCCGTCGGAGTCGTTTTCTAAGACTTCGGTGAGCGCGAAGAGCGTTCCGGTAAGTCCGGCAAACGCCAGCGTTCCCGTAGTCCACGGCAACCAGCGACCGTAATATTTATGCGGTTTAGAAGGTTTCATCGTTTTTATGAGTCGAATTTTCGTCGCACGTTTCGAGCCCCATGCCCGAGTGTGCGGGAATAAGTGTATCAATACCCCCGCGACCAATGTTCACAAAATCTTCCCAAAATGCACTTTTCAGGCACAAAAGTTTAGGAGAAATTCGCGAAAATCCCTTTATTTATGGGACTTAGGAAAAAATAAAAAAAAATTAAAAAAAATCATTTTTAGGAAGATTTTGTGACATTTGCCCGGAATTTATGTGTTAGAATTTCTAAAAACATTGAAAAATCAGGGTTCTAAAAATGCATATTTCGATAAAAATAGCCGTGACGGCGAGCTTGGCATTGCTGGCGACGCTGACGGTCGGCGGGATTGTCGCAGAACGCACCCGAGCGCGGGAAGTCCGAGCGACGCTTGACCAGGAAGGGGTAAAACAGCAACGCTTCGCGGAGGATATTCTTCGCCGGGAGCTTCGCTTCCGCACCGAGCAATACGATGCGCTCCGTCCGGTCGATTTCCGGCAACTTGCTTCGAATCAGCCGCACAATCCGGAGCGTTGGAGGGAATGCATGCTTGCGTTCACGGCTTACGAATTTGTCGAAAGTGAGGATCACCATCCCGGAACGCGTGAATTCACTATTTGGGGGCTTGCCGGCTTGGGACCGGAAGACGAAAAAGCGAAGCAAAGTCCGCACACGATTCGATTTTTCAAAAACCGGGCGTTTAAACAATACCGCATCCTGACGTCGGAACAAAATGCCTTGTCCTCCGGAATTATTGATTTTCTTGATAAGAAAATACCTTCGTCTTATCGCACATGGCAGGAAATGTTTACCCCGCGGGAAGCGACGGATTCGCAGAGCGTCGCCTCACGTTTCGGTCTGTGGTCTTCCTTTGCTTGCGGCTTCGGCGGAGATGTCGATTACGGGAGCGAATCCGTCGGAAGATTTTATTTTGAGGAAGACGGCAAGCGCCTCTTTTTACTTCGGAATTGCTATGCGCCGAAAATTCACTCGGCAATCCAAGGGATGCAGGTGAATCCGGCATTGCTTGCCGAATCGCTGACGCGGGCGCTTTCAAAATCCCTTCCGGGGGCGAAAATCGCCGTTGAAGCCGCACCGGACTCCGTAAGCATTTCGGGGGTTTCCCTAAAAATCAATTTTCCGCCGACGGAAACGGCGCGCCGGGCCGTGGAATCGCTCGCCGACTTTCGCCTTGCGCTGTTAATCGCTTGGGTTGCGGGGCTATTATTTGTCGGCGTTATTGTTTCGGTCATCGCCCACACGCACAAAGTCTCCGAGCTGAGGAAATTGTTTTCGGCGGCAATCGTGCATGATTTGCGTTCTCCGATTGCTCGCCTTGAGGCTCAGGCGGAATTGTTAGCGGAACATTGCCGGGAGCAATCACCGTCGGTCGCGGAAGAATCAGAAGCGCTTTGCCGCGGAATCCGCCATTTTCGCACGCTTACGAACAACTTTTTCCTCGCGGCGAAAATGGCGCATACGGGAACACGCGGCTTGCATTTTGCGGCCATGCCCGTCGGCGAGCTCATCGAAAAAATCGTAGCTTCTATAGAGGATAGCCTGAGTTCCCGCCAAATTGATTTGGAAACGGTTTTGCCGAAAGCCGCCGCAGAGGCGTTTGTCCTCGCCTCCGAAAGCGCCACGGAACGCATATTTGCCAATCTTACCGAAAACACGATTCGATGCTCCGATGATTCCGAAAATGCGAAGGTAACCCTCTCGGCAAAAATCGCGGAAAACGGAAGGACCGTCCAAGTATTTTTTGAAGACAACGGAAGCGGCATTTCCGAAGAGGCAAAGCAGCATCTGTTTTCGTCATTTGCACCCAAGGGCGACGGACTCGGTATCGGTCTTTCCCTTTCGAGAGATTTGGCACGGGCTCAGGGCGGCGATTTAATCCTGCAAAAAACGGACGCTTCCGGAACGGTATTTCTGCTGACCTTGAAGCGGGTCACTCCTAAATCCCAACCCAAACACGTCTAAAAATGCCGCCCGACACCATTCGCATACTCGTTGTCGAAGATGATTCCGCTTTACTCCGGCAAATCACGAAGATTCTGTCGGCGCAAAAATATGCCGTTTGCGAGGCGACATCCTACAACGAAGCACTCCGCTGCATCGAAAACGAATCCTTCGACCTCGCAATTTTGGACATCATGCTCGACGCTGCGGGAAACGGAATCGAAATTTTAAAATACCTTCGCGAGCATCGCGGCTACGGGCTTCCCGTAATCATGCAAACATCAATGGCGGACGACCTCTATTGCGTCCGTTGCCTCAATCTCGGCGCGGACGATTTCATCGCCAAGCCCGTTCGTCCCGCTCCGCTGATTGCGCGCATCGAAGCCGCATTGCGTCGGGCCGGAATCGCGACACCGCGCGACACCCGCTTACAATTGCGCGACGGTGCCTATGCGGATTACCTCCGCCGAAAAATTTTTCTCCCCACGGGCGAAGACATCAATCTGACGGTCAAGGAAACCCAATTATTGCGTTATCTTGCCGGACAGAACGGAAACCCGGCTACGACGGAATCCATTTTTCTCAATGTGTGGAATTGCACTCCGAACGGACACAACCTCCATAAAATAAACACGCTGATTTCCCGACTTCGCACAAAACTCACCGGACTCGCCGACATCCAATCGCTCTACGGAGTCGGCCATCAGTTAGACATCTAACTTTTTTAAAGATTAAAGCTTAGGGCTTAGAGCTTAAAGAGCCCGGGGCGAAATCAGACATAGGTAACACTCCTCGAGTCTATAAAATTTGCTAAGTGCTGAGCATTCGGAATTCGGGATTTGCTATTCGCAATTGCCTCTCTGAGGCCGTGCGCCGGAGGTGCACGACATGGGATACCCGCGGGTGCAGACGAGAGTCGAAACCCGCGGATAATCGATGAAAAACAAGCGCCGCAAAGTGACGGGGACAAACCCGTTTACGCTCTTGCGGCGCAATGGAACGAATTGCGCGCCTCAGCAAACTTCAAAAAACGAATTTCCAGAGGTCGCCTTAGAGATTAAAGTCCCACTTTTCTTTAAGCATTAAGTGTTACCTATGTCTGATTTCGCCAAGCTCTCTTTAATCTTTAACCTTTAATCTTTAATCTCTAACCTCTCCGTCATGCCTCCCGAAACGGATTTTCTTCCTTTAAACAAAAACGTACGTCTGCTCGCGGCAGATCCGTGCGGTATTTTTGCGCTCGAGAAACCGGCGGGAATCATGACGCATCCGAACGCCCCGGGACTTGCCGCCGCCAAAAGCGCCATGCTCATCGCCGACTACAGCCTGAAAAACGAGTGTTACTTTGTCCGCGACCCCGAAGGTAAAGTCCGGAAAATTTTCGTTCTCAACCGCCTGGATTCGCCGACGAGCGGCGTCGTGCTTTGCGCCGACAACGAACGGGTTGCCCGGCTCGCCCGCGAGGCCTTTGCCGGCACGGAAGTCAAAAAGACGTACTTCGCTCTGGTTCTCGGCACATTTACGGGCAAGGCGCTTTGGCAGGATTTTCTGATTAAGGAAAACCGTAACGGCAATCTGCAGGTACGCGCCGTCCCTCACGGAAAACTTCGCGGAGCCCAGTTCGCGGAAACGGTAGCGGAAGCCGCACGCCGCGGTTCGCTCTATTCACTCGTAAAACTTTCCCCGCATACCGGACGCACGCACCAGCTGCGCGTTCAATGCGCCGCGCACCATTTCCCGATTCTCGGCGACAAAGCCTACGGCGATTTCTCCGCCAACAAAAAAATGGCGGAATCGCCCTTCCCCGAAGCCCGCAACCGCCTTTTTCTCCACGCCGCCTACACGGAAATCACTTTCCCGTGGAAGGGACAAAAAACGGTTTTCCGCGCGGAATCGCCGCTGCCCTCCGTATTTGATCTGGCCCTCGGCAACGAAGTCGCCGAAGCTCCCGCCGGAGAGACCCGCATCGGACGCTTTTCTGTGCGCCTGAGAAAATAAAACGCTTCGCTCCGTGTGAAATCCTAACATGCCCTCGCACGGAGACACGGAGCATCAAGCAACACTCACTGCCATTATTCCAAAGCCCGCTCCTCCGAAAGAATTTGATTTGGAAGCGTGACGACCCGCTCTCCCGAGACGCTCCGTGGCTCTGTGCCTCCGTGTGAGATTCAAAAAAAGCCTCGCACGGAGACACGGGGCATCAAGCAACACTCTCCGCCGTTATTCCAAAGCCCGCTCCTTCAAAGAAATTTGAATTGGAAGCATGACGGCCCACTCTCCCGAGACGCTCCGTGAGAGAAAACGATATTTATAAAAAAGCTCCGTTCCTGTCGCCGGGAACGGAGCTTTTTCGAAGGACGGTTTAGTCCTTAATCTGCCACGGACAGCGGCCGCATTGCTTGCAGGCATCCACCGTTTGCTTCGTCATAATATCGAGCGCCGAGCATTTCTGCGGAATGAACGGCAAGACGTGCGGACCGTAGGGAACGACCACGTCGAGCACGAACGGCCCCGGCGTATCGAGCATTTCGCGAATCGCATCGCGGAGCTCTTCGCGCTTCATCACGCGGCGGCCCTTAACGCCGAAGCCCTTCGCAATCGTGACGAAGTCCGGATAAAGCCCTTCCGGATTATCCGGCGAACCGACGTTTTGGACGTCACCGAGCAAGGTTTGCCCGCGGTTGGAGCCGTAGAAGCAGTCTTCCCACTGAGCGACCATGCCGAGGTGCTGATTGTTCAAAATCATGGTTTTGACGGCGAGTTTTTCGATCGCCATCGCGCCGAGTTCCTGAATGTTCATGAGCACGGAACCGTCGCCGTCAACGTTGATAACGGTTTTGTCCGGATGCGCGGCGGCCACCCCGCAAGCGGCGGCGAAACCGAAGCCCATCGTTCCCGCGCCGAGCGAGGAAATGAACGTGCGCGGCTTGCTGAACTTGAAGTACTGCGGCGTCCACATCTGGTGCTGACCCACACCCGTGCAAACAATCGCGTCGCCCTTGGTTTCTTCGTAAAGCGTCTCGACGGCTTCCTGCGGGAGGATATGCGGGCAATCGCCGCGATCGTATTTGAACGGGAAGCCGTGCTCCTTCTTCCAACCGTCGATTGTTTCATACCAGCCGGACAGGTCGGGCTTTTTAAAGCCGGTGCGCTTGATGAGGTCGATGAGGCGCACGAGCGCATCGTGCAATTCGCCTTCGATCGGGAACTGCACCTTCTTGTTCTTGTTGTGTTCGGAGCGGTCGATATCGAAGTGGACAATCGTCGCGTTCGGCGCAAATTTATCGACGGAGCCCGTGATGCGGTCGTCAAAGCGCGCGCCCATGGCGATGAGCAGGTCGGAATAGTAAACCGCCCAGTTGCCGACGACGGTGCCGTGCATCCCGAACCAGTAGAGCGAGAGCGGATCTTCTGCCGGGAAAGCGCCCAAGCCCATGAGCGTCGAAGCCACGGGAATGCCCGTCAGGCGGGCGAATTCGCGAAGCAATTCCGACGATTCGGAGGAAATCACGCCGCCGCCGATGTAGAGTACCGGCTTTTTCGCCGAGGAAATGAGGTCGAGGACGAGCTTAAGTTCGTCGTCCATCGCGTGCAGTTTGCCGGGGATACGCGGGGCCAAATCTTCCGTCGAGATCGGAAATTTCGGTACAAAAAGTGCCTGTTGGACGTCTTTCGGGATGTCGATAACGACGGGGCCCGGGCGTCCGCTCGTAGCGATTTTGAATGCGCGGAAAATAATGCGCGGCAGGTCTTCGGCCTTGAGGACGAGGAAGCTGTGTTTGACGACGGGAAGCGTCATCCCGAAAAAGTCCGTTTCCTGGAAAGCCTGTTTTCCGATGAATTGCGAGAAAACCTGTCCCGTGATAAAGACGACGGGAATGCTGTCCATGAACGCATCGGCGATGGTCGTGACGAGGTTGGTCGCGCCCGGTCCGGAGGTGGCGAAGCAAACGCCGGGTTTGCCGGTGGAACGCGCATAGCCGCCCGCCATAAAGCCGCCGCCCTGCTCGTGGCGCGGGAGAATCGTGCGAATCTTCGACGAACGCGTCAACGCTTGGTTGAGCTCAATCGCGGAGCCGCCCGGATAAGCGAAAACCGTATCGACACCCAATTTTTCGAGGCAACGGACAACGACGTCTGCCCCGCGCATCGGCGTTCCTTCGGGAACGGTGCTCGTTTTGATGAAAGTCGGTTTATCGGAATCTTGGCTCATGATAGAAAGTGCGTTAAAAGCGGGAAATCTAATCTTTTATTCTGTAAGGCGCAAGCGTTGAAAAAACGCGAAATGCGAAGTCCCCGTTCCGAAATGCGGAATACGGGACATTTCGCCTAAGCCGCCGCGTCCTTTTGGGCGGCTTCGAGCAATTCCGCCGCCGTCGCCACGCACTGCGGGCACGGAACGCGGAAAGTCTGCTTCAGTTCGTGGCAGGCAACGGCGCCGTTTTTGAGGCGAAACGCCTCGAAGATTTCCGCGCGCTTGGATTCCGGCGCCAATTCCATGGCGGCATAAAGCGCGCCGCAAAGGCCTTCGGGAGCACGTCCGCCGCCGCAAGCCTTGAACGGTTCGACGAACACCCACCGTTCAAAGCCGGCGGCAATCGTTTGCGCGCAATTGTAATTGTGCGGCGGGGTGCGAAAAAGAAGAAGCGATTTTTCCTTGGACATAATTATTTTCCGTTAAATTTTCTTGTTAACAACGATGCCGAATTCATCACGACAAGCAACGATGAAGCATTGTGAACGAGCGCGCCGCTGACGGGATCAAGAATGCCCGCCGCGCTGAGCACGACCGATGCCGCGTTGACGGCAATCGACAACGCAAAATTTGTGTGAATCGTCCGCAAAACCGTCTTGGAAAACTTTATAAGCGCGGGGACAAGCTCAATGCGGTCATTCAGCAAAGCAATTTCCGCAGTCTCGACGGCGAGTTCGGAGCCGAGCGCGCCCATCGCAACCGAGCAGTCCGCAACGGCGAATGCCGGCGCGTCGTTCACGCCGTCGCCAACCATCAGCACGCCGCGCGCGCCGCATTCCCGCAATTTTTCCACGTATGCCGCCTTGCCCTCGGGAAGCAGTTCGGCGACGCATTCATCGACTCCGACACGCCCGGCGACACTCGTACCCGCCGCCGCATTATCCCCGGTGAGCATCACGCTGCGGATGCCCGCGCGTTTCAGCTCGGCAAGCGTCTCGACGGCATTTTCCCGCAAGGTATCGGAAAGCGCGACAATCCCGGCCAACACTCCGTCAACGGAGAGAAACACGAGGCTTTCGCCGCGGGCCGCCCGGCTGTCGGCAAAATGCGCGGCGGCTTCGGGGAGTGCCTGCCGCAGGCCCCGGCGGGAGCTGAGTTCCACCGGTTTTCCGCCGACCTTGCAAACGATACCGATGCCGTCTTGCGTCTTAAAATCTTCCGCGACCGGCTGTTCCGTTTTCCCGCTACGCGCAATAATCGCCCGTGCAATCGGGTGGCGGGAAGCTTGCTCGGCCGCCGCACAGAGCTCCAAAATGGCCTGTTCGGAAAGCGCACCGGCAGAAAAAATCGCCTCCACACGCAATTCCGCGCGGGTCAGGGTACCCGTCTTGTCGAACACCGCCGTATCGATTGCCGCAAGGCGTTCGAGCGCCGCCCCGCTTTTAACGAGCACGCCCCGCCGCGCCGCATTGCCGATCCCGGCGGCAATCGCCGTGGGCGTCGCCAAGGCAAACGCACAGGGACAAAAAACGACGAGAATCGTTACCCCGCGAATCAGAGCCGCCTCGGCGCCGACCCGTAAAAACGCAAAGGAAAAGATAAAAACGAGCAGCGAACACAGGATCGCCGCCGGCACAATCTTGGATGCCCAGCGATCGGCGACATGCTGAATCGGCGCCTTCTTGGCTTCGGCTTCCTCGACGAGGCGAATCAGGCGCGCAATGGCCGTGTCGCCGGAACGCTTCGAAACGCGTACCGTCAAAACGCCGTGGAGATTATGCGTCCCCGCCAGCACGGCATCCCCGACAAGCTTGTCCGCCGGCACGCTCTCGCCGGTCAGCGAGGCCTGATTAACCGCACTTGCTCCGGCGACCACGGTGCCGTCGGCGGGAATCACCTCGTCGGGACGCACGATAATGCAATCGCCGGGATTGAGCGCCTCGACAGGCACGCTTTCCGTCGCTCCGCCGGCTCCGATCCGCAGGGCCTGCTTCGGCGAAATGCGAACAAGCGCTTCGATGCCTTCCCGCGTTTTCCGCAGGGTCCGGTTCTCAAGCATTTGACCGAGCGCCATCAAAAACGCAATTTCCCCCGCCGCAAAAATATAGCTGTCGTGCTCATGCACTCCCGTCGAATCCGCGCCGCAGCCCACAAAGAACTGGAGCCCGATTGACGCCAAAATTCCGACGGAAATCAGCAACGACGACGTAATTTTTTTTGTCCGAAAGAGCGCCTCGCAAGCCGCCCGCAAAATCGGCAATCCGCAAAGCCAAACGGCAATCCACGCCGGATCGCTCAAGGGATACGCAGGAAAACTCAGGTCAAAATACGCAATCAGAAAGCTTGCAAGCAGCGACGCGAAAGCAATCCAAAGGTAAAGCGCCTCGCGGGAAGACTCTTTACGGGTTCCGCCGCAACAGCCGCCCGCCTTCTTCGCGGCAGACTCGGCGGATTTTCTCTTTTGACAATGCGGACAGCTCATAAAACGCAGTAAATCTCTTTTCCGACAAAAAAGCAAATCCGCCCGACACGCCCCGTTATAACACAACGGCGCAGCCTCCAGAAATTCATTTTCCGGTCTCTTTAATCTCTCTCCCGCCCGTCAGAGCCGGTACACCTCCGGCGCACGGCTTCGCTCAGTGAATAGTGAATAATTAATAATGAATAATTCTATGTGAAGATTTTTGCCCTCGAGCAAAAATTTTGAAGCAGGCGTTATTCATTAAAGTCGTCCGCCCGCGGAGCCCGCTCATGCTTCCCGGGCTATCTCACCCTGAAAAGCTTGTGAAGCTGCCAGCCGGCGCGATAGGGAGCACCGTGCGCACAGATCCACTCGGCGATTTTTCCGAGAATTTCGGGATCTTCGGAGCGCGACCATTCGGGATGCAACCAAATCGAGCTCGCCGTATGTTTGCCGATTTTTTCTGCCCACTCCGCAATGGCGTCAGGCGTATCGACGATAATTTTAATCTCGCGGGCCCGCGCCCAATTTTCGGCGAGCGGGAGCTTTTGGCGCTTCGGGCTCAAAGTCACCCAATCGACATCGCCGCGAATCGGAAATGCGCCGCAGGTTTCCAGATGCACGCGCAGGCCCTTTGCGTGGAGGGCGTCGCAAAGCGGCGTCAGGTCATGAATCGTCGGCTCGCCTCCGGTAATAACAACGCAATCGGGATTGGCCGCAGCAGCCGCTTCCGCCAGTTCGGCGGCCGACAGGCGCTTCACGTCGGCAACGCCGTCGCCCTGCCAGGTTCCCGCAGAATCGCACCACGGGCAACGGATCGGGCACCCGAAAAGGCGAATGAAAAACGCCGATCTTCCGAGATACTCTCCTTCCCCCTGGAAACTATGAAAAAATTCAAAAACGCGAAAAACCGTTTCAGCACCAAGCATCGAGCATCGAGCATCAAGCGAATTTTGAAAAGAAGTATTCATAAGATTTAATTACAATCAATTCGACCAAGGCGTTTTTGCATCGTAATAACCGTCGCCGAAAGCATTTTCATCAAAACAACGGCATCTTCATTCATCGACGAAAACTCCCTCTCACTCAGAAAACCAGTCCTGTGGAGTAATTCCAGCCAGTAAATCGCTTCTGCCATTTCTTTACGGGCAATTGAAAATTTAGCGGCGTACTCTTTTTGACTAAATGAGCTCAATGCCTCGACCACATTCGCACCCACAGAAGTGCCCGAACGCAACAACTGCTTCGACATGATGAACTCTTTACGTTCCTCGGTCAAAAATTTGTAAAGATTCACCACTCGAACAGAAAACTCAAAGCTTCGGGGCTTTATCAAACTTTCTTGTCTCATCCTACGCTTGATGTTTGATGCTTAGCGCTCGAGGCTCTGCAAGAATTTCCTATTTGGAGAAATAGGCGAAATTCTTGCTGTCTTCCCCGACGCGAATGGATTTGAGCCAGGCGCGGCCGTTTGATTCCTCGCGAATGAGCTTGTCGAAAACATCAAAAAGATGAACGGCCAAGCCTTCCGCCGAGCAGTTTTTCACGATATAGGCCTTAAAAAGATGCGGAAACGCCGCAAGCATCTTTCGCCCTTCGGTGTCGCTTTCCGCAAAAAGAAACGCATGGTCGAGATTCTCGTCAATCCAACGCGCAATGAACTTGATGCCGCCGAAATCGATAACGAAGCCCTGGTCGTCCAGCTCGTCGCAGGCAAATGTCAGCGTAAACGACCAATTGTGTCCGTGAACAAATCGGCAATGCCCGGCGTGACGGTGTTGCGCGTGGCCGATCGGAATGTCCGTATAAATTTTTTCGCAGGTATGCATGGCGCTCAATCATGCGTCCCCGCGATTGTCTTGCGAGAAAATTTTCTTGGCGGCAGCCCGGGAACTCGTTTCCATTGCCTCATGGATAAACAGGTTTACCACGCGGACGTCCGCTTCGAAGGGCACGTTCAGGGCGTCGGATTTCGCTTTCAAACGCTGAAAGTGGCGCGCGAATACGACGTCGCCGGCTCCGTGCGCAATCTTGCCGACGGACGCGTTTTGCTCCACGCGGAAGGCACGGAACGCGAAGTTGACGATTTTGTTGACGCCGTGGCCGGGGAAATGAAGCCCTTTATCCGGAAAATCGAAAAACGCCATTACCTTGCTCCGCCCTGCGAGCGCGGCTTCCGAATCGTTCAATAAACCATGAAAACTCCGACTTGCGAAAACGGCGTCCCCGCCATCGAAATTTCCGGACTCACGAAAGACTTCCGTATCGGCATCCGCGGCGTGAAATTACGCGCCGTCGATAACGTTTCGTTCCGCGTCAACGCCGGAGAAATCTTCGGACTACTCGGCCCCAACGGCTCAGGCAAGTCCACGACGCTGAAAATTATCCTCGGACTGTTCCGCCCGACCTCGGGCAGTTGCCGCATCTTCGGACACGAAAGCACGGAAACCGCCGCCCGCCGCGAAGTCGGTTTTCTCCCCGAAGCCCCCTATTTCTACGGCTATCTCTCCGGACGCGAACTCGTCCGCTTCTACGCACGCATCGCCGGAGTCCCCGCCAAGCAACTCGACGAAGCCGTTGAAAAAGCCCTGGAAACGACGGGTATGACCGAGGCCGCCGACCGCCGCGTCAAAACCTATTCCAAAGGCATGCTCCAGCGCATCGGCGTCGCACAGGCAATCGTCCACGACCCGCAACTCGTCATTCTCGACGAACCGACGGCGGGCATCGACCCGGTCGGATCCGCGGCCATCGGCGAATGCATCCTCGCCATGAAAAAACGCGGCAAAACCGTCGTCCTCTGCTCCCACCTGCTCGGTCAGGTTGAAAATATTTGCGACCGCATCGCGATCATGAACCGCGGGAAACTCGTCGTCACGGGGACGCTTGACGACGTGCTCACGCGCAAAGACCGGACGACGCTGACGATTTCCGGCCTCGACACATTTTCCGAAAAAGACTTTGCCGAGCTCGACGCCTTCCTGCGCGCCCGCGGCGCCACCCTCGACGCCGTGTCGCACCCGCGGCTCTCGCTCGAAAAATTCTTCATTCAAAACTTTTCCAAGGACCCGCAATAATGAAAGCCGTATTTTGGATTGCCAAAAACACCTTCCTCGAAGCCGTCCGGCAGAAATTCTTCAACTTCCTGCTTCTGCTCGGCCTCGTAATGACAGCCGTCTCCGTCGGCATCACCGGCTTTAATTTCGGCTCCTCGGAACTGAAATTCATCGCCGACTTCGGGTTCGGCGGGCTCTTCCTGTTCGGCTCGATTCTCGCCGTCGTCATGAGCGTCCAACTCTTTTTCGCCGAAATCGACAATCGTACGGCCATTACGCTTTTGGCCAAGCCCGTCAATCGACGCGCCTTTATTTTGGGAAAATTCTTCGGAGTCTGGACCCTGCTCGGTGTCTTTACGCTGATTATGACCGGTCTGCTGGCTCTCGTCCTCGCCTTGCGCCAACCCGCCCTCGCCCAAGCAGCTGTTGCCCGCGGCATGCCGGAGCCCTTCCTGAGCCTCCCCGGACTCGGGCTCTTCGCCCTGCTCCAGTGGATGCGCCTCGGCATCGTCGCCGCCATGACCGTCGCGTTTACGAGTTTTTCGCAGACCTACCTCTACGCCGTTATCGTCTCCTTTTGCGGCCTGCTGATTGCGCAGCTCCAATACATTCTTCAGGACGTCGCCGCGTCGGCAAAATCCTCGCTGATCGTCAAATGCGGCGCCGAAGCCCTGACAAAACTGCTTCCGAATCTCCAGCTCTTCAATCTCGGCCCGCAGCTGACACTCAATGCCCAAGGCGTTCCCGCCGGCACGCTCGCCGAAATTTTCGGCTACGGTTCCGTTTGGATTGCCGTCCTGCTCCTCGTCACGGTTTGGTGCTTCCGTCACCGCGAAATGTAATTTCGGAATCATTACCATGCATCATTGGCTTGCGGATTGTATTTTGGATTGGGCAAAACGTTACGGCGTCGCGTTGCTCCTGCTCGCGGGAGCGGGCGTAGCCTCGGCGCCCCTGGAAAAGCCGGCCTGGAACTACGTCAAGGCAACGATGCCGGAAATTTCGGCGGAATCCCTCTCCGAAACCGCAGGAACGGGTGTCATCCTCGGCACAATCGGCGGGTTTCGCACCGTCTTGGCCGACATCGCCTGGTTGCGCGCCTACCATTTTTGGAGCACGCGCGAATTGCAAAACTGCGAATCGCTGATGGCGCTTGCCCGCACCCTCGACCCGCAAAATTACTTTTTCTGGGAGAACTCGATCAACTACATCGCGTTCGACTTCCCGTCGTGGATTATCCAAGCCCGCGGCGGCGCCCGCGTCGCCGAAAAAGTCCAAGCCGAAATCCACCGCAAGGCCTACGAATCCGCGCTTGCCGTCATCGCCCAAATGGCCAAACGCTTCCCGGGAGAAGGCAAGGTCTATGCCCTCGCCGCGCAGGTAACGATGATTAAGACCGCGCTGATTTACGGGAAACCCGACTTCGAACGCGCCCTCGAATTTTATAAGCTCGCCATGGAAAGCCGCCGCTCCCCGTGGTTTTGCTTTCTCTCCTACGCCAACATCGTCCGCCTGCATTTCCCCGAGCGCATTCCGGCGACCTGCCGCTATTTTGAAGCCATGCGGGAACGCACGCAAAACCGCTCCCGCAAACAAATCATCACGGAAGCCCTCGAAGAGCTGCAAAACCCGCAGTCTTAGCCCCTGCCCGACGCGTGTTTATCAACCTTGATATCGGAGGCGATTTATAGAAAAATGCCCGACTCACTTCTCTAAATCCATGAACGCGGTAATCCTCAAAACGGCAGCCCTGCTCGTCCTTTCCAACTGTTTTATGACCTTCGCCTGGTACGGGCATCTCAAAGGCCTGAAAACGGCACCGTGGATGGTCGCCGTCCTCATGAGCTGGGGCATCGCGTTCTTTGAATACTTCATCATGGTGCCCGCCAACCGCATCGGCTACACCGGCGGCCTCGAGCTCGGGCAACTCAAAATCATGCAGGAAGTCATCACCCTCGCCGTCTTCGTGCCCTTCGCCCTGCTCTTCATGGGCGAAAAATGGCGCTGGGACTACCTCTGGGCCTTCCTCTGCCTCGTCGGCGCCGTTTACTTCGTCTTCCGCGGCAAAGCCGCCTAAGCAACCCGCGCCCGGCGGAGTTTCCTCCGCGACAAGGCCAAGCCGAGCGCAAGCACGCCTGCCGACACCCCGAACACCGACGGCTCCGGAATCGGATACGCCGTCAGACCGTAGAGGTTGGTAATATTCACCGTCCCGTAATCCGTGCCCAAAAGGGAAACGGTCCGATTCATGCTATCGGTCGTCAGCGAGTATTTTCTCAAACCGGAAATTTGTCCGGTCTTCCCCGCGTCGTCCGAATCCGTAATATAAGCGGCCGTAACGATTCCCAACGCATCCACGTCAACACCCCAAAGCGTTACCGCGTGGAGAATTGTCGCCGTTTTTACGGCGATGCTCGCAACCCCGGTTTTCAAAACGGAAACAGCCTGTTCGGAAAAAATTTCAAGCGCCGTCCGTGATCGATCGTTCGCCCACGCGCCCCAAGTCGAGTAGCCGCCGACTTCCGGAAGAATGAAATTATTACCCAAATCGCTCTGCAATGCGGCATAGGAATCCTTCCAGTAGCCGCCCGTCCCCGCAGTCGGTTTCGCATAATTTGTCATCGAATGGCTACCGCCGCTGAAATACCACATGAGCCCGACATACGGATCCGCCCCGCGCTCGGAAGACCAGTTGTTCAAAAACACGTCAAAGATTCCGAGCTCGTAGCCCAAGGCGGAGGCCGTCCCGTTCGGCACGTTTGGCGGAAGAGCATGCCCGGACTTCACGTAACAATCCTGCCAATATTGGGCCATGTTCGAAGCGGCCGCGCCCCAGCAGAAAAGAAAATCTTTCGTCGCCAGACTCGTCGTGCTCTTTTTATTCACATCATACCAACCGGAAGTCTCCGTAACGCCGGGAGCAAAAATCGTACGTGTATCCGCGGCAAAAGCCGTAAGCGCGGAAGCGGACAACAGCATTGCCGCCAAGCCGAGGCGCGCCGTATTGCACAACGCCATAGGGTGTAGGTCTCGTCTCATGCACACAAACAATACAAAACCGGTAGGCATTGTCAACCAAGAGAAAAACCTTTAAGCACTCTCACCCCGCAAATCCGAAATATACATTCCGAACGAATGCGGAATCATGCTCCACGAGATTTTTAAATTCGGCTTAGTGCATATAGCATCGAATGACTAATACTAAAATGTGCCGGCGGCGGATCAGAGATTTTCCTCAAAGAAACTTTTTAAAGCATCAAGTGCAGGATGGTCTAGATTCCAAAAACGTTTGTCCTCAAAAAGCCATTCGCCACTACCGAGCCTATCTCGTTTCTGCTTAGAAAGCCCCTTCTGCAAATTGATATAGGAATGCAACTTTGCTTTCAGATTCGGATGGCGATATGCGTCTCCAAGGCATTTTTCAAAATCGGAGAAGCAATCAAAGAACCGTGCGTTGTCGGCCAAATTCACAATTCGCTCTAATAGTGTTTCAAAATCGCCATCGTCGGAATTATTCGGGAACAGAAAAAGCTTTGCTTTGGGATTTCCGTTGATAACACCTTCCAACTCTTTTCTACGGGAAGCAAATCCACCGCCGTTTTCGGCAGAATCCGCGTCAAAGACAATCAAGATTTTCTCAACATCCGGTTTTTGAGATTGTTGAGGAAAAATCTTTTCTAACTTCGTCCATCCACCAAGGCATGCAATATTGTCATCGGTGACAGGCTTCCCAATTCTCTGTAGAAGCGTTTTTACAAAAACGAACTCCGAGGTTTCCGGTTTACCCGTCTCCAAAAAGATTTTTACATTTCCGCTCATCGCATCTCAATTTCTTGGTTAATGCAAAGCTCGAATGCCGGAAAATCATAAGGGATAACTTCACAAACATCTTCTGCATGCCTTACCAAGTTCGCCGTTAAGACATCCTCTTGCAGATCCTCGTGCCCGCTCAAAACCGTCGCCAATGCTTTAAGCGAATCAATGTTGTGTGTTGTAATAAAGAGCTGCCTATTACTTCGTCTCGCCGCGTCCAAAACGGCCTTCCACATCGGCTGCATCGCGGAGTAATGAAGTCCGTTATCAATTTCGTCGATAATAACGGCTCCCCCGTTTTGAGAAAGAATAACGGAAAGCAAATGAAAGATTTTTCTCATTCCGTCTCCGGAAACGGAAAGCGGCAAGCGCATATCACCCCCGAAGTCAACAAGCACCTCGTCTCCCGCAAGCACTAAATCCCGGACGCGCGAATCAATTTTCGACAAAGCTTCCGTCAAACGCGATTCCTGCTTCATGAGAAAAAGGCGCTTTACGGCTTCGGTTACCTCAAAATTTCCACGCGAAGGCGGAATGTAATTTACAACTTCGGATTCCTGATAGTTCGTGTCAGGATGTGTCGTCAACGCAGAGCCATCCGTATCAGTAAGCACCGAGCAGGAAACAGGAGCGTAAGCAGTGCCCCCCAAGGAAAAAGAGATTTTCAGCTCATATGTCCCTTGCACTATATTTGAGCGCAAAGCGTTCGAGTTAATTTCAGAGCTCTCAATTTTTCGCTCAGGGGCAAACGTAGCCACGACATTCATTTCCCGAGGAACACAATTTCCATCCGTCCCCACAATGGAAATATTTTCTTCGTCGTTTAAACCATGGAAAAGAGCTTGGAAGTTTTCCTTTTTATAACGGAAAATGTCCCTCGTAATGTTCAGGGTCGAAGGAAGTCGAGGATTCGACATCCCGAAAAGCCAAAAAACAGCCTCCAACAAAGAAGATTTTCCGCAGTTATTCTTTCCGAAAAACAGATTCACCCGACGAAGCGCATCCGTTTCCAGCTTTTTTATTCCACGAAAATTTTCAATTTTTAGGGCTTTCAGCATAGGGCCATTTTCCCCCGCTTGAGCTTTTAACGCAAGGCAGATAAAAGCTTGGCGACTTCGTCGCGCTTGGCTTGGGTTTCGGCGAGTTGCTTTTTCGCACCTTCGAGAATGTGCGCCGGTGCTTTGGAGGCAAAGGCCGGATTATTGATTTTTGCCGTTCCCGCCGCGACAGCCTTATCGAGCTTTTCCAATTCCTTGGTGAGGCGCTTCGTTTCGGCTTCGACGTCAATCAAGCCCGTCGTATCGAGCGAAAGCGTACCGAGCGGCGTCACCGCGGACGCGCCAAGCGTTTCGCCGGCATCGGAGAGGACTTCGATTTCCTTTGCGCCGATAAGCGTTTTGAGCTTGGCGGCATTGCGCTCGAGCAAAGCTTCGGAGGCGGTGTCCTTGAGCACAAGACGGAAAAGACAATCTTTTTTTGTTCCCGCGTTGTTGTGGGACTTAAGCGCGCGGGCCTGCGTGACGAATTCACGGATTTGCGCGATATCGTTTACGGCGTTGGCATCGATTTTCAAGCCGCGCGCTTCCAGGATACCCGAGAGTTCGTCGGCGGACACGAGTTTCTGCGATTGCAGGAATTCGCCTTCCGGAATGTAGCCGAGCAAATGATAGAGCTCTTCGGCGATAAACGGCGTGAGCGGCGCGAGACAAAGCAGGAATTGGCGCAGGCACAAATCCTGAATCGCGAGCACGTTCCCGCGCAGGCTTTCGTCGGCGAGGCGCGTTTTTGCCACTTCGACATACCAATCGCAGAAGTCGTTCCAGAAAAACGCATAAAGCGCTTGCGTGTAGGCGTTAAATTCGTAGTTGGCAAGCGCATCCGAACAACCGCGGACGAGACGGACGAGCCCGTCGAGAATCGCGTGATCGTCGGCATCGCAAAGCGCGGGAACAATGCGGGCAACAATCGCATCGAGCGAGGAATTGTCCGCCATCGGACCGCTCATTTGGCGGAAACGGGACGCATTCCAGAGCTTGTTGCAGAAATTACGTCCGAGTTCGACGTTCTTTTCGTCAAACAAAACGTCCTGGCCGAGCGGCGCGGAGCGCATCGTACCGAAGCGGAGGGCGTCGGCACCGTAGCGCGCAATGAGGTCGAGCGGGTCGGGGGAGTTTCCGAGTGTTTTCGACATCTTTCGGCCGAGTTTGTCGCGGACGATTCCCGTGAAATAGACGTTGCGGAACGGCATTTCGCCGCGCCATTCAAAGCCCGCCATAATCATGCGCGCGACCCAGAAGAAGATGATGTCCGGGCCGGTGACGAGATCGCTTGTCGGGTAGAATTTTTTCAAGAGTTCCGGCATTTCGGTATCCGGAGTATCCATATTCCAGCCCATCGTTGCAAACGGCCAGAGCCAAGACGAGAACCAGGTGTCGAGCACGTCCGGATCCTGTTCCCAGTTTTCGGCATCGGCAGGCGGCGTGACGTCACAATAAATCTTCGCGGGATCGCTTTTGGAATACCACACGGGGATGCGGTGTCCCCACCAGAGCTGGCGGGAAATACACCAGTCCTGGAGGTTGCCCATCCAGTGTTCATAGACTTTGCTCCAGCGCTCCGGATGGAATTTCATCGCACCGGAAGCGACGCACTCGCGGGCGGCGGGAACACTCGGGTATTTCAAAAACCACTGTTCGGAAAGGCGCGGTTCGATCGGCACTTTCGCACGTTCGCTGATACCGACCTTGTTTTCGTACGGCTCTTCCTTGACGAGCAAGCCGAGCTCGCGAAGCAGTTCGACGGATTTGTCGCGGGCCTTGAAACGCTCCATCCCGGCGAGGTCTTTTCCCGCAAGGGCGTTCATCGTGCCGTCCGGATTCATGATGTCCGTCACGTTCAGGTTGTGGCGGCGTCCGATTTCAAAGTCCGTTTTGTCGTGTGCGGGGGTTACTTTGAGCACGCCGGTTCCGAATTCAAATTCGACGGATTCGTCGCCGACAATCGGAATCGGTTCCTGATTTTCGCACGGAAGCGGGCGGATCGCATGTTTGCCGATGTATTTTGCGTAGCGTTCGTCCTTCGGGTTGACGGCAATTGCGGCATCGCCCGGAATTGTTTCGGGGCGTGTCGTCGCAATCGTCAAAAACGTTCCCGGTTCTTCGGCAATTTCGATTTTGAAATAGTAAAGGAAGCCCTTGTGCGGCTCCATGATGACTTCTTCGTCCGAAAGAGCCGTGAGCGATGCCGGGCACCAGTTCACCATGCGCTTGCCGCGGTAAATGTAGCCTTTTTTATAAAGATCGACGAAAATTTTCTGGATACAACGCGAGTAGCGTTCATCCATCGTGAAGCGTTCCCGCGACCAGTCGCAGGAGCAACCGAGCTTTTTGAGCTGGTTGATGATGATGCCGCCTTTTTCTTTTTTCCAATCCCAAACGCGCTCGAGAAATGCGTCGCGTCCGAGATCGTGGCGCGTTTTGCCTTCCGCTTTTTTCAGTTGTTTTTCGACCATGACCTGCGTGGCGATACCCGCGTGGTCCGTGCCCGGAAGCCAAAGCACTTCCTTGCCGTCGAGACGAGCCTTGCGGGCGAGAATGTCCTGAATCGTATTGTTGAGGACGTGCCCCATGTGAAGCACTCCCGTAACATTCGGCGGCGGGATGACGATGGAATACGCCGGACGGCTTTCGCTTACGCGCGCGGGATCGGCGGTAAAACAGCCTTTGTCGACCCAGTTTTCATACCAACGGGATTCAACTTGAGCGGATTCGTAATTCTTCGGAATGTCTTGCGTCATCGTTTTAAAAAGAAAGTGAAAAAGGCGCAACAATACGCACTTTCCTGCGTTCCCGCAAATTGAAATTTCCCGAAAAACAAGAATCCGCGAGGATCGGCCTGCACAAATCTCTCCGGGAATACCGCCTTGACAGCTTTTCTTCCCCGGCAGTAGACCGCAGACTCATAACCCGAGTTTTTCAACCGATGAAAAAATATATCACCCTTGTAGCCCTTCTCTCCGCCGGAGCCTTGGTCGCCAACGCGGAAACCGTCACTTTCGCAAGTGACGGTTGGGAAGTCACCCACAATCGCGGCAACACGGACCGTCCGACTTTCGTCATTGACGCAGCCGACAACTCCATGAGCCTCACCAACAGCAACTGGTCGCAGGCCCTGGCCTACTACGAACTCGACGCCGAAGTCCAGTCCTTCAGCCTCGACATGACCATCAAAAATATGACGGGCTCGTTCACGGTCTCGCTCATCGGCGAAAACTACTCCTTTGTCTTCGGGAAAAATTACGATGCATCGACCTACGAATTCGCGATGACCGGCAACGTCGATTCCGACGCAACCAAGGCCCTCATGTTTAAACAGGACGATGCGACCAACAAAACGGCCTATGTCCAAGGAAACAACACCGGCGTCACTGCTGCCGTTGACATGGTCCTCAACATCGCCGGCGTCGTCGACGCCAACAACAAGCTCACGCTCTCCCTCGCCGGGACAACGGTTGTAAGCGTCGACTTGGGAGCAAACAAATTTGACTTGGACGTCATCGGCTTCTACGGCGACGGCGCCAACAGCGTCGACAATGTTGAATTCTCGAACTTGGAAGTCTCCGTCCTCGCCATTCCCGAGCCGTCCGCATTCGGTCTGCTCGCAGGCTTGGGCGCCCTCGCGCTCGTCGGCACACGCCGCCGTCGGCGCTAATGAGAGCTTAAAGATTAAGGCTTAAAGCTTAAAGAAAAACGTTCCCGTGAATTTCTCGCGGGAACGTTTTTTATTACAAATCCGCGGAGAGATTCAAAAAAAGCCTCGCACGGAGATACGGGGCATCAAACGACACTCACCGTTTTCATTCCAAACACAAGCTCCGAAGAAGCCGGAATTGGAAACACGATAATTGACCATCCGACGACGCTCCGTGGCTCTGTCGCTCCGTGAGAGATTCAAAAAGGCATCACACGGAGACACGGAGCCTCAAACGACACTCACCACTTTCGTTCCAAATACAAACTCCAAAGAAACCGGAGTTGGAAGCAAGATAATTGACCATCCGACGACGCCCCGTGAGAGATTCCGACCAGCCACTCCCTTTCCGGCGTTTACTCAAAAATATATTGACAGCCGCCCAACAGAGTAGGAAAATCGCCTCGTTATTTATTTTTATAAATACTTCTCCAAATAACTATTTCTACAACCCTACTACAAAATGAAATCGTATATTGCAATTGCAGCCTTGATTGCTGCGGGTACGGCTTTCGCAAACGCGGACGAAGAATACACAATTAACCCGCTGAAGGATTACGAAAATTGGTCGCACAAAGCCGGCAACATCGACGCAGGTAACGAAGCCACCTTCTCTCTCAACTCTACCGACACAACAACGGGCAATAGGGTCGACAAGTACTACTGGAAAAAAGCAGACGCGAAAGCCTACTCGACTTACCGGAATTTTGACTCGATTAGCTTGGATTCCGCAGACGACTACCTCAAGTTTTCTTACGGCTTTAAAACTTCCGGCGTAAACAGCGGTTGCACGCTGACCCTCGCGCTCGTCGGAACCCAAGGAGCCGTCGTTACAGGATTCGACAAAAACAAAGCCAACTACGCAGTGACCAACACCGTAGCAGACAGCTATACATTTACGGGAAGCGACTGGGGACAGGCCGTCTTGAGCGAAACCAATCTCGCCACCATCTCCGCGGGCACCCTCTACCAATTCGAAGGCAATGTTTCTTGGGACTCAACACTCTCTAAATTCGTCCTGGAGCTAGTACTGAGCAGCACCAAACAGGAATCATATTTCGACAATACAATAGGCGATTGGGTATTCAACCTAACTCAATCCACGGACGGTACTGCCACTATCGCGCTGAGCGAATATGTTGATGTCGAGGAACTGATCGTCTCCATCAGTTCTCCTTCCAACAAATACGGCGAGCTCTACAACGTCAATCTCACCTGGGGACATGTCGCGGTTCCGGAGCCGTCGGCATTCGGTCTGCTCGCAGGCTTGGGCGCCCTTGCGCTCGCCGGCACGCGCCGCCGCCGGCGCTAATGAGAGCTTAAAGATTAAGGCTTAAAGCCTAAAGAAGAACGTTCCCGTGAATTTCTCGCGGGAACGTTTTTTATTACAGCCCCGCGACACCCCGTGGCTCTGTGGCTCCGTGAGAGATTCAAAAAAAAGCCTCACACGGAGACACGGGGCATCAAGTAACACTCCCCACTATTATTCCGCCGCATCACCTCCGCCATTCGTCACAAATAAATTTCAAAAAAAACATATTGACACCCGTACGACAGAATAGAAGAATTGTTCCGTTATTTATTTTTATAAATACTTCTCTAATTCATACTTTTATTAATCTAACTCAAATGAAACGTTATATTACGATTGCAGCATTGATTGCTGCCGGCGCCGCTCTCGCAAATGCAGATGATGAGCAAACAATCTCCCCTCTGTTCGACAAGGGAAATTGGGAACACAACGCCTACAATCCGGATGCCTTCAGCCCCAGCATCAGCTCGCAAGGAAAATATCTATGGAAAGAACTTGATCAGCAGGGGTACTCCTCGTACGACAGCTTCGACAAGATTGTTTTGGATTCTGCAGACGACTACTTCAGCTTTTCTTACTCCCTCAGAAGAGGGCTCTACAAGGCAAGCGGGGAAGTATTGACTCTCGCGCTCGTCGGATCGCAAAACGCTATCGTCACAGGCTACAGCGGCACACAATCCGTTAGCTACGGCGTGACGGATATTATCGCCGAAAGCTACACTTTCGATCCGTGCACATGGGGAGGCACGGTCCTCTCGGGCTCTGCTCTGTGCAACCTGACTACGGCGACTACGTACAAATTTGAAGGAACGACATCGTGGGACACAACGCTCTCCGAATTTGTCCTGTCTTTAACATTAAGCTCCGTGGCGGAAACCATAACCCCCGTAGCAAACGTAAAAGTTGCATTGGGCGCATATCTTGATGTTGAGAAATTGATTATCTCGATTAACGGCGCCAAATACAATTTCTCCAAGTCATATCCCGAACTCTCCGACTTGGCTCTCACCTGGGGCCATGTCAACATTCCGGTTCCGGAACCGTCGGCATTCGGCTTGCTCGCAGGTTTGGGCGCTCTCGCGCTCGCCGGCACGCGCCGCCGTCGTAGCTAATGAGAGCTTAAAGATTAAAGCTTAAAGAAGAACGTTCCCGTGAGGAATTCCACGGGAACGTTTTTTTATTACAGCCCCGCGACACCGTGAGAGATTCAAAAAAAGCCTCGCACGGAGACACGGAGCATCAAACGACACTCACCGTCTTCATTCCAAAACACAATCTCCGAAAAGCTTGAATTGGAAGCACGAAATTGACCCTCCAACGATGCTCCGTGGCTCTGTGGCTCCGTGAGAGATTCAAAAAAAGCCTCGCACGGAGACACGGAGCCTCAAACGACGCTCACCGTCTTCATTCCAAAACACAATCTCCGAAAAAGCTTGAATTGGAAGCACGACAATTGACCATCCGACGGCACTCCGTGGCTCTGTGGCTCCGTGAGAAATTCGAAAAAGCCTCGCACGGAGACACGGAGCATCAAACGACGCTCACCGTCTTCATTCCAAACACAAGCTCCCCAAAAGCCGGAATTGGAAGCAAGACAATTGACTCTCCGGCGACGCCCCGTGGCTCTGTGGCTCCGTGAGAAATTCGAAAAGACCTCACCCTGCGACTCGGAGACACTGAGCATCAGATAACGCTCTCCGCCATTATTTCAAAGCCTCCCCCTCCGGCGAAATTCGATTTGGAAGCGGGACGCTCTAATCTTCCTCGATGCCAACAAAACCCTCCCCGCGAATTTAAAGCCCCCATCGCCGCACAAAACACCGTCAAAATTAACGAGAAAGCACACTTGACAAATTTTTCAGGGGGGGGGGTAGAATAGTCCCTCAATTTATTTTTAACTTAAACCAACCTTAAATATGAAAAAGTACATCACCATCGCAGCGCTCCTCGCCGCAGGCTCCGCATGCGCTAATGCAGAAGAAGCCATTTGGGAAAATGACGGATTCTACTTGAACAACACCAAAGTTTATGCAGAAGGAAATTTTTCTTTGATTTTTGCATTTGATGGCACAGACATTGGGGCTGACGCAGACATCGACCTGTTTAGACTTGCGTCGGATTCTTTTTCTCTTGCGTTCAACGGCGACTCCTATGCTACCGGCAACCAAGCATCCTACTGGCTCGGGAATAATGAAATGGCCTCTAGAGGACATTATTCTACAACACGCATGAACAACAACGTGCAGCAAAATCAGCTCACTTTTACTTTTTCGACGAACGACAAGGGTCTTCTTTCTTCAATGGGTGTTTCTATTCTTTTTTCTAACGGGCAGGGCCCCGAAACAGACACATACAGCGACATCACAAGTTACAATATTGCAAGCGAGATTAAATGGAATGCCTTGACCATCAATGAGAATGTCAAGAACCTTTCAGTAAAATTAATTTCAGATAGCCTTGTTCCGGTCCCGGAACCGTCGACCTTCGGTCTGCTCGCAGGCTTGGGCGCCCTCGCACTCGTCGGCACGCGCCGCCGCCGTCGCTAATGAGAGCTTAAAGATCAAGGCTTAAAGCTTAAAGAAGAACGTTCCCGTGAAAGATTCCACGGGAACGTTTTTTTATTCGCGTTGAATTTTAAGCTTCACGGCTTGACGATGCGTAAAAGGATAAAATAGAATTCGGGGATTAAGAATTTAAACTCAACCCGTAACACGACGATGAAAAAATATATCAGTCTCGCAACCCTCCTTGCAGCAGGAGCTGCTTTTGCCAATGCGGAATCGACGATTGTCTCCGCGACAATAAATGCAGACAACACCGCCACCTACACGCTCGACAACGTTGGGGATTATTGGGCAGTTCAGTTCCAATTCTCCAAGTCAGACGACGGATTCGACCAGCCTTGGTTGACACTGACCGCTGAAGACGGCTCTTTGGTAGCGCTCGGAATTCGGGTTCAGGACTCCTCATACATCGGAATCAACAATACGGCCGACGCCAATGCGACGCACTGGATTTGCAACAGCAACAACGGTTCCACCAACATCAAATCCTCCTTCACCGATTTGGTTTTCACGGTGGTGAACAATGACGGCAACGTTTCGCTGTGGACCACCGATGCGTCGGGCAACTCCACCCAGCAATACCTGCGCTACGGTTCAAACCCCAACGTTTCTTCCGAAACAGGCTCTGCCTCGCAAACTTTGGCAGCGGAATTCGCGTTTAATCTGGCTCTCGGAAATTCCATTACTCTGAATAGCAATACAATTCACATCGGTAGCGAATACTTCGATTTCATTACAGTGGCAACGTTTACGAACGGCCAAGAAATTCCGTCGCTCATCTCCGATATGCTTGCCATCCCGGAACCGTCGGCATTCGGCCTGCTCGCGGGCTTGGGCGCCCTCGCGCTCGCCGGCACGCGCCGCCGTCGGCGCTAATGAGAGCTTAGAGATTAAGGCTTAAAGCTTAAAGAAAAACGTTCCCGTGAGAGATTCACGGGAACGTTTTTTATTACAGCCCCGCGACGCCGTGAGAGATTCAAAAAAGCCTCACACGGAGACACGGAGCCTCAAACGACACTCACCGTTTTCATTCCAAATACAAGCTCCGAAAAAGCCGGAGTCGGAAGCGAGACAATCGAGCATCCGACCGCGCTCCGTGACTCTGTGGCTCCGTGAGAGATTCAAAAAGGCCTCACACGGAGACACGGGGCATCAAACGACACTCACCGTTTTCGTTCCAAATACAAGCTCCGAAAAAACCGGAGTCGGAAGCGAGACAATCGAGCATCCGACGGCGCTCCGTGGCTCTGTGGCTCCGTGAGAGATTCAAAAAGGCCTCGCACGGAGACACGGGGCATCAAACGACACTCACCGTTTTCATTCCAAACACAAGCTCGAAGAAGTCGGAGTTGAAAGCACGACAATCGAGCATCCGACGGCGCTCCGTGGCTCTGTGGATCCGTGAGAGATTCAAAAAGGCCTCGCACGGAGACACGGAGCATCAAACGACACTCACCGTCTTCATTCCAAAACACAATCTCCGAAAAAGCTTGAATTGGAAGCACGACAATTGACCATCCGACGGCGCTCCGTGGCTCTGTGACTCCGTGAGAGATTCAAAAAGGCCTCGCACGGAGACACGGAGCCTCAAACGCATTCCAAACACAAGCTCCGAAGAAGCCGGAGTTGGAAACACGATAATTGACTCTCCCGCGACGCTCCGTGGCTCTGTGGCTCCGTGAGAAATTCGAAAAAGCCTCGCACGGAGACACGGAGCCTCAAACGACGCTCACCGACATCATTCCAAAACATCCCCCTCCGGTGGAATTGGACTTGGAAGCGTGGCGCCCTAATCTCCCCCGACGCTCCGTGGCTCTGTGACTCCGTGAGAGATTCGAACGTTTTTCAAATTTGCCAGCGGACAAAGCAGCGCTAAAATTTACGGCATGAAACAATCGATTTTTGCCTCCGCAGCCCTGCTTTTCGGCTCTCTGTTTGCCTTTGCCGCGCCGACCCCGTCTGCGGAGCCGGCACCCGCCGCCACGGCACCGAAAAGCGCCGCAATCGATTTGATGACGATGAATCGCGATGCGCGCTGCGGACAGATTTTGCTTACCTGCTTAGTCAACGGCCAGCCGATGCGCATGATGCTCGACACGGGCGCAACGCACACGGTGTTGCATCACACGAGCGCCGACAAAGTCCAAAACGCCCGCTGGCTCGACACGAGCAAGATGACGTTTAAAAGCAACTCCGTACAGCGCCCGAAAATCCTCATCGCCGACCTCCAAGTCGGGCCGGGCGCGGCGCCGCAACACGCCGTCATCGTCGTCAGCCTGGACGCCGTCCGCGGAATGTTGAACGAAAAAATCGACGGCATTGTCGGCATGGACATCCTCGGGTCCCTGCCCTTCACCTTCGATTTGAAGAACAAACAGTATTACTGGGGAATTCCCGCGAAAGCGAAACTCGTCCCGCTGAAGGGCAAGCAGGATCCGAACGGCCGCCTGCTGATGCAGGTCAAAAGCAGCGAGCGGGATTTTCATCTTCTGCTCGATACGGGCAGCAGCGTGACGCGCATTTTCAAGGATCATTGGGTGCCCGGCGCCGCAGGCGAAATCAAAGCCCAAATCGGCGACGTCGATAAGGCCTCCAGCCAAAAATTCATCACCGGAAAACCGGGTCACTTGGAAGTCGCCCCGGGCGTTTTTCTGAAAAATATTACGCCGATTCTCAGCGACACGGAAAAGCTGACGATGCTCGGCATGGACGCCTTGGAAAACTCGGCGCTCATCCACCTCCCGACGGAGGATTCCCCCTTCGGGAAATTCTTCCTGACGGAAGGGAATGAGAGCTTAAAGCTTAAAGATTAAGGCTACCTCTAAAAATTCATTTTTAGAGGTTTACAAAGGCGCGCAATCCGTTCCATTGCGCCGCAGGCATGTAAACGGGTCTGCTCCCGTCACTTCGCGGCGCTTGTTTTTCATAGATTATCCGCGGGTTCCGGCTTTGCCTGCACCCGCGGTTATCCCATGTAGTGCACCTCCGGCGCACCGGCTCTGACGAA
>JAZRSB010000028.1:0-26641 GCA_045651325.1 Candidatus Spyradenecus sp.
GACGATGGCGTCCGGACGCGGCGTCCCTTTTTTAGCCAGACGTCCGGAGAGGACGTCGATGACGACGCGTTCGTCTTTGGACGTGGCCGCGAGCGAATAAATGCCGGGCAGGTCCGTCAGTTCGATTTTTTCACCGTGAAAGAGTTTGAGCGGGCCGGAGTATTTAGTGACGGTTACGCCGGGATAATTGCCGACGTGCTGTCGCAGGCCGGTCAGCGAGTTAAACAGCGTGGTTTTTCCGGTATTGGCATTCCCGATGAGGGCGACGTTCGGCAGGCCGCTCGGTTCCGGAACCGGAAGGTTTTCCGGGATGTCGGCATCGTCGCAACAGCGGTTTTTCCCGCAACAGCAGGTGTGTTCTTCAGAAATATTTTCCATGATACGTGGGAGGAGGAATGTTCGGGAACGCCGCGGAAAACAGGCGCCACAAATCGCCCTATGCTTAGTGTTTTCTGCGACGTTCCCGATTTTTTTTCTAACCTTATGAAATTAGTTGGAGAGCGGCTCGACCATGACGCGTGCGGCATCGCAACGGCGGATCATTACTTTCTGCGAGCAGAACGAAATCGCGATCGGATCCCCTAAAGGTGCAACGTGGACAATGCTCACGTCTGCTCCGGGGGTTAGCCCGAACGCAAGGAGACGTTGGTTGACGGGTTCGTCCACGTCCATGGATTGTACCCGTACGCGTGCTCCGACTTTAGCTTCTGATAGAGGAAACATGGCTGTTGATACTGAGAATTTCATCCTATCTTAGCGTTTTAAAGGGGATAATTACAAATGATTTTCATTTTCAAAAACGATATCGGGTGCGCAGGCTGCGCGGGAAGGAACGAGTGATGGCAAATAAGTTCCGCTTCGCCTGCGCACCCGACATAAAATCAGAAGATGTAGCCGAATTGTCCGGCGATAAGAATGTCGTCCGCCGACGTGAAGAGGCGCGGTGCTACGGTGACGGTCAACCACCAATTTTCCGCTTCGTAGCAGCAGTTCGGACCGGCGTAGAATTGATCGTCGTCGAAGCCGGTTGCGTCATAAACGACGGAATAAACGCCTTCAAGGCCGACTCGTAATCCGCTGCATACAGAGTAGGAGGCTCCCGCCGCGAGCGAATATTCCGTGGTGTCGAAGGTCGAGTCCGTGCTACCGTCTGCGGGATCGCCTTTTGCTGAGCTGAAGGCGACGACCGGCGTGAATGCAAGCACGAGATCGTTATCCAGGAAGTTTTTTTGAAAAATGAGCCCGAGTTCGAAGGTGATGTCGCGCGCGCTTGACTGATCTGCTCCGGCGAAGGCCCAGCTGAATCCGCCGATGAGCGAAAGCCCGAAGGGATCTTCCCGGTTCTCGGGATCGAGAATCATGTTTTTCATCGCGACGGATACTCCCGTGAAATTGAAATCATGCGTACGGGATTCCGCAATTTTGCGGGCGTAACGCGTGCTCATGTATTCGTGCCCGAAGTCGAGAGAGGCGGCGATTTCGAGCGTTTCCGTCGCTCCGTAGGCAAATTCGACGGCGGGAGCCATATTCACGCAATGGCGGTGGTCCGTCGTCACGGAGGCCTCCCAGTTGAGCGTTACTTCCAAATCGCCCAAGCCGGCGGGAGCCGCATCGTCGGCGATTACAAAAATTCCGGCGAAGGCGTTGACAGCGGGAAATAAAGCTGCTGCGAGCAACGTTCCCAGTTTCATTGTTTGTTGTTTTTTCATGCTTGAGTTTTGTTTCGTAGAAAGTGGATTTAAGAAAATGAGATTCATTTTCATTTGTCAAATTGAAAGTGAGAATCGTTCTCGTTTTTTGGGGCGGAGTTATTTCCGGTACGCTGCCGGTTTGCTCGCGGAGATTTTCACGGGAACGCCCCGTGCCTCAGCGTCACCGCGAGAGATTCTGATATTTTCTCTCACGGAGGTACGGAGACACGGAGCATCAGGCGACGTTTTTTGTTCCCGTTCCAAAACATAATTTTGGGGAAAGTCCGGCTTGGAAGCGAGGCGGTTGGTGTTCCCGCGGCGTAAAGGAACGAATTGCGTGCCTCTACCAACCTCGAAAGAGCGAATTTCCGGAGCTCTCCTTTAGGCTTACCTTAAGCGGGAGAGATTGCCGTGATGCTGAATTCGGAACCGGTTTGGGAAGCGGTTTTTACCACGGGATGAAGAGAAAATTGCCGCTCCAGCCTTTTTCGTCGTCGTTGACGATGCGGAAGAATTTTCCGAGAAAGGAGAAGGAACCGCGCTTACCCGTATCGATACTGATGAACGGGAACACGTCAATCTTGGTTCCGTCTTGCGTTGTTTCGCGGCGGTAGAGGTATTTCAGACAGCCGGTGACGGATTTTTCTTCGTCGCCGCGGGAATACCAAACGCCCCAGAGGAATTCCTTTTCGAAATTGCCGTCGGAGGCTTCCTGCGATTCGTAAAACGGCCAGACCTGAAATTCTTTTTCCGTGAAAACGTCCGTGTTCTCGGCAACGAGTTGTTGCACGGCGCGTATCATCGCGTCGTTGTCTGCGTTGTCGGCGATTTCGATGTCTTTCGCCCGAAGAATCTTCGTCAGCTCACGGCGAAAGAAGGTTTCACGGCGGGCGGATCTCTCGTCCCAATCAAGGCTTTCCTCTTCGCCTTCGGCAAAAATTTCTTTATCCAAATCAACACTCCCGTGAGATTTTTCCCACGTTCTGCCGTTCGGGAATGCAAGCGAATTGGTGTAGGAGCGAGAATAGCCATTGAGACAATAATTTTCCGCATTCCGGACAATTGCCTGTTCCCGCGGGCTTAACGCGCCCTCTTTCCAAATTCGGAAATCGCGTGTCTCCCAAAATGTGTTGATGTAACGATAGCAGGAGGACTTTTCTAACGACTGTGCAGGGACTTCCCTCATCATCGGAATCGGGGCATAATTACTTTCCCGGAAATTAAAAAGGTAAGCCAGAGCCCAGTGATTCCATTCCTTGGTTTCGCGACGATTCTCTGTATCAAAGCCATAAATCAGCGGGATGTAAAATTCGCGTTGATAGGGGTCATCTGCCGTAGGAATTCCGTTTGCATCGCAACCGGTCCACGAATCGTAGAAATAAAGCGGGAAAAGGTAATTTTCGAAGCGGCGGGCGGTGTTGTAATTGCGATACGAATTTTCTATCCCGAAAAGGTAGGACAAGGCATAAAATTCATAGTCGCCGCCGTTTTCGTCGCGGCTTTTGTAATGGTAGAGCGGGAACAGCCAATTCGAGCTTCGCTTGCATTCATTGTCTTGAGCCGATCCGGCAAGCGTGAAGGAATAGCGGAAATCTGCGCCGTAGAAATCATTGCTTGAACCGTAAAGCGGCCAGAGTGCCCAGGACGTTTTTTCGTCGCGGGAACGTGTTGCGCCCAAGCCGAGCAGAAAGCTGCGCCGTGTTTCTTCTCCGTCCGTCCAACGATGCCCGAACGGGAAAAGATAGGTTGATTTTTCCTTCCCTCTGCGTGACTGCATGTAAAGCGGCCAAAGTACGGAATTAAATTCATAATCGTCTTCCGGCGAAGCGTAGTCGATGTAGAGCGGTCCGAGTGCGTAGTGCAAATGCCCGCCGTCGGAAAATTTTCCCCAGCCGCCGAGCGCTGTTGCGAATACGTAGTCGTTCCCGCGTGTGTTGTAGTAATAAAGCGGCAAAACGGCAGTCGTTTCGGAATTTCCGCGTTCCGAATGCCAACCGAGCGGCGTGACAAATGTGTAGTCGTTTCCGGCCCCGGTGTAGTAATAAAACGGCAGAAGCGTATTGATGAATTCTCCGTCGTCGTTGCTTCGGAAAAACGTCGGAAAAACCCAAGTGAAATAATCGTTTCCGACCGGTGTTGAGCCGGATTCGTCAACTGAAACGCGGGGTTGCTTTTCCTCCCAATCAAAAAACAGCGGGAATAGCCACGAGAGTTGCTGATCCTTATCTTCGCTATAACCGCCGAGCAGGCCGTAAAGCAAGCACCAGTTGATTTCGCAGGGCTCGTTTTCTCCTTTTGCCGTATAGGATTTCCGATACAAAAACGGCCAAAAATTCCAATGCGAGTAGGTGACCAAAGAGCCCCGACGGTAATGTTCGTCCGTATTCCGATAATAGAAATTCAGAAAGCGCCAATCCCCCTTGCCGGAGCCGACTCCGCCGAGCGGGAAAAGGCCCCAGTCCGACCAGTCATTTAGCCACCAGAACGGGAATAGGTAATTAATCCGTATCGAAGATTTCTTCTTTGACCAGTGAAACAGCGGGAATGCGCCGAAGTAATCCTCCTTATCCCAATACGAATTGAGCATCCAGCCGCCTTCGGGATCCCAGCCGGAAAGCGGCCAGATTACGGAATGCTCCTCGCCGTCCCTGACGTAAAACGGGCGGAAGGCCCAGCCGTTGTCGTCAAAATCAAAAAACGGCCAAAGCACGGAACAGCCCGCTCCCGCCGAATAATAAAACGGCCAAGCGTTGACGCGATTCTCGGACATTTTCGGCTCGTCTTTTTCGCTCAGCGGCGAGATATCCGTCATGCGCTTGCTGGAGATACATCCGCCGAGTAAGGTGGCGGCAAGAAGCAAGGGAAGGGCGAGCTTGGTCGGATACATGACCGGAATATTACGCAACACGGCTTGCATTCGGAAGCATAAAAACGCCAAGCATCAAGCATCGAGCACCAAGCGATTTTTAACTTCTCTTTAATCCTTATCCTTTAATCTTTTTCCAACCTATCCGTTATCAGTTATCAACCTCTTCAAGCTTTAAGCCCTAATCAACTATCACCTTTCTTTAAGCTTTAAGCCCTAAGCTCTAATCTTTAATCTTTCCCCTTTAATCTTTAATCTTTTTTCCCCTATCCGTTATCAGCTATCCACTATCACTTCTCAAAAAGCGAAGGGTTTAAAAGTTAAACAAACACTTGGCGAATGTGTCTGTTTGTGTAAAATTTAGGGGCATGATTGAGAGTTAAATCCCAATCACGCCCCTTGTTCTTTCCGAGTTTTGTGAAATCCAAAATCACGAAAGCCCTGCGACTGACCGTCGTAGTGCTTCAAATCGTTCTGATGATTGTTGAAATCATCGAACGTGTTTTGAAGCTCTGCCTCCAGTAGGAGCAGGCGCCCGGGTTGCCGCCCGGGTCTTGGAAAGAACGTAAGGGCATTCTTTACGTTTAATCGTAAAAGTCAATTAAAACGGCGACTTTACTCTTTGAGGCGATCCTTAGAAATTCATTTTTTAGAGGGAACATTACAAAAAGAGCGTCTCACTATACTCGAGACGCTCTTTTTTCGGGGCTTCTCTAAAAACGAATTTCTAGAGCTTGCCTTGGGCTTTAATCCGCGATTGCGGCTTATTTTCCGATGAACTCCTTGCCGTAGTACTTGCGGAGCACTTCGGGGACGCGAACGGAGCCGTCGGGTTGGACGTTGTTTTCCAAAATTGCCGCAAGCACGCGCGGGAGGCCGAGACCGGAACCGTTGAGCGTGTGGACGGTTTCTGCCTTGCCGCCGTCTTTCGGGCGGAAGCGGATGCCGGCGCGGCGCGCTTGGAAGTCCGTGAAGCAGGAGCAGCTCGACACTTCGAGCCAGCGCTTTTGTCCGCCGGCGAAGACCTCGAGGTCGTACTGCTTGGCGTGCGGGAAGCCGATGTCGCCCGAGCAAATCAGCAATACGCGGTAGGGCAGGTTGAGCTTCTGAAGGAGGCGGGCGGCATCGTCCTTGAGCGTTTCGAGCTCGGCGAAAGACTGATCCGGGTGCGTCCATTTGACGAGTTCAACCTTGTCGAACTGGTGCAGGCGGTTGAGGCCGCGCACGTTCGCGCCCCAGCTGCCGGCTTCGCGGCGGAAGCAGGGCGTGTAAGCGCAGCGGCGAATCGGCAGGTCGCGCTCGTCGATAATTTCGTCGCGGAAGAAGTTCGTGACGGGTACTTCCGCCGTCGGAATCATGTAAAAATCGTCTTCCGGCGCGTAGTACATCTGGCCTTCCTTGTCGGGAAGCTGTCCGGTCGCCGTCGCCGAAGCGGGGTTGACCATGATCGGTGCCATGACTTCTTCGTAGCCGGCTTCGTGGGCTTCGTCGAGGCAGAATTGAATCAGGGCGCGAAGCAGGCGCGCCATATCGCCGACGTAGAACGGGAAGCCTGCGCCGGTTACCTTCACGCCGCGCTTGAAGTCGATAGCTTTTTCAAACCACGGCAATTCCCAGTGGGCAACGGCATTCGGCGAAACGAGTTCGTCGGGATTGCCCCAGGTGCCGGCAACGACGTTGTCGTTTTCGTTTTTGCCGACGGGGACGCTCGGGTCCGGGATATTCGGGACCGTGAGATAGAGCTTGCGCCATTCTTCCTCGATTTCGCCGACTTGTTTTTCAAGTTCCTTGGTCTTGGCGGAAATCGCCTTCATTTCAGCGACTTTGGCGAGGAATTCCGGCGTGCCTTTTTTCATCGCCGCCATTTCCTTATTTGCGGCATTCTGCGCGGAGCGGGCGGCTTCGAATTCGCCGACGAGGGCGCGGCGTTTCGCGTCGCAGGCGAGAATTGCGTCGAAATCGACGTCGAACTTCTTTGTCGCCAGGCGTTCGCGAATCAGCTCGATGTTTTCACGGAAAAATTTGATATCCAGCATTTTTTTGAACGGGTGAAAGATTAATGAAAGAGAAAAGCCCGATGTTCAGGTGCGTTAGAAAATTTCGTTGTCGCTGAAGAAGCGGGCGACTTCCGCCGCGGCGGCTTCGGCTCCGTCGGACGCGTGGCAGATATTGCAGGTGATGCAGGCTTTGTCGCCGAAGTCTCCGCGAATTGTTCCCGCAGGGGCGAGAGCGGAATTCGTCGGGCCGAGGAGTTCGCGGACGCGGGCGATGGCGTTTTCGCCTTCGAGGACGCCGACGATGACGGGGCATTCCTTCATAAAATCGCAGAGTCCGCCGAAGAACGGCTTATCGACGAGGTGAGAATAATGGTCCCGCAACAGCGCGTCCGTCATGCGAATCATTTTGCAGGCGACAATGCGCAATCCGGCGCTTTCAAAGCGTGCCAACACCGTTCCTGCGAGGTTTTTCTTCATGCAGTCCGGTTTCAGAATAATGAGAGTTTTTTCGCTCATGGAAAATTTGAAAAACAGGTAATCGAATTAAAGAAACAATGAAACTCCCTTTCCCTTTATTTTTCAAGCTGAATGAGGGAAACGGGCGAGAGAAGGCCGTGGCGGATTTGACCGGGGCGCAGAGACGCCGGCGGGAAGTCCGAATTTGCGCGGAATCCGCTTCCTGCCTTGCTTTTTTTGTGCAGAGCGAGAAAATATCTGCATGAAGAATACAGCTGTTGCCCTTTTAATTGCTCTCATCTGTGCGGTCGGCGGATTTGCCGTAGCGGCTTACATGTTCAAAGGAAGTGCGCAGTCGGCGGCTTCGATTGAAGATTCGGTCGTCCGGATGATTTACGTCAACGACGCGATGCGCAATTCCGGACTTTCCGTCGAACGTGTGTTGCTGGCGAAAAAGGCGAATCGTGCGACGCTCTATGCGAGCTTTTCCAATCCGTTTTCGGAAACCGTCATCCTCAAAGCCTACGACCGTACCGGAGCGGAAATCGGGCGTTCCCGCCGCGCGCTGGTCGGGAAAACCGACGAAGCGGCGTATTTCGATTTTGAATTCAATGCGAATGTGCCGCTGAAATTGGCGGAAAGCTTCAAGCTCGTTTACGCGGCAGCCGTTCCGCCGGCCGAGCCCGAAGACGTCGCGGAACCGAGCATCGAAACCGCCGTCCCGCCGTCGGAGCCTGCTCCCGAAGCCGTGCCCGCCGTGAGCGAAGCCGCGGAGCAGGTGACGGAAACGCCGGCGGAAAATGCCGCAGAAACCGCCGTGCTTTAATGGCGTTTGATTCGGACGAAAGCGACGGGGAGTGCAAAGGTATTCCGTGTCGCTTTTTTCGTTTTTTAAACTGATTAACCCGTGTTTGCATCCCGCAGTTCCGATTTGAAGCGAGCGCCGGCGGACTTCCTCTTGGGCGTCAACGCCGCAGCATCGGGATTTGCCGTCGCCGAGTTGATGCGGGGCGATGCCAAGGTTGTTTTGCTTGTTTCCAAAAAACTCGGGCGGGCGGAAATTTTGGCGGAAGACGCGGTTTTTTTTACGGAGCATTTAAAGCGGAAAACCGCGCCGGCGGAAGTGTCGGAAGGGCGCTATGTCGTGCGCGGCTTGCCGCCGGTTTCCGATCTTGCCGGTTTTGAAAACACCTGCGACTTGCTTGCGGCTCTGGCGGCAATTGCGCATGCCGATGAACGGGAGCGCATCCTGCTTGCGTGTACGCCGGAAGCACTCCTGCGGGAAGTACCGCCGCCCGCAAGCTTTTCCGCCCGCGAATGTGTTTTGCGGGAAGGACAAAAGATTTCTTTGCGCGAGCTGCAGGAAAAATTGTCGGCGGAGTTCGATTATTTCAACGAAGCCCTTTGCGAAGCCCCCGGACAGTTTTCCGCGCGCGGCGGCCTCATCGACGTCTATCCGCTTAACGCTTCCGCGCCCGTGCGTATTGATTTTTTCGGTGACGAAATTGAGTCCCTGCGCGAGTTTGATCCGACGACCCAGCGTACGCTCCGGCGTATCGACAAGCTTTGTATTACGGCGGGTACGCTTGTCGAGCCGGAAAATACGTCGCTCGCGGGAAGTCTCTACGACTATCTTCCCGAGGAAACGCAGGTCATTTTTGCCGAGGCGGATATGTTGGAAGGCGCGGCATTGGACGAAATGCTGGCGCGTTTGCGGGAACGCCGATTCGTCGTCTGCGGTTTTTCCGCTTTTGATGCGTTGCCGGGTTGGTTCGAGGAAAGCTTTCCCGGCTCGGTTTGCGTGTCCCGTCGGGAGTCGCAGGACCTCGAGGAATTTGCCTACGGCGATTTTTCCGCCGGAGCGCTCGGCGTCGAACGCTTGGCCGAAGCCGAAGAACTGCGGCGCCGCGTTTTGCTTTTTATCGATGATTGGTTCAAGAAAAAGGAGCGCGTTGTCATCGTCTGCGAGAATGCGGGGACAGAGGACCGTTTGCGCGAAATTCTCGACGAAGAACGTCGTGCCGGGACGCTGAGCAAGGGCTTTAATCCGGAGATTTTGCGCGGGAACGTCAGTGCCGGATTCCGTATTCGCAGCGGGGATGACGCGGAGGCGGTCGCGTGGGTGGTGGCAACGGAACGCGAGATTTTCGGGCGCCACCGCCGCCGCGTTGCTCAGGTGCGCAAGCGCCTCCTGCCGAACAAGGTCCACGTCGAACAGTTGCTCGATTTTAATGAGTTGGTGGACGGCGATTATCTGGTCCACCTGCAGCACGGCGTTTGTATTTTCCGCGGAATTAAGGCTTTGGAACGTAGCGCCGGGACGCGGGAAGACATGTTTGCCTTGGAGTTTGAAAATAAGGTGACGCTTTACGTGCCTTTCCGCGAGGCGCATCTGATTTCCCGCTACGTCGGTCTGCGCAAATGGGTGCCTAAGCTCGGAAAAGTCGGCGGCAGCTCCTGGGAAAAGACCCGCAAGGCCGCCGAGAAAGCGACGATGGATTTTGCCGCCGAATTGCTGGGTGTGCAGGCCGAGCGCACGACGCGTCCCGGTTTTTCCGCACTCCCCGACGAGGATTTGCCGTGGTTGCGCGAGTTTGAAAAAGCCTTTCCCTTTACCGAAACCCCCGATCAAGCGCGCGCGATTTACGAGACCAAGCAGGATATGGAGCGCCCGTCGCCGATGGATCGCCTAATTTGCGGCGATGTCGGATTCGGGAAAACCGAAGTCGCCATCCGCGCCGCATTCAAGGCTGTTTTGAGCGGACGTCAGGTGGCCGTTTTGGCGCCGACGACCGTACTTGCCCAGCAGCATTTTAATACGTTTTGCGACCGCTTCGCCCACTATCCGGTTTCCGTGGAAATGCTTTCCCGTTTCCGGACGCCGACGCAACGCCGCAAGATTTGCGACCAACTCGCACGCGGCGATTTGGACATCGTCGTCGGGACGCACGCCTTGCTCGGTGCTTCCGTGAAATTTAAAAAACTCGGTCTGCTCGTTATCGACGAGGAGCACCGTTTCGGCGTGAAGCAGAAGGAAAAAATTAAGCGCTTGCGGGCGGATGTCGATGTGCTGGCGATGAGCGCGACGCCGATTCCTCGAACGCTTTACATGGCGCTGATGGGCGCGCGTGATTTAAGCGTTATCGAGACGGCCCCGCGGGAACGTTTGCCGATTCAGACCGTCGTTCGTACTTACGAGACGAAGCTGGTCAAAGAGGCGATTCTCCACGAAATCAATCGCGGCGGACAGGTGTTTTATCTGCATAATCGCGTCGATACGATTTACGCCGTGGCGGAATTGCTCGGCAATCTGGTCCCCGAGGCGAAAATAGCCGTCGGGCACGGGCAGATGGACGAACGCGATTTGGAACACGTGATGACGGATTTTGTCGCCGGACGTTACGACGTGCTGGTGTGCACAACCATCATCGAAACCGGCTTGGATATTCCGAACTGCAATACGATCATCATCGAGGCGGCGGATCGCTTCGGTTTGGGGCAACTCTACCAGTTGCGCGGGCGCGTCGGGCGTTTCAACCGGCAAGCCTACGCGTATTTGCTTTTACATCGCCACCGCTCGGTTGTCGATGCGGCGCGAAAACGCCTGTCGGCCCTGCGTCAGTTCAATCAACTCGGAGCCGGCTTCCGCATCGCGATGCGCGACCTCGAACTGCGCGGCGCGGGAAATATTCTCGGCCTGAAGCAGAGCGGTCACATCGCCGGCGTCGGATTCGAGCTTTATTGCCGCCTCCTGCGCCAGAGCGTGGCGAGCCTGAAAGGAGAGAATCCGGGAAAGATTTTCCGCGCGGAAATCAATTTGGACTTTGTGCATTATGCGCAGATTCCCGAATCCGGAGCCAAAGATGCGCGTAGCGGTTACGAGATTTTAAAAGACGAACAAAACGCAAAATTCAAGGGCGCGGAAATCGTTGCGACCATTCCCGCCGAATACGTTTCGGACGTGCGCGTGCGCATCGACGTCTTCCGCAAACTTGCCATGGCGGGGACACCGGAGGAAGTCCGCGAAGCCGCCGAGGCCATGGAAGACCGTTTCGGAAAGATGCCGCTTCCCGCACGCGTGTTCTGCGATGTCGCGGAGTTGCGTTGTTTGGCCGAAGCGCGCGGCATCGTCGATTTGGTTACGGAAGCCGGACAAATCAAGGCGCGCCGCCGCAACGGCGAGTACATCCGCGTCGGGGTCAACTTTCCGCGCCTCGAACAGATGGCGCCTCTCAAGCGCCTGCGGGAATTGCGCGATTTTCTGAAGCGCATTTAGCGGGCAAAAAAAAGCGTTCCCGGTAAAAATGCGGGAACGCTTTGAGCGGAACAGGGCGCTTAGTCGATTTCTTCGACCGTGATTGCGTGCGTCGTTCCGTTGACGTTCAGGGAAAGATTCGTGATCTTTTCCGAGAGGCTGGCGCGACCGGAAATGGCCTGAGCGGATTCCGTCCCGCTTGCCGCCGGAGCCGGAGCGGGCTTCGGTTCTTCCTTCGGCGGGAAGTAGAGTTCCTTGACCTGCTGCGGGAACATCGCGTAGATGACGCAGTGCTCGTCGTCCGTCGGGAGATTGTTTTCCTTCAATTCCTTGCGGAGATCGTCCATGCGCGGCTTGAGCAAGTCCGCCGGACGGCAGGAAATCGGGTCCTTCTTGGCGCGTTCTGCGGCGAGCTTTTGGATTTCGGGATCGACCGGAGCCGGCGTCTGACCGAAGTAGCCGAGGGCGATGTCCATCGCGCCCGGAATAAACTGTTTCCAGCGACCGAACTTGACGTTCATCGCCGCCTGCGTGCCGACGATTTGCGAGGTCGGCGTAACGAGCGGAATCCAACCGAGCTTTTCGCGGATGTACGGAATTTCCGCGCAGACTTCTTCGAATTTGTCTTCCATTTTGAGCTCCTTGAGCTGGTTGCGGAAGTTCGAGAGCATCCCGCCCGGGACTTCGTAGCGGAGCGCATCGATGTTGACGACTTCGTTCTTATGGCTCGTGAACTTGGAGAGTTCTTCGTAGATGCCTTTTTCGTATTCGGAAATTTCTTCGATGAGCTTGGCGTCGTAGTTCGGGCAACGCGGGTGTCCTTTAAGGAGCGCCATCATGCGGGTGTGGTCCGGGTGCGCCGTGCCGTCGGAGAACGGGCGAATCGCAACGTCAACCGCATCGACGCCGGCATCGATGGCTGCGAGATAGGAAGACGCGCCGAGTCCGGTCGTTTCGTGCGTGTGGAACCAAACCGGAATTTTCACGTTGTCCTTCAGCCCCTTGATGATGTCGTAAGCGGCGCGCGGAGAAACGAGACCCGCCATGTCCTTCAGGCAGAGGCTGTTCACGCCCATGTCTTCGAGCGTGCAACCGAGCTTGATGAAGCCTTCGACGGTGTGAACCGGGCTGTTCGTGTAGCAAATCGTACCCTGGGCTTCACCGCCGGCGCGGCGTGTCGCTTCAATCGCCGTCTTCATGTTGCGCGGGTCGTTGAGCGCGTCGAAAATACGGATTGTGTTCATGCCGTGCTTGACCGCCTGCGTCGCGAACGCGGTGACGACGTCGTCCGGAGACTGGTTGTAGGCGACGATGTTCTGTCCGCGCATCAGCATCATGTGCGGCGTCTTGGTTTTCGCACGGATGGCATCGAGGCGTTTGAAGGGAAATTCTTTAAGGAAGCGCAATCCGGCGTCGATGGAAGCGCCGCCCCAGGTTTCGAGGCGACCGTAGCCGACGGCATCAAGCTTGTCCAGAATAGGGAGCATTTGCGCCGTGCTCATGCGCGTTGCCGCGAGCGACTGGTGGGCGTCGCGGAGGAGTGTACTATTGAATACTACCGGTTTCATAATAATTTGAGATTCTCCTTTTTAAAAAATGCCTTGTCGAGCCTTAACGCATCGCCGGCGGATTTTCGTCCCGCGCGACACCCTTTTCTGAAAGGCCTTCCGGTTTTTTGCGGAATACCTCCGGGATTCCCGTAGGGAAAAAGAATTCGCTTGCCAATTGAAGTTTATTCCGTGAAGGTCTTTCGATAAATTTATCGTTTTTTTATGAAGTCTTTGGTCATTGCAGAAAAGCCGTCCGTCGCAAAGGATATCGCGAAAGTTTTGAAGGTACCCGCGAAAGGGGACATCTTCGAAAACGATGAATATGTCATTTCTTCGGCGGTGGGGCACCTGGTCTCGCTTTGTGATCCGGATGACTATGATGCCAAGCTGAAACGTTGGTCGCGCAAGACGTTGCCGATTCTCCCGTCTTCCTTCAAAATCAAGGCTTCGACGGAACGCGGGGCCAAAGACCAGTTCCTCAAACTGAAAAAGCTCATGGAGCGCGCCGATGTCACCTGCGTGGTTAATGCCTGCGACGCCGGGCGGGAAGGAGAGCTGATTTTTGCTTACATTTACGATCTCGCGGGGTGCAGGAAAGAGACTAAGCGCCTTTGGCTGACGAGTATGACGCCGACCGCCGTGCGCGAAGGCTTCGAAAATCTGCTTAGCGGCGAAGAAAAATTCAATCTCTGCGAAGCGGCGCGGTGTCGTGCCGAGTCCGATTGGCTCATCGGCATGAACGGGACGCGTGCCGTCACTCTGCGCACCAGCCCGGCGGGCAAAGGGCAGGTGGCAACGGTCGGACGCGTGCAGACGCCGACCCTGTCGCTGATTGTTCAGCGCGAACTCGACATCCGCAATTTCGACCCGAAGACCTACTGGCGCATCGTCGGTGAATTCGGTGTCGCGGCCGGAACCTACGAAGGCGTTTACCAGCGTCCGGATTTTAAAAAGACGGATAAAAACGACGGCAACGCCGAAGCGGGAGACAAAGCCGATCGCGTTTGGGACAAAGCCCGGGCGGAAGCAATCTTCCAAGCCTGCAAAAACGCGACGGCGGGAACGATTTCCGAAGAAAAGAAACACACGACGGAAGCCTGCCAGCGTCTTTACGATTTGACGACGCTCCAGCGCGAAGCCAACAAACGCTTCGGTTTCCCCGCGACGAAAACGCTCCAGATTGCGCAGGCGCTTTACGAAAAGCACAAGGCGACGACCTATCCGCGAACCGACTCGCGTGCGCTTCCCGAAGATTATATCGGAACCTGCTACCGCACGCTCGAAGCCCTCGAGGTCCGCGGTAACGTCGGCAAATTCGCCGCGCGCGTTTGCGAAAATAAGTGGGTCCGTCCGAATAAACGCATCTTTAATAACAAGGAAATTTCCGACCACTTTGCAATTATTCCGACCGACCAGCCGCCCAAGGGCGCGCTTTCCGCGGATGAAGAAAAAATTTACGATATGGTCGTACGCCGCTTCATCGCCGTGTTCTTCCCGCCGGCGGAATTTGACGTGACGACGCGTATGACCTGCGTTGCCGGACACAATTTCAAGACGGAAGGCAAGGTCCTCGTCGTCCCCGGTTGGAAGGAAGTTTACGGCCGCGAAGAAGGCAAGGCCGAAGATTCCCTCCCCGCCGTGACCGACGAAGACGGCAATCCCGCAAGCGCAAAGGTTCTCGAAATCCAATGCCAGGAAGAATCGACCAAGCCGCCGACGCGCTATACCGAAGCCACGCTCCTCGCAGCCATGGAAAGCGCGGGAAAATTCGTCGAAGACGAAGAACTCGCACTCGCCATGAAGGAACGCGGACTCGGCACGCCGGCAACGCGGGCCGGCATTATCGACCACCTCATCAAAACCAAATACGTTGACCGCGCCGGACGCGACCTCGTCCCCACTATCAAGGCGGAACAGCTGATGGCGTTTCTCAAGGTGACCGACGTCGAAATTCTTACCAGCCCGGCGATGACGGGAGACTGGGAATTCCGCCTGCAGGAAGTCGCCGAAGGCAAACGCTCCCGCAAGGAATTCATGGAAGGCATCGTTACGCTGACGACCCAAATCGTCGAAAAAGTCGGCGCGGACGGCGGTGACGAACAGTGGAGCGAAACCGAATTGGTCTCGCCGACCGACGGAAAGACCCTCCTCGAAAACTACCGCCTCTATCGCTCGCAGGACTCTGTCGTCGTCGGCAACGGACGCTCTTTCCCGGCTCTCGTCATTTACAAAAACGCCAGCGGACACAATTTGACCATCGACGAAGTAAGAAAACTGCTCGCTGACGGCGAAATCGGCCCGATCGAAGATTTTAAATCCCGCTTCGGCAAGCCCTTTACTGCCACGCTCAAGCTCGAGAAAAACGAAAGCGGCCTCTTGCGCGCGGCCTTTGTTTTCCCGGAACGCGAAGGCGATGCGGCGGCAGCGGCCTTCGATTACGCCTCGGGTACCGTAATCGGCGAATGCCCCGTTTCGAAACTCAAAATCTACGATACGCCGAACGGCTACCGCACGAATCCGGAAGAAGCGAAGTCGCTCAAGACCGCACCGTTCTCCATGGCCAAGAAGATGCTCGGCGCCGAGATTGCGGTCGAGCAGGTTCAAAAGCTGCTGACGGAAGGAAAAACGGATCTGATTAAGGGCTTCATTTCCAACCGCACCAAGCGCTCCTTCGACGCCTTCCTCTGCCTCGGAAAGAATTCGACGAAGGTGCGTTTCGAATTCCCGCCGCGGGAAGCCAAGCCGAAAAGCGAAACCAAGAAGGCACCCGCCAAGCGCAAGCTCATCAAAAAGCCCGCAAGCGGCGCCGGAATCAAGGCCAACGACGACGCCGATATTCAGGTCGGATAAGCCTCGTTCTATCGCGCTATGGCTGTCCGTATTTGCGTTGCCGAGACCGGAAATTACTTTCGCGAAATCGCCGCGCATTACGGGAACGGCGACGATATTTTTTTGCTGAATCCGACGTGGACGGATTCCCAGCGCGCCGACGCCGAACGCCTCGTCAAACGTTTTGAAAACGCCTCGCAGGGAAGGCCCGGCAACGGGAAAATTTTCATCGCAAGCGGCGGAAGCGGCGGCAAAGTGCGGTTTATCGCCCATACGCGGGAAAGCCTCGAAAACAGCGCTCGCGCCTTGATGCGCCACCTCGGAATCGGCGAAAACACCGCGTTGAATTGCTATGCCTGCCTGCCGCCGTGGCATATCAGCGGGCTCATGACTTTCGTGCGTTCCCGTGTTTCGGGCGGATGCTTGCATGTCGCCGAAAATGCCGGATTTCACGACTTCGCCGATTTGGAAAATTTCCGAAAGGCCGACGGCGATTATTGGACCGTTTCGCTCGTACCCACCCAACTGAAGCGCATTTTCGACTTGGACGGCGGAGCTGGGTGGCTGAAAAATTTCGATTTTATTCTGTTGGGCGGCGCTTCCGTCTCCGCCGACTTGATTCGCCGCGCCCGAGATGCCGGCTTGAATTTCGGAATCGGTTACGGCATGACGGAGACCGCATCGCTCGTCAGCCTCTGGCGCTCCGGCGACTGCGATGCCATTGCGGGAACAACGCTTCCGCACGCGCAGATCTCGCTCGCAGAAACGGACTCACGAATTCGCATCGCCGCCACTTCTCTGGGCGAAACGCTCGGTGAAGACGGTACGTTAATCCCGAATCCGAACGGAGTTTTCGAAACCAATGACGAGGGCCGTTTCGATGCCGACGGACGCCTGCAGATTCTCGGACGCGCCGACCGCTACATCAATTCCGGCGGCGAAAAAATCGACCCGAAACTCGTCGAATCCTCCCTGCGCGAATCCGGAGCCGGTGAGGTCATGGTTGTCGGCGAGGCCGATGCCGAATGGGGCGAGCGCGTTCTTGCACTGATTGTAACGCCGTTCCCGCCGGACATCCGGCAACGCCTGCGCGAACGCCTTCCCGCTTGGATGCTCCCGAAGCGCATTGTTGCCGTCCCCGCGCTTCCGCTCGACTCCAAAGGCAAACTCGACCGCGCCGCTCTGGAGAAACTCAAGTCCCTCGGAAGCATTTAGCCGGAAAAATTCGGATTTTGTCTTGACTTATTGTGAGAGTGTTGGAGAATGTAAGTATTCAATTTTAAGAGAGCTCTTCGGAGTTGTTGCTTAGTGGGCACAAACTTCTTGAGCGAAGCGGGAATGGTTCTGGCCGTTCCCGCTTTTTTGTGCGCGAACGCCGCCTACCCTTTTGTGGGGTAGGCGGCGGGACAACCTACAAGAGCCAGCGGCAAAGTATTTCGATTATTTCGAGTGATCCCGAGATAATGGTTACAATTGCTGCCGCCAGGATTGCGGCTGTTCCTTTTGTTGTATGCTTAGTGGGCATAAGAGCCTTTAGGCATTGCTCGCACACAATTAAAAAGAAGATTGCTTTTCAGACTAATGGAGAATTTTCAAAGATGAAAGATTTTTGTTTTTAAGTTGCTTGTTTGGGGAAGAACAAAGGACAGTTAATTCAAGATAGGAAGTAAATGGAATCGGTGTACGACTCGAGCTCTCGCACCCAATGACTTTGCTTAAGGCAACTTCTGGAAATCCGTTTTTAGAGCGTTGTTCTAAGTTTTTCCTCTTCCTGTTCATCGGAGGCTGTGCGCGGGGGAGGAGAGATTAAAGGATCAAGAGAGCTTAATGATTAGGGCTTAAAGCTTAAAGAGGTTGATAACTGATAACGGATAGATTTCTTTGTGAAAAAGATTAAAGAAGCCGCAGGCACTCGCTTGGTGCTCGATGCTTGATGCTTGGCACTTTTTCCGCCGCCGGAGGTGCACTACATTGGATGACCGCGGGTGCAGACGAAACCCAAACCCGCGGATAGCCCCGAAAAAGCAAGTGCCGCAAAACGACAAAGACTGCTCCGGTTACATGCCTGCGGTGCAATGAAACGCGTGCATACTTTCGCACGAACGAATTTTTATAGGTCGCTATTAAAGTGTACGGCTGTTTTTTAGAAAATGCTTTTATTTTATCTTTGATTGAAGTATAAAAGAGTCAACACATGACACTCGTCTCTACACTACCCCCCCCCCCCGAACTGTAGGCTAAAAGAATGCTTCGTTAGCTTTCTTTCCCTCTATTTGCGCGCCTTGCGCGCTTCTCCGTCATTTTTGTCGCGCCAAAACCTTAGCCCGTTTCTCGTGGCTTTTTGCGCGAAACCGCTACCGCAGATTCCGCCTTTTGCAAGGTTGGTTCTTGTCACTTTGTCGGGGATTCGAATTTCAAGTCTCGGGTAGGTTACATCAAATTTCATAGTACAAAAACTCAACGCTGAAATCACCATGGATTTGACAAATATTTCAACACAGAAAGAGCAGGAGCTATTCGATTGGTATTGGACTTACGGCTCAAAACGTAAAGGTATATATTCTCTCACACGTGGAGGGTGGTTTGAAAGATTATGCCGAACGCTTTCTCGAAACGCAGAAATCCGCTTTTCGGAGGAGCGGTTCCGTCATCCGGCTGTTGCTATTTGGGGACCGTCACAGTCCGGAAAATCAACTTTGCTTGCTTCGTTCATTGATCATGGGGGAGGAGCACTGAATTGGACAGAGAATGAAAATTTCCGCTTTGTTTCGCGAGATGGAAAAGCGTTGAATCCGAACAATCGCGGGAGTGATGCTTCCGGTTGTGTTACACGCTACGTGATGCGTGAACGTGTTAAGTTTCCCGAAACCCCGGCGGAAATTCAACTTACAGAAGAGCGCGACATTCTTATGTCACTCGCATTCGGCTATCTTTCTGAAACGACAGGTAAAAATGCTGTCGGAGAGTGCACGTATTTTGATGCGGAGAAGCTTGAAACCGTTCTTGACGAATTTTCCGAACGGGCCGGTTCCGGAGTTGTACCCTGTAAGGAAAATTTTCCGCTCTTGGTCGCGGTTGCCGACGTACTTGAGGCTCTTATCCGAGCGAAGCGGGAACGCTATGTAAACCTTGAGGCACGCTGGGAGACTATTCGTAGCCGCATTTTTGATTGTGATGCCTTGCTCGCAACGAAGAGTGCTCCTCTTGAATTTGCAGCGCGTGTTTTTTGGGATGATTGGAAAAGCTTGACAAAGCTTTGCCGTGAACTTTTTGAAAAGCGTGCAGAGTTGTGCGAACGTTTTTCGGGGAAGAAAGTTTTCTGTTCGTTGAGCGCATCTGCATTACTTCTTGATATTTCTGCCGGAGAAAGCGCTGAGCGACTTGGTGAAATTTCAAAATTCGGCTTTCATGAAATTGCTCCGAATGCTGTCGCACTTACAGACGGGACAGGCGCGTTTCGCGATGCGGCGGATTTTGCCCGGTTTCAGGCGCTTGTTTCCGTGCTTACAGTTCCGCTACGTGCAGATGTGATTGCGGATGCAAACGGTACACTTCACTCACTGCTGAATGCGGCGGATATTGTGGATTTCCCCGGGGTTGCCAACGAGGCTCCCGGTACGGCGGAAACAAGACTTACTGACGATGTGCTTTCTGATAATGAAATTTTAGGTCTGACCAAAGTTTTTAAGCGAGGCAAGACAGCGTCTGTTGTTATTGGATATTCCCGCAATCTCGATATTGATGTTTTTGCTATTCTGATGCGCATGAATAAATATGCGCCGAAGCCGGATCAGCTTGAAGCGGGGATTTCTTCATGGTTTGTCGAAATGCTTTCTAAGCCGTTTTCTGAGAAAACGGCTCCGGAACTTCCGCTGAACATTGTTCAGACGTTCGCTGCAGAGCTTATCAACAGTGTTGGTCAACGAGCCATCGGGAGGGATGGTCTTACCCAGATTTTTGCAAAGAACAAGGGACTTGGTGCGCTTTGTAAGGCAGGGTGCTCCAAATATTTTGCCGTTAACTATCCGGCGTTTAAGCCTGAGTGCGATTTTGATACGGATTCGTTAGCGGAGTTAGAGGAACGTGTTTCTGCGATAGAGAAAGATTGCGAGTTCCTTGCACACTACGAAGGGACGCAAGACTCATTGCGGCATATGTGCGGATTGAGCGGTCCCGGAGGGAACGATGGCGGACGTACCTATCTTTTTGAAAAACTGCTTGGGCAGATTCGTATTTCTAGGCGTCGCGATTTGCTCGAGGAGAAAAAACGCGCTCTTTCCCGAGCTTTTCAGGCTACGGTATCGGAGGCGCTTCCTGCAAACGGCGACGACGATGCTCGCAGACGCGCAGACATCGAAAAAATTATTGCGTACATCGAGTCGCATGTCGCTTTGGATTGCAGTCGGATTGCATCGGCAATTCTTGAGTTTACCAACATCGATCCCGAGGTGCTCCCACGTTTGCCGAGAAATCTTTCTGCTGACATGGGCTACCTTGATACTTATTGCGAGAAGGTGCTTTCCAAGGTGAAAGACTTATTGATGCGTTTTCGCAACGGAGAAGCAATCGGTATCAGCGATGCAGAAATGCTCAACCGAACGGCCGGGTATTTGCTGGAGGGGATTAAACCAGGGGAACTTAAAAATTGGATACTGAGTACGCTTCCCAATGAACCTAATCGTGACACCACTCGTCGAGCACTTGCCAGCCGCATTACAAACTTACTTTTCCGGCGCTTGGGGCGTCGGCATCGCCCGTTGATGTCGGTTTCCGGTAGCAATGGTGTATATTCGTCCCCCAGCTACATTGCGTTAGTCGATCCATTTCTCGACTCGCTCCGCAATCTCCATGGCGAAAGCGCGTCTGCACGCTTGATTCAGCCCGGTGACAATGAATTGCGAGTCATTCTTTCCTAAAACACCCCTTGAAAACTCAAACGATTTAAAATCATGTACGAAGAAAGCGAAATTGTTGTTTCTCTGTTCCCGAACACGGGACATCACTACCAATTTATTCCCGGTGAGCCGACTGAAAAAGTAACGAATGCTTGGAATCCAGATAAAAATGTACCGTGGATTCTCTGCAGGAAGGGTAAAGGGGCTAATGGTGAAGACGGCATTTGGGTCTGTATTGAAACAAACCAAGGCGGAGTATCACGTTCCACCTTGCTCTGCGATGGATCTGAGGGCAGAGGAGAGCCCCCCGCAGATTCAAGATCTCCTTATGTCGCAGAATCAAATTCAATAAACCTTAAGACGCTTGCATCGGTTGGGGTTAACCACTGGCTAAAAGGTAAGAGGATTCGTTTGGAGTGGCAACGTGCCACAGGGGAAGATCCTACTGATGTTGACCTTGTTGTGGACTTCGGGAATACGCGTACAAGTGCTATTGCTTTAGAGCGTCGCAAGATTGGAGGCAGAGACAAGCTTGTGGATTGTTGCAAACCGATTGTTTTTCTGCGGCGGGGGGAAGAATTTGAGGGAGAAACTCGCGAAGAAGAGAAAAACGAAGATTTCTCCCGAAAAATTGTGGATTCATGGTTCGTTTTACGTGAACCGGAATTTGCCAAGCTCAAAGAAGAAGAGGAATTCCCTCTGTCGATTCACGAGAGAGAGGTGGTTGAGGAGAGAGGATTCTTGGGGCTAAAGAAAAAAGTCTCTGTCTGGAAAGAAAAGAAAGTATTGCCTCAGATGTTTGTTGAAGTATCGCCGACAGTCATGGGACCTGAATGTGAGGAACGCCTTCGGCAGGCGAATATGGATCGAGGCGACCTCTTTACAATGAGTTCTCCCAAGCGCTTCCTGTGGGATGATGAAGTGTCTATGGGACGTAACGGAAACGTTGAATGGAGTATGCTTGATCATGAACGCGATTCTGAAGTAATTCCTCTTTCAGGTGAAATTTGTCGCTATACTTACGAAGACGGACGAGACTGGGATATTTCCACGCCGCCGTTTTGTGCCGAGCGCGATCGCCCGACTGTCAACCCGCGACATCCGGGATTTCCACGCCGGGAGACGATGGTTTGGGCTGCCCTGAATATTTTGGAGACTGCATTTCGCGAAATTACCTCCTACAAGTGGCGCGAGCGTGATGTGCGTGGAATTACGCGGCGACTAAAAACGATTTCGTTGACTTTCCCGTCCGGTTGGGTCGCCGACGAGCTTCGTGCCTACGAGCGCGCTTGGAATCGTGCGGCGGACATCTTTGCGCTTGCTCATTTTGAAAATCCAAAGGTAGAGCGTCCGAAAATTAAGCTCGAAGTTGATGAAGCGGTTGCGTCGCAGTTGCCTTTCGTTTATTCCGAGATTCAGAATTTGAAGGGTGATGTTTCCAAGTGGATTGAGACTTTTGGAAAAGGCGAGAGCGTACGCGTCATGACAATTGACATCGGTGGCGGCACGATGGATATCTCTGTCGTCGAGTACAGAGATCACTACGCGGGCGAAGGTATTGACGGATCGCATCTTGAACATAGATTACTTTTTCGAGACTGTAATACGAATGCCGGAGACAACGCAGTAAAACTTATCATTGAGCGCTTGCTTTTGCCGAATTTATTTGATTCTTGCAATTTGCTTGCCACGGCAGACGATAGCGAGGTTAAGAAATGTGAATTCCGAGATCTTTTTTCTTCGACACCTAGGCAGGCAGCAGATCGAGAGACACGCTCTCGAATCGTAAAGCTGGTCTTTATTCCCGTTGTACGGAAGTGGCTCACATGCCTCGGCAAGGGCGATACGAAATTAATCAAGGATGAGAACGACGAATGGCTTTCTTTTGGAGATCTTGTCGGGGAGGAGGCTCGTGATGTTCTTGCTGACTTGAAAAAAATCCTTGAAGCACATTTTGGTGAAGATGTGTTAGATGAATCGGAGAAACTTGCTTACGATGAGAAGGCGCTTGAAGAATGCATTTGTGAAGCACTTCGTCCGGGAATCGCACCCATCGCGAGCTTTGTTCAAAGTCAAGATGTGGACATTGTTACCATTAGCGGGAAAATTTCTGAGATTCCGGTCGTTCGTAAGTTAGTGGAAGAATTGCTTCCGATAGAACCATTGCGCATTGTTCCGATGAGGAACTATCGTGCCGGTTCTTGGTATCCGTTGTCGAATGGCGGTGTAATTTCCGATGCAAAAACTGTTACCGTTGTCGGGGCTACGTTGCTGCGGGCTCTGAATAATAAACTCCTGGATAATGGCTGGACGGTTCATAAGGTCGGAAGTTCTGGTGCACGTCCCAATTTCTGGGGCGTTATTCCGCCGAACCAAAGCGTTCTCGGATTCCAAAATAAAAAATGCCTTCTTTCTCAGGAACAAGACGTTGGCGATGAGGCATTGGTACGTGTCGGATGCCGAATCGGACGTATGTCCGTGCTATCGGATTCCATCCGCCCGGAAAAGGTTTACGAACTTCGTTGGCGTAATAAAGCACGACGGGAAGAGGAAAAGAGTGAGCTTGAGCTCGTTCGCATTCGCCTCTGCCGCAAAGCTTCGGATTATGGCGAAGGCGTTGCGTTGGAAAGTGTCTACGACGAAGGCGGAAATCCAATATATGGGCTTGAATTGAAACTTTGTACGATGGAGAAAGAACGTTTCTGGGTGGACGAAGGTTGCTTTGATGTTCGTTTTGACGAGGAAGAATAAAATCAGATGTCACTCGACAAAATCACCACTACTTTCGAGTCGTGTAAGGTCACACCTGATGACGTGATCGAAGGGGGCACAATCGTCTATGAGCCGGCGCGTACTCGTACATGGCTTGAGGAGCAGCTTCGTAAGAGAGAAGCCGAACTTCGCCTTAAGGATGACGAGCTCGCCTCTGCCGAGGCGGTAATCAAGGAGTTGAATGCTAATCTTGGTGATGCAATTAGAAAAATTCAGTATGCACATGAAGAGCGTGAATCCGATTCCGATATTATCGCCTTGAAAAATAGGCACAAGGAAGAACTTCGTCGTCTGGAGAAAACGACTGTTGCTCTGAGGCGGCAAATCTCTGACCTGAAGGGTAAATTTGTTCTTGTGATTGTTCTGATACTGACCATGGGTTTTTGTATAATTGTTGTAAACTACAACTAGAAATAAATATGAATAAAATGAATCACTCTAAAGCTACAAACATGAATCAATCTAGAAGTTGTGAGGAAGGAGGAGCACGAACCGACCAGAAACTTGATACCGCCGCTCTCGGTGCTGATGGAAGCGGAACGGAAGGTAATAAAACCGAGAATTCGGAGAAGTCTCACTTTAGAGAAAAAACCGTTTTGAGCTATCCAGTTGGAGAAAATTCTGCCAGTTATGAATTGTTGCATTACGGAATCGAATTGGCTGTACTTCTCGTAGCGGTGACAATAGTTGGAATAGAAATATGGTACTTCCTTCGCAGGAAAAGAAATGCGGGAGGGAAGCCTTCTTCTGCTAATTTGCAGTCGAAAGAAGAAAAAATTGATGATGTCATCGGCTATAATCCTCCGACTGAGCCAAATGATCTTGGGGGTGGAGAGATGCCATGGCAAACATCGTGCTCCAATTGCAAGCATTTGATCTCGGAAAATGAGGATCTGAAGTCAAAGAACTCGCAACTTACAGAAGAGAACTCACGCCTCAAATTGCGCACACCAGGAAGTCTCTCGAAAAATCAAGATGTGGGTGCGATTAGAAAACAGATGGAAGAGAGAGAGGAAAAGAGAATCTCGGGTCTTGAAGCAAATCTCCGGCGAATGGATAGCGAAATCGCCGCAAAAGAATCTGAACTTAACGAGGAGAAACGAAAAGTAGAAGAACTCAGGGAGAAGATTAGAACTTGTGATCGGGATGCGGAGGAGCGTTTCTCCAAAGAGCTTGCCGTAAAAGACGCTGAAATTTCTTCCGCTCGTGCGGAAGTTCAACGTGTTCGTGACGATGGGGAAAGTGCTCTCCGTGTTGAAAAGGAACGCTCCCGTCGTGAACTTGCTGCGGCGGCTCAAAAGCATGCGGAGGAAACTGCCTCTCTGAGATTTGTACACAAGCAAGAAATTGCATCTAAGGAGAGTGAAATTTCTTCCGCTCGTGCGGAAGTTCAACGTGTCCGTGACGAGGGGGAAAGTGCGCTCCGAGCCGAAAAGGAACGCTCTCGTTGTGAACTTGCTGCAGTGGCCCAAAAGCATGCGGAGGAAACTGCGACTCTGAAAGCAACGCACAAGCGGGAAATTTCAGTGAAAGATGCAGAAATCATCCGTATCGAAAAGGCTTGTTCCGGAATGCTTTCTCGCTTTTGGCCGGATGCATCTGGCGGTGATGAGGAGCTTGTACCGATCTTTAATGCTTGGGTTTTGGAAATGCGCGATTCCGAGAATGTTTCCGCTCCGGTAATGGGCATGCTTTCTCAGCTTTTTGCATGGAAAGTCGCTGTTGTGTCTAAGATGAGCCTCAAAGATCAGTGTGAGGCACTTTTCGGTTTTAGCAGACATTTTTTCCGCTGGTGCGAAATGCAGTGCAAGACTCCGGCGGAAGCGCGTACCCTTGCCGTGAAATTTTCGGAGGCGTTTAATGCATCTGTACTCCCGATTGTTGGTGCCAACTACAAAATCTTTGTACCGGAGGTTGAAGTATCTTACTTCGCTAAGCAGATGAAGCCCAGCTTGAATGGGGCGAAAGTCGGCACAGTATTGCGCTTAGAAACTTGGGGTATTGAGGATGCTACGGGGAGGTGTCTGAAATGTGCTGACGTGGTACTTCGATAAACGGAAAGGTACACATCATGGTCAAAAAATACTACGAACTGAAAATTCAAACAGGAACGGGTATCCATATTCGTTTCTCTCCGGATAACGCTTATTACCTCGAACAAACAAGCGGAAAAACGTTCATTGATGACGAAGATACGCGTCGCCTCATGCGTGAATGCTTCGGACGCTATATGGTGCAATTCCGCAAGCTTGGCGATAACGAATTACTTGCTGAGCTACGCCTCGACGGAGAAGAGGTTCTTTCCCGCAGCTTCCCGTATTCCACACATGGTCGAAAACTCTCCGGCAAGGAGCGGCAGGGGTATGACGAGTGTCTCAAAGAGCTTTCGAAGCTCGGATGCAATCCGGCATCAAGTGAACGCTTACGTACCATCGCTGAGCGTTTTCCGGTTGCATCGGTTGAGACCGATCCGGAACTTTTCCGTGTTTATAAGCGTAATGGAGAATGGCGCTTGGTTGTCATTTGGGGATTGACGGGAGTTGCCGGAGAAACGTTACGCCCGGTCTCCGAAACTTCTTCCCCGACAATGAAAGCTGCACGATCGTCATTCGCTTTGCGGATGCTTCCGTGGCTTATTGCTTTGTTGATAGCACTTCTTGCGCTATTGGTGTGGCACGAGCTCGGGAAAGGCGGACAGCACATTTATAGCGATAAACAGCAAATAGTTGTTTCTGAGTCGGGCATGGTGCTTGCGCGCGATGAAGCATGCCCGCTTCCTGACGGCAATTATGAGCTCCCTGTGCATGTCCGGATTGAAGAAGCGGTAAGAAATCCTCGGGCTTATTGTGACGGAAAATCTTTTTGGGTTAACGTTCCCGGCGAAACAAATACGTTTGTCATCCTTGCGCCCGGGAAGCACAAAATCGAACTGAAGGAGGAAGTGTTTTTGCCTCCGCCGACGGAACTCTCAATTTCTTTCACGCTTCCGCCGATTCATCCACCGGTAGAATTTGATTTGGTTGTTGGAGAATCGATTTGGGATTTTGCGAGTGAAACTTACGATGTTTCTGTGACATTTAGTGGTCTTGGGTCTGACTTTAAGTCGGCAGTGCTGACGGTAAACGGCAAGTCTGTCCCAGTTGAAAGTGCTTCCGGTCAGGTTTTGAAATCCCTTTGTCCGGGGGAATATCGCCTGGTTCTTTCCCGTGAAATTAACGGGAAGCGATATGAAGATGTTGAAGAAATTAATCTGCCGTCTCTGCCCCCGCCGCCGCCTCTGCCTCCGGGTGAGGACCTTGATTTGGTTGTTGGAGAATCGATTTGGGATTC
>JAZRSB010000029.1:0-59959 GCA_045651325.1 Candidatus Spyradenecus sp.
TTTGACTCTAAAGTGTTACCTATCTGTGAATTTCCGCCGTTTCTTTGTGAAAAAGATTAAAGAAGCCGCAGGCACTCGCTTGGTGCTCGATGCTTGATGCTTGGCGCTTTTTCCGCCGCCGGAGGTGCACAGCCTCAGAGAGGCAATTGCGAATAGCGAATCCCGAATTCCGAATGCTCACCGCTTAGCAAATTTTATAGACTCGAGGAGTGTTACCGATGTCTGATTCCGCCGAGCTCTCTTTAAGCTTTAAGCCCTAAGCTCTAATCTCTTTCTTCAATCTCTCTTTCCGGTTAAAAAAAACGTGTTGACGAACACAAAGAAAAAAGGTTTAATTGCAAACAATCCTTTCTTTTACGGGGGCGTAGCTCAATTGGTAGAGCGTCTGCATGGCATGCAGAAGGTCGTCGGTTCGATTCCGATCGTCTCCACCAAATTTTTAAACCGAATCAGTCTGACACTGGTTCGGTTTTTTGTTTTCCGGAACTTCGGCGAACACATCAATAACATTGTATTCGCCCCGCTCCGGCATAAAATGACCATTCATGAGAAATGAGCTTCAGAGCCTGCCTTCCGCCGCATCCCTGCGTTTGGAAAACGAAATCCGCCCCGACGAATCCGTCCTGCTTGCCGGCCAACCCGTCGCACGCGGTCTCAACAAGCTGACAAAAATCCTATTGCTCTCCGCGCTGTTCGTCCTAGTCGGATATCCGCTAATGCTCAGCACCTTCATCCCCGAACTCGGCACTTCGTGGCAATGGATCAAGTGGTTGCTCTACACGTTCTTTGTGCTAAGCATTCCGATGTGCATCGCGCTAATGGCTTCGCCGTTGCTCCTGAAGCGCCTGCGAAAGCAATCCGCCTTTGTGCTGACGCCCCGACGCGTGATTATTCTGACAGCTCTTCCGTTCTATTCGAAAATTCAATCCGTCGGCATCGTCCCCGGCATGATTGAATCCGTCCGCCTGCACCGCGACGGCAGCGGCGACCTTTTGCTCGTTTCCGAAAGCAGACGCGGATGGTTCCGTGACATCCCGCAACTCAAGCAATTCGTCGCCGCCTTGGGGCGCTTGGGCGTACAAGAGCCGACTGCGGAAAAATATGCAGAGTACACGCTTCGCACCGCGCAGAAAGGCCTGATAAAACAATCGCTTACTTTGACGGCTCTGGCGATTTTCTGTCTCCTCTTGAACACGTCAACAAACTTAGCCGATACCTTGCGCTCAAGCGGCGTACGAACAGAAGCCAAAATCGTCGGAATCAGCGAAGAAAAAAGCACAGGGAGAAGAGGCTCGCGGACGGTTTATCGCCCCATCGTTCTTTTTTCCACGCCGGACGGCCAAAACCACTGGCAAAAGCTTGGGCATGTCGGCGGCATCTACCTGATTAGTTCCGACTACGACAGGCCGGCATCCGTCGGCAAGAGCGTGGAGATTGTTTACAACCCCACCGATGTCTCGGAACTCGTCGTCGCGGAAGACACCGACCGTTTTCAACAGGCGATGATCCGCTACATACGCGATATCGCCATCCTCGCGATAATCTGCACAGCTCTGATGTTGCTCGGCGAGATTCGGAGCTGGCTTTTCGGACAACGGATAAAACGCGGCGAGGTTTAATTCGCACTCCCAGGTACCGCAACTAAAAATCCGCAAACTCAACGGAGCTTGCGGATTTTGTGCGTTCGGGAAACACTCGGTCGCGTTTTATTTCTTCTTACAATGTAAACAAGAACACCCGGCCCCGTGGATTAAATCCGCCTCGCCCGGCAACAATTCGTTTCCTTGGGGTTTTACAAACGATTCCGGCGCATTCGGATCCGTTCCCGCCGTCTTATGATAGCGCCCCGTCGCCGGATCGCGCTCATAACGCGTGAAACCGAGTCGGGCAAGCTCCTGCGAATCGTTGACCTTGCGTTTGATTTCGCCCTCTCCGTAACGCGTAACCAAGCCCGCCGCCGTAATCACGCGACGTAGCGGCTCTCCCGTCAACGGATGATGTGTCAGCGGAGCATCGCCGAACGCCTGCTCGATTTCGAGCGTCGCGCCGTCGCTCCCGTCCGGATTTACAATGCAATAAACAAACGTAGGCATGCGGGGGAGATTAGAGATTAAAGGTTTAAGATTAAAGGTTAAAGATTGGAGAAAACAGGTTGAGACGCCGCCGCGCATCGACTTAAATACGTCCATGCTTTGCAGCGAAAAAGTTTATTCCGTCGACGATTTACGCACTTGGACACGTACCGAAGCGAGTTTTGCCGTGCTTGGCCAACCGATTGCGCATTCGCTTTCGCCGAAAATGCACAACGCCGCTTTCGCCGCTCTGCAGGAACGCTATCCGCATTTCGCCAAGTCCCGCTATTTCCGATTCGAAATCGCGCCGGAAGCACTCGGCGAAGCCCTCCCGCTTTTTTTTGAAAAGAACTTCCACGGGCTCAATCTGACAATCCCGCACAAAGTCGCCGCGCTTCCCCTGCTGAAATCAATCTCGCCGGAAGCCGAAACCATCGGAGCCGCCAACACGCTTGTCCGCAGCGACGCCCTCGGCGGCTGGCGCGGAGAAAACACCGACGGCCGCGGATTCGCCCGCGCCGCAGAAATGCAACTCGGCATCAAGCTCACGGGAACGCAGGTCGTCCTGCTCGGAGCCGGCGGAGCGGCGCGCGCTATTGCGGCCACCGCACTCGCGCAAAACTGCGCCTCGCTCACGATTGTCAACCGTTCCCGCGAACGCGCCGAAGCCCTCGTAAGCGCGCTTACGCAGTCCCGAACGCCGAATGCCGAACTCCGAATTTTTTCTCCGGACGAAATTCGGAATCCGGAATGCGGAATTTGCAATTCGCAGGCGCCCGCACTCGTTGTTAACGCAACCGCGCTCGGACTAAAGACCGACGACGCTTCACCCTTCCCGCCGGAGCTTTTGCAAGCCGGCATGGCGGTTTACGACACGACTTACGGCACGCATACAAGCGCCCTCGTCGCCGCCGCACGGGAACACAGCCTGCCCGCCGCCGACGGTCGCTCCATGCTCGCCTGGCAAGGCGCCCTCGCCTTTGAGCTTTGGAACGACCTCCCCGCCGCCGACACCTTCCCCGTCATGTTCCGCGAACTTTGTGAAAAAATCAATTGCGGGAACGGTTTTCCGAAGACGGCGTTTTTGTTGGGTGCGGGCTTGGGAACGCGCTTGCGTCCGCTGACGGAGAATTGCCCGAAGCCGCTTTTGCCGATTGGCGGAAAGCCGATGATTTGCCGTGCGATGGACGCACTGATTACACTCGGCATTCAACGTTTTATCATCAACACGCACCATGCGGCGGCCGTTTACAAAGAAAAATTTCCGGACGGTACCTATCGCGGCGTTCCCGTAACGCTCGTCCACGAACCCGTTTTGCTCGACACCGGCGGCGGGCTGAAAAATATCGAAAAGCTTCTCGATGCCGACGACAGGAATCTGCTCGTTTACAACGGAGATATCCTCGCGGAGCTCGATTTGAGCGCGCTCATCGCGGAACATCTGCATTCCCGGGCCCTCGCGACCCTGCTTTTGCGCACGAACGAACACGGGAACGTAAATTTCTCCGAAGAAGAACAAAGCAAGTGCGGGAACGTCGAAGACTTGCGCGACCGCCTCGGCAACGCGGGAACGCGGCGTTGCAGCTTTACCGGGATCTATTGCGTTTCCCGAAAATTCTTCGACGAGCTCCCCGCGGGGAAAATCGAAAGCGTCGTCGAAGCATTTCTGCGTGTCATCGCGCGCGAGAGCAGAGGCATCCGCGGGATTGTTGACGACACGGGCACGTGGCGCGATTTAGGCACGCTCGAAGAATACGCCGCCGCGCAAGAAGAACACCGTTAAATCCGAAAAACAAAAAAGCGTTCCCGAGAAAGGAACGCTTTTTTGTAGGCAGGAGCGATTACTCGCCGGATCCGTAGTACTGCGAATACGAATTCGCGTACGATTTGTCCGTATAGAAATGCTCCGTACGGCGCGGCATCTGGTTGAGAACGGCACCGAAAATCGGCACCTTCGCTTCTTCCAGGCGGCGCAGGCTGTTTCTGACCAGCAAGCGCGGGTTCGCATTGAACTTAATCGTGAAGATAACCCCGTCGCAGTTCGGAAGAATGTTCAGGATATCGCTAACCGCAGCAATCGGCGGCGTATCGATGATGATGCGGTCGTAGCGCTCACGCAACTGAGCCAGCATTTCCAGAAACTTCTTGCTGTTGATAACGCGCGTCGGATTCTTAAACGCACTTCCTGCGGGGAGCACATCCATATCCGGAATGAAATCCTTAACGATGCACTCGTCGATCGGAGCATTGTCCTCGATGTAATGACGAATCCCGATATCTTTGTCTTCGAGACCCAAAGAGCGGGCGATATTCGGCAGACGCAAGTCGGCGTCAAGCAACAGGACGCGTTCGCCGTTGGAGGCATAAACTTCCGCGACATTCGAAGAAATAAAGGTCTTCCCTTCCGAAGGCGTCGTCGAAGTAACGGCGATGACCTTGGCGGTTCTGGAAACTTCACCGATTTTCAGCGCGGAATAGAGCGAAATAAAGGATTCCGTAACACGACGATTATTGCCGCTTGCGACCATCGTCGCCTTTTCGACCAAGCCGTTCTTGCGACCGTGAATACGCTTAACGGACGCCAAAAGCGGGAGGTTAAGGAATACTTCGACGTCCTTGCTGGTTTTAACACGGTCGTCCAGGAAGGAGAGCAGAATGATGACACCGGCACCGATTGCCGTTCCCGCCACGATTGCGAAAAGCGCATTCAGGAGGAAGTTCTTATTCGACGGCATGTTCGGGACGCTGGCCATATCCAAAGGCTGGATGATGGAGGTCGAAGTCGTCGTCAAGCTCAAGCTTTGGTCTTCCAAATTGATGCGGAGGCGCTGGAGTAGTTCTTCGTCGTTGCGCAGCTGTGCAGTAAGGGTTTCGAGTTGCGTACTGGCTTCGCGCATCTTCTGGAGCTTGGCCATTTTTTCGATAGCGCGTTGCTTTGCAGACTCGTAACGGCGCTTGGTGGCAACGAAGCTCGCATTGAATTCGGCTTCCGCCTTAGCGACCGCCTTATCCAATTCCTTCTCGGTCGCAGCCAATTGTTCCTTGGCGCGAATGAGCTCCGGATGCTTTTCCGCGTAACGTTCGAGCATCGAGCCGATAGCGATACGCTGTTCCGCACGACGGGAAAGTAAGGCCCCGACATGGGTGTTCCCCGTGATCGCCGGCTGTTCCAAAAGCGAATTGCCTTCGCGCTTGGCCTTGTCGATTTCGTTGAGAATCGCCAACTGGTCGTCGTAATTTTTCTTTTCCGCATCGAGCTGACGGTTGATATCGGAAAGCTCGTTGGCGGCCGTACCCATATCGAGTTCGAGCAGGTTCTCGCGGCGAACCAATTCAACGCGTTCCTGACGTTCCATCTCGATCTTCTTTTCGAGATTTTCGATCTTCTGACGCGTCGTTTCAATTGCCGGATTCGCGCGCAACGCACGGATTTCCATGTTATACTTGCAAATTTCGTCGATGAAGTAGTCCGTCATCTTCTTTGCAATTTCCTTCGTGCGGTGCGTATAACCGACGGTCACGATAAAGGTCGATTTTTTCGGCTGAACCAAGCGGTGGCGCGCGATTACTTCTTCGGCCGAGAGCGGACCCGAGAAGAAGTCACTATCGCGGTAAGGATCGACGACTTCGGAGAGTTCAGCCTGTGTCAAACGCTGAACGACGCGATTGATAATCTGCTCGCTGGTCATAATTTCGACCTGCGTGAGGAAGTCGTCCTGACCTCCGACCTGCATTTCCCCGGTCGTGCGACCGAGCCCGAGATTCAACGCTTGGCGGAGCACTTGGACACGCCCCTGAGCCGTGTATTCCGGAACGATGTTGTAGGTATATACCAACACGCCCGAAAGCACGATAAATACGGAAAGAATCAGGTACCAAATGCGTTCGCGGAAAATCGTGATGTAATCCCCGAGCGTGCGCGACTGCATCGTTTCGGAAAGATTTCCGGCAATATCGGAGAGTCCGACACCGTAGTTTCCGCCGTGATAGCCGTATCCGTAGCCATAACCATAGCCGTAACCCGCAGGAGGGGGAACCGGAGCCTTCGGCGTTTCCGGAGCGCTCGTTTCCGCATCCGCGGGAGTCAAATTTTCTTTTTCAGACATCAGAATTAAATTTTAGAGTCTTGGACGTAGATTTTGTCACCTTCCTGCAAGAGAATGTCGGGATCAATGCCTTCCTGAATATTCTTCAGGTTGATGACATAGGTCTTTTCTCCGTCATCCGTCTTACGAATCAGAATAACATTCGTTCGCGATGCACGCGGCAACAAACCGCGGGCCGCCGTGATTGCACGAATCAGGGTCAGGGATTCCTCCATCGGCATCAGCACCGGGCCGACAGCTCCGACAAATCCGTCCACGTAAACGCGGCGTTCCGCATAGGAGAGGATTTGCAGGGACACCTGCGGGTTGACGTAATAGGCGGCCTTACGATAGGAATCCTCGATCTTTTCCTTCGCCTCGCGAAGGGTCAGGCCGGCAACCTTTACCGGTCCCAGCAGGTAGAGCGTGATATTCCCGTCGCCGGAGACGCGATATTCTCCGCGATTTTCCGGTTCCTGGAACATTTCGAAGCGAATCATGTCCATCGGGCGGATGCGATAATCGCGCGTTTCCAGTTGCGGCGGTACCGAGCTCTGCCGTAAATCGTTAACGGAGCTCGTGTCTTGAGTGCAGGCTGTAATTAAGCCAATAAAAAAAAGAGCTGCGCAGGAAGCTACAACTCTTTTCCAAAAAATAGATTTAATCATTTTTTTATAATAAACGAAGCGCTTTCGCGCACTTCCGCTTATTAGTAGCGGAAGTTGAGCGAGAGAGTAACGATATTGTTCGTGTAGCGCATGCTTTCCTGCGTGGAATCATCCCACTGGAAGCTGTAGCGCGCGGCGACTCCGAGGTAGTCGTTGATCTTGTAGTTTGCGCCGGCAGAGAGCGTGTAAACATCATCACGACGGTAGTAGTCGTTGTAGTCGTCGCAACGATAGTCAACAGCCGCGTTGACGGACAGCTTCTCGTTCACGCTGTGGTTTGCGGAGAGTGCAACACTCGTGGAGGTGATGCTGTCACCGTTACCGGCGATTTCAAAGTCACGATTGAAAACCAAAGTTGCCGAAGTCTTTTCGGAAACCTGGTAGTTCAACGCGCCGTTGAATCCGAGGGTGTTTTCGCGTTCGTCGCCGCCTCCGATCGTACGACGGCTGTAGTCACTCGTCGTATAACCGATACGGGCATTGGCGGAAAGCTTTTCGCTGAGTTCGCCGATTGCGGAAAGGCCGAAGAAGTGTACCTGCTGGCAACCGGGATTCTTTCCGACGGCACGCTGCAGGGTCGTCGCGGCGAGGTCCGTGTAGCGGAATTCGTAGGTGAGGCCGCCGCGCAGCTTTTCCGTCAGGAGCTTGTGGTAAACACCGACCGGAACGACATAGGTCTGGCGGTCGTTGTAAACGTCGCGGTGGTTGTCGTAGGTGCGTCCGGTCCACGAGAGGCCGGAGTTGACCGTAACACTTTCACCGATTTTGTAGGAACCGGTCGCACGCGCATAGTAGCTGTAGTAACGAATGAGTTCCCCGGCGCCGCTCGAATAAGCGCGATTGTCGCGACTGGTCGTGTTCTGATTCATATCGAACCCGGCAGCGAGAGAGGCATTCAGGCGCGAACCCGTGAAAGAGTAGGCGACGTTGGCATGCGTTCCCTGATAGTTGTTTTCGTCGTCGGACATGTACATCGTCAGGTCTTCCTTAACCGTGAGCTTGAAGGAGGACTCCGCCTTTTCTCCGCCATTGGAGAGTTCGATGCCCGGCGTCAGCTTCAGAACGACATCGCTATCCTTTCCGGAAGCCGACAGATAAAGGTTGTCGTTGAACAGCATCTCGCCCGAGCAAAGCAGGTAAACCGAGGTGCCGTTTTCGAATTGATATAGGGGCGAACCCGCGAAAGCAGGCGTCGCAGCGGCTCCGAGAGCCGCAACGGTCAATAAACCAGCAAAGGTGTTTTTCATATCAATCATTTTTAGGGTGAACAGTGAAAAAACTGGATAAATTTTCTTATTCTTTTTTCTATTACGCAAGAAAAATATTACTGGCCCGCTTCTTCGCCTCCGAGAGTGGTCAGTTTAACGCGGCGGTAAGCCGGCAAACCGGTTCCGGAAGGAATGAGGTGACCCATGATAACATTTTCCTTGAAGCCCGTGAGGCGATCCTTCTTCGAAAGCGTTGCCGCATCCGTGAGCACGCGCGGCGTTTCCTGGAAGGACGCTGCGGAGATGAAGGATTCCGTTTCGAGCGAAGCCTTGGTAATCCCGAGGAGCACCGGCGTGTAGGTCGCGGGAGCACCACCCATTTCTTCGATGCGGGCGTTCTCTTCGAGAATCATCGAGCGGTCAACCTTTTCGTCCCAGAGGTACTTCGTATCGCCCGGATCGCTGATTTTGACCTTGCGGAGCATGCGCGCAACGATGACTTCGATGTGCTTATCGTTAATCGTAACGCCCTGCATGCGGTAAACGCGCTGAATTTCTTCGATGAGATGGTTCTGGATGGCTTCGAGGCCGAGAACTTCGAGGATTTCGTGCGGATCCGGAGAACCTTCGGTGAGAAGCTGTCCTTTATGGACGTGGTCGCCTTCCTGAACGGTGATGTGCTTGCCGTGCGGGATGAGATGCTCGGAGGTCACGCCGTCTGCCGACGTAATCACCAAGCGTTTCTTGCCGCGCAGGGTGCCGCCGAAGGAGACGATACCGTCCGCCTTCGCCATTTCTGCGACTTCCTTCGGGCGACGCGCTTCAAAGAGTTCGGCAACGCGCGGAAGACCGCCGGTAATGTCCTGCGTCTTGGAAGCGGAACGCGGCGTCTTTGCGAGGAGCGCACCCGGGAGAATTTCGTCGCCGTCGGCAACGACCACCTGAGCGCCCGTCGGAATGGCGTGCTTGGCAACGCACTTGTTTCCGACGAAGACTTCGACGGACGGATTCAGGTCGTCGCTGTGTTCGATGACCACCGTCTGCACCTGTCCCGTCGCTTCGTTCATTTCGGCAGAGACCGTAACGCCCGGAATCATATCACGGAAGCGGACGCGACCGGATTTTTCCGCGAGAATCGGAATGTTGTGCGGGTCCCACTTGGCGAGCAATTCGCCGGACTTAATCACGCCGCCGTCGAGAACGGAAAGCACCGTTCCGATGACAATTTCGTGTTCGTCAATGACCTTCGACGGATCCTTTTCGTCGAGAATTTCAATCGATCCCGTCTTGTTCAACACAACGGCTGCGCGTTCGCCGACCTCCACATAGCGGAGGTTCTTGTAGCGGACCTGCCCGCCGACCGGAACGCGGATTTCCGGATTCTTCAAAATCTGGTTCGCGATACCGCCGATGTGGAAGGTACGCATCGTCAGCTGAGTACCCGGTTCACCGATGGACTGAGCAGCGATGATACCGACGGAGGAGCCGCGCTTGACGAGCTTGCCCGTAGACGGGTCAAGACCGTAAGCCAAAGCCGGGATGCTGTTAATCTTCATGTGCGTGAGCGGCGACATGACCTTAACGCGTTCAATGCCGAGGTGTTCAATCTTCTTGGCAACCGCCGAGGAAATCATTTCCCCGCAGTGAACGAGAATTTCATCCGGATTTTGCGGATTGCGAACATCTTCGCTCGAGCAACGACCGACAATACGTTCGGAGAGCTTGACGATTTCGTCTTCCCCGTCGCGGATTGCACGCTTCCAAACGCCGTCGCGATTGCCGTCGTCGTCAACCGTAACAATAACGTCCATGGCAACGTCGCAAAGCTTACGCGTCATGTAACCGGCGTCTGCAGTCTTGAGCGCCGTGTCCGCGAGACCCTTACGGGCACCGTGCGTGGAAATAAAGTATTCACCGATCGTCAGACCGTCGCGGAAGGACGAGAGAATCGGACGTTCAATAATTTCACCGTTCGGCTTAGCCATGAGCCCGCGAGCACCGCAGAGCTGACGCACCTGCTGCTTGTTACCGCGAGCACCGGAGTCCATCATAACGTAAACCGGATTGAGAATCCAACGTCCGCGGTTGCGCGGGTCGGCTTCGGCGGCCTTGCCCTTGACGGAGGCTGCGGGGATAGCCGAGGCTTCGAGCGTCTTAAACACGGCGGAGGCAATTTCATTGGTCGCTTCCGTCCAGATGTTAACCGTCTTGTTGTAGCGTTCGCCGGCGGTGATGATCCCCTTCTTGTACTGCGCTTCGACTTCGTCGCGCTTCGAGGCGGATTTCTTGACGATATCAGCCTTTTCCTTCGGGAAAATCATGTCTCCGATACCGATCGAGATACCGGCGCGGGTTGCGATACGGAAGCCCATTGCCTTGAGGCCGTCCACGACTTCGGGAACGCCGTCCTTGCCGACGAGCTTGTAGGAATTGAGAATCAAATCGCCGATCTGGCCCTTCTTGACGGAGAGGTTGATGAAGCCCATGCCGTCTGCGGGAACGGAGGCATCGTCAACCAGACGCTTTTTCGGCCAAATCTGATTGAAGATGATGCGGCCGACCGTCGTACGGATAATCTTCTTGGTCGGATTGCCGTAGAAGGTTTCCTTGCCGAAGTCCGGGTTCACAAAATCGACCCAGCTATGGAAGTGCAACGCACCGTCCATTTCCGCCATCTGAGCTTCTTCGACGGAGCCGATGAGCGGAACGTGTTCGCCTTCCTTCGGTGCCGTCGGCGGTTCGAAGGTGAGGTAGTAGGAGCCGAGAATAATGTCCTGAGACGGCGTAATAATCGGCTTACCGCTGGAGGGCGAGAAAATATTGTTCGTGGAAAGCATCAGGAGCTTGCATTCCATGATCGCTTCCGTGGAAAGCGGAACGTGAACGGCCATTTGGTCACCGTCGAAGTCCGCATTGTAAGCGGTACAGGTCAACGGGTGAAGACGCATCGCATCACCTTCGATGAGCACCGGCTCAAACGCCTGAATCGACAGACGGTGGAGCGTCGGAGCACGATTGAGCATAACCGGGTGGCCCTTGGTCACTTCTTCGAGAATATCCCAAACTTCCGGCGGACGCTTTTCAATCATCTTGCGGGCACCGCGGACCGTGTGGACAAATCCGAGCTCCTTGAGGCGGCGGATAATAAAGGGTTCGAAAAGGACCAACGCCATCTTCTTCGGCAAACCGCACTGGTTGAGCTTGAGTTCCGGGCCGATGACGATAACGGAACGGCCGGAGTAGTCAACGCGCTTACCGAGCAAGTTCTGACGGAAACGGCCCTGCTTCCCCTTGAGCATATCGCTCAGGGACTTCAACGGACGATTGCCGGCACCCGTAACCGCGCGGCCGTGGCGGCCGTTATCAAAGAGAGCGTCAACCGATTCCTGGAGCATGCGCTTTTCGTTATTGATAATAACGTCCGGCGTCTTGAGCTGAAGGAGGCTGCGGAGACGGTTGTTACGATTGATAACGCGGCGATAGAGGTCGTTGAGGTCCGAAGTCGCGAAACGACCGCCGTCGAGCGGAACGAGCGGACGCAGATCCGGCGGGATAACCGGCAGCACTTCGAGCACCATCCATTCCGGACGGTTGCCGGATTCGATGAAGCCCTGGATGACCTTCAGGCGGCGGGCAAGCTTGATCTTAGCCTGCTTCGAGCGCGTGTTCGACATCTGCTCCTGCAGCTCCTGAACGACCTGCGGGAGGTCCAGAGCCGCAAGCACGTCGCGGAGGGCTTCCGCACCCATCTTCGCGACAAACGCGTCATCCCCGTATTCGAGCTGCGCCTGGCTGTATTCTTCTTCCGTCAGAAGCTGCTTGGTTTCAAACGGCGTCTTGCCCGGATCGACAATCAGGTATTTTTCGTAATAAATAACCGACTCCAACTGACGTGCCGTCATGTCGAGCAAGAGCCCGAGACGGGACGGCATCGATTTCAGGAACCAAATGTGTGCGACGGGAACCGCGAGCTCGATGTGGCCCATGCGGCGGCGGCGTTCGCGGGAAACCGTAACTTCAACACCGCAACGATCGCAGGTAACGCCTTTAAACTTGATACGCTTGTACTTACCGCAAGCGCACTCGTAGTCGCGAACCGGCCCGAAAATACGCTGACAGAAAAGTCCTCCCGGTTCCGGCTTAAACGTGCGGTAATTGATGGTTTCCGGGTTCTTAACTTCCCCGTACGACCACTGGCGAATCGCATCCGGAGAGGCGATGGAAATGGAAACGTAGTCGAAGGACGACTCGCGCTCGTTGTTGATATCGGATTCTGCGTGATTCATCGAAAAATCTTCCTTGAAATTTAGTTACTTTTTGAAGCGATTCGAAGACGTTCCTTAGAACGTCGTCGAATCTCCCATGCGGACGTCAAGTCCAAGAGCCTGCATTTCCTTGACGAGAACATTGAACGACTGCGGCGTTCCCGCGGCAAGGCAGTTGTCCCCCTTAACAAGGTTTTCATACATCTTGGTACGTCCGGAAACGTCGTCGGATTTGACCGTGAGGAATTCCTGAAGCGTGTAAGCACTTCCGTAACCTTCCAAAGCCCAAACTTCCATTTCCCCGAGACGTTGTCCCCCGTACTGGGCCTTACCGCCGAGCGGCTGCTGAGTAATGAGGCTGTACGGACCGACGGCACGTGCGTGAATCTTGTCGGCAACCAAGTGGTTGAGCTTCATCATGTAGATGATACCGACAACGACGTCCTGGTCGAACGGCTCACCGGTGCGGCCGTCAAAGAGGACGGTCTTACCGCTGCGCGGCAACTTAGCGTCGTCGAGATAACCGCGAATCTTTTCTTCCGGGATACCGTCGAAAATCGGGGTCGCAACCTTGATGCCGAGCGTCTTACAAGCCCAGCCCAAGTGCGTTTCAAGAACCTGTCCGACGTTCATTCGGGACGGAACCCCCAGCGGGTTCAAGCAGATGTCAACCGGCGTTCCGTCCGGAAGGAACGGCATGTCTTCAACGGGAACGATGCGGGCAACAACCCCCTTATTCCCGTGGCGACCCGCCATCTTGTCACCGACCTGAATCTTGCGCTTGGCGGCAATGTAAACTTTGACATTCTTGATGACGCCCGTATCGTCTTCGCCGGACTCAATCGCGGCGATCTTGCGGTCGCGTTCGTTTTCGAGTTCGTCGAAACGCTTCTGGTGTTCTTCGACGATGCGCATAATCTTGATGCGGACCGGCGATTGCGGCATTTCGATGTACTTGGAAACCGAAGCCAACTTGCGCAGGAGCGTCTTCGTAATCTTGCGGCCGGCCGGAATGATTACTTCGCCGTTGTCGCTGTTAACAACGTCCAGCGGAATCTTTTCGCCGAGGAGAATATTCGAAAGCATTTCCGTAAGTTCGTCACGGAGCTTTTCGGATTCGGAGCGGAAAGTTTCGTTCACGCTCTTGATCTGGCGGCGCATATCCGACTGCGACTGCGTCTTTTCGACTTCCTTGTCGGAGCGGCAGGAGACCTTGACATCCATAACGATGCCGTAGGTGCCGGACGGAACCTTGAGGGAAGAATCCTTAACGTCGGCAGCCTTTTCTCCGAAAATAGCGCGAAGCAATTTTTCTTCCGGAGCCAGTTCCGTTTCCGATTTCGGCGTAATCTTACCGACCAGAATGTCGCCCGGCCCGACTTCCGCACCGACGCGGATAACGCCCGTACGGTCGAGGTTCTTCAGCGCATCTTCACCGACATTCGGAATATCTCGCGTGATTTCTTCCGGCCCGAGCTTCGTGTCACGTGCCGTAACTTCAAATTCTTCAATGTGGATGGACGTAAAGACGTCGTCCTTCAGAACACGTTCGCTGAGCAAGATAGCGTCTTCGAAGTTATAACCGTTCCACGGCATAAATGCGACGAGCACGTTGCGGCCGAGAGCGAGTTCACCGTCCTGCGTTGCGGCACCGTCGGCGATGCACTGTCCCTTCTTGACCTTTTCGCCCTTCTTGACGACCGGGCGCTGGTTAAAGCAGGTCGTCGCATTGGAGCGGAGGAACTTACGCAGTTCGTAAACGATTGCGTCCTTCGAATTTTCTTTGCCGTCCTTGGAAATGACAATCTTGCGGGCATCCACGGAAGCGACGATACCGTCTTCCTGAGCCAGAGAAACCGTCTTGGAGTCTTCCGCGACGCGCTGTTCCAAACCGGTTCCGACATACGGAGCTTCCGGCTGAAGCAACGGCACACCCTGACGCTGCATGTTCGAGCCCATGAGAGCACGGTTCGCGTCGTCGTGTTCGAGGAACGGAATCAATCCCGCAGCGACGGAAACCACCTGCTTCGGCGAAACGTCGATATAATCGACTTCCATCGGGTCAATCGAAAGCACGTCGTCGCGGAAACGCACGGTCACCTTGCCGAGAAGATTTCCCTTCTCATCCATTTCGGAGTTCGCCTGCGCAACCTTGTAAAGTTCTTCGTCGTCCGCGGTCATGTATTCGACCTTGTTCGTCACACGGCCCTTTTCAACCTTACGATACGGCGATTCGATGAAGCCGAACTCGTTGACGCGGGCATAGGTTGCCAAAGAATTGATAAGACCGATGTTCGGACCTTCCGGCGTTTCAATCGGGCAGATACGACCGTAGTGAGACGGATGGACGTCGCGGACTTCGAAGCCCGCACGGTCACGGTTAAGACCTCCCGGCCCGAGAGCGGACAAGCGGCGCTTGTGCGTGAGCTCGGAAAGCGGGTTAATCTGGTCCATGAACTGGGAAAGCTGGCTGCGCGCAAAGAAGTCGCGGACGACCGTGCTGAGAGCCTTCGGATTGATGAGGCGGCCCGGCGTAATCGTTTCCACGCTCGGATCAAACATCGCCATGCGGTCGCGGACGTGGCGTTCCGTACGTGCCAAGCCGACGCGGCACTGATTCGCGAGCAATTCCCCGACATTGCGGATGCGACGTGCGCCCAAGTGGTCGATATCGTCGACAACACCGTCACCGCGCTTCAAATTGCAAAGATACTTCGTTGCCTGAACGATGTCTTCGATTTGGATAATGCGCGTTTCAATCGGCGTCTTGAGCTTAAGCTTCTGATTGATCTTGTAACGGCCCACGCTGCCGAGGTCGTAGCGCTTGGGATCCTGGAAGAGACGCTTCAACAGGGAACGCGCATTGGCGACCGTCGCCGGTTCACCCGGGCGGAGCACTTTGTAAATATCCTTGAGGGCTTCTTCTTCGTTACGCGTCGGATCCTTCTTCAACGCACGGATGATCGCACCGTCGTCCGTCGACGTATCGATCACGCGGATGGAAGCAATACCGATTTTTCCGACTTCACGGAGAATCGTCTTGGTAATCGGCTCAAACGCACGGGCAAGAATTTTGCCCTTCTCGGAGTCCACGATGTCTTCGACGAGGACGTACTTAGAAACACCGTCCATATCAATCGCCTTCTTCACCTTCAGCGTCTCGAAGGTGTAGAACAGCTCCATGATTTCGGCGTCCGTCGAATAACCGAAAGCGCGCAGGAGCGTCGTAATCAGGAATTTGCGGCGACGGCGACGGCGGTCCAGATAGACGTAAAGAAGGTCGTTCTGGTCAAACTGAACTTCCAACCAGGTTCCGCGATCCGGAATAATGCGGAAAGCAAAAAGCGTCTTTCCGCTGGAGTGGTCGGACTGCTCGAAGCAAAGCCCCGGAGAGCGGTGCAACTGGCTGACGATAACACGTTCCGCACCGTTGACGATGAAGGAGCCGCGATCCGTGATCAGCGGAATTTCCCCCATGAAAATTTCTTCTTCCTTGATGCGGTCACCCTCTTCGCAGAGGCGAAGTTTCAAAAAGAGTTTAACGGAATAGGTGATTCCTTCGCGAATGCACTCGAGCTCCGTATTTTTCGGAGCTTCCAGGCTGTAGCTGATATATTCGACGCGGCAACGCCCGTCATAGCTTTCGATCGGGAAAATTTCGCGGAAAACACCTTCCAACCCAACCGCTTTCCGGCTCGTTGCCGGCAAATCACGTTGCAAGAACTCGTTGTACGAGTTGATTTGATTTTCGATAAGATTCGGCGGAGGAATGACCTCGCTGAGTGTACCAAAATTTTTGCGCACTGACATAATAGTCTCGTTGTTGGGTTTATTTAAAAATTTTGTTTAAAGAAATTGGGAATTGAAGGGAGCGAAAATCGCCAATCCCTTCAAACCGGAAATGCGGACAGCGCAACACTGTCCGCAATCCGGATTTGAATGTGAGGAGAACGTCAAGTAATTACTTGATTTCGACCGTCGCACCGGCAGCTTTGAGCTTAGCTTCGATTTCCTTAGCTTCGTCCTTGGAGCAGCCTTCCTTAATGGCCTTCGGAGCGCTTTCAACGAGTTCCTTGGCTTCCTTGAGGCCGAGACCCGTGATAGCACGAACTTCCTTAATGACATTGATCGCGCTTGCGCCCTTGTCCTTGAGGATGACGTCAAACTCGGTCTTTTCTTCAGCCGGAGCGGCAGCGGCAGCAGCGCCTGCAACAGCAACCGGAGCTGCGGAAACGCCCCAGAGTTCTTCGAGTTCTTTAACGAGAGCGACCATTTCCTTAACGGGCTGGGCGCTCAGCCATTCGATGACTTGTTCTTTTGTGATGTCTGACATGATATTTAGTTCCTTGAATGATTAGCGTTCGTGGAATAACGAACATTTAAGGGGTTATCGCCCCTAACCGATTTCTTTGGAGTTCCCGTCGCCCGCTTCCCCGAAAAGAGAAGCGAACGGCGAAAAATTTGCTTATTCGGCTGCGCCGCCTTCCTTGTCGTTCTTGGCAACAAGAACGCGGACGAACGAGCCTGCCGGCGTGGAAAGAAGCGAGAGGAAGAGTCCACGGGCTTCCGCAAGCGACGGAAGCTTGGAGAGTTCTTCAACCGCATCCTTGTTCAGCAACTGACCTTCAACGACACCTGCCTTGACTTCGAGGCGGGCCTTGTCCTTGAAGAACTTGAAGAGCACCTTGGCAACGCCGCTCGGATTATCACCGCCCGTAACGATAGCCGTGTGGCCCGACAGGTATTCGGCGAGATCCGGAAGCTGGGCTTCCTTGGCCGCAATATTCAGAATGCTGTTCTTGACAACGTGGTATTCCGCGTTGAATTCGCGGAGTTGCGTGCGAATGGCCGCTGCGTCAACAACCGTAACGCGCGTAAAGTCCGCCAAGAGAAGATAGTTGGACTTCGCGAGGTGCTGTGCGACTTCGTCTACGAGAAATTTCTTTTCAGATCTCATGGATTCTCAGTCCTTTCTTACGCAGTGTAGGGTTTAACGTCAATCTTGACTCCCGAGCTCATCGTGGAGCTGACCGTCAGAGACTTGATGAACTTCGCGCCCTTGAGCGCTTCCGGTTGTGCCTTGACGAGAGCCTGGATTGCAGCTTCCGCGTTTTCTGCGAGTTGTTTCGACTCGAACGAACGCTTGCCGATAACGATTGCGATATTGGCGGTTTTGTCCATCTTGAACTCAACACGACCGCCCTTAACAGCCTTGATCGTCGCCGGAATATCATCCGAAACCGTACCCGACTTCGGGTTCGGCATCAAGCCGCGCGGACCGAGCACGCGAGCCACCTTACGCACATCCTTCATCGCCGAAGTCGTGGAAATCGCGACGTCGAATCCGGTCCAGCCGGAGTTAACTTTTTCGATGAGGTCTGCAAGACCGGCTGCATCGGCTCCCGCGTCGAGAGCTTCCTGCGGATTTTCCGTGAAGACGATGACGGACACCTTTTTCCCGCTTCCGTTCGGAAGGGAGACCGTGCCGCGAACCATCTGGTCGGACTGTTTGGGGTCAACACCCAAGCGGGCGCTGATCTCAACGGTTTCGTCAAACTTTGCCTTCGGCATCTTAGCGAGCATTTCGACGGCCTGATCAACCGTGTAGAATGCAGCCAAATCGCCGACAGCCTTCGTTGCCGTATAACGTTTGGATTCTTTCTTTTGCATTGGTTTCGACTTTCTTGTCTCCTGCTTAATTGCAGTACAATAAAACTATGCGACGACTTCGATGCCCATGGAGCGCGCGGTGCCTTCAATCATTCGGGCAGCCTGGTCTGCATCCACTGCATTCAAGTCTTTTTTCTTGATTTCGACGATTTCGAGAATCTGCTTGCGCGTAACTTTCCCGACCTTCGTCTTGTTCGGAACTCCGGAGCCGCTTTCAATCTTAGCAGCCTTCTTCAGAAGCACTGCCGCCGGCGGCGTCTTGAGAACGAACGTAAAGGATTTGTCCTGGTAAACTGTGATAACGACCGGAAGGATCATGCCTGCCTGGTCTTTTGTGCGTGCATTGTACTCCTTACAGAAGGCCATGATGTTCACGCCTTTTGCACCGAGAGCCGGACCCACGGGCGGGGCCGGATTCGCAGCACCCGCCGGGAGCTGGAGTCTGATTTCACCTACTACTTTTTTTGCCATTTGTGTCTGTTTTTAAAGGTTGAATTCGAACGGATTAACTTTCAAGAACACGTTCCACCTGCCAGAACTCGAGTTCAACCGGCGTCAGGCGCCCGAAGATCGAGACAGAAACCTGCATCTTGCCGCGTTCGTTGTCAAGCGCATCAATCGTTCCCGTGAGATTCATAAACGGACCTTCGAGAATCTTGACCTCTTCGCCTTCCGCGAACTGAACTTTCGGAACGACCTTGCCTTCCGCCGCCTTGACCTGCTCCTGAATCTGAGCAATCTCCGCCGGCTTAAGCTTAACCGGGTGTTCGCCGCCGATAAAATCAATAACCCCCTGAACGTTGCGAACGAAGAACCAAGGCTTGTTAATCAAGCGCCCGTCTTCGTCGAACAAACGCATCCGGAGGAAAATGTAATTCGGATAGAGCTTGCGGACGCGCTGCGTCTTCTTCCCCTTGCGAACTTCCTGGACGTTTTCCGTCGGCATCAGCACTTCCTTGATGTAGTCCTGCAATCCTTCAATCTCGATGAACTTATCGAGATACTTCTTCACCTTTTGCTCCATATTGGAGAGTGTCTGAATTGCATACCAATCAAAGCAGCCTTCCGCCTCTGTCTGTTCCATGGTGTCTGTTTTATTGAAAGTTATTTATGTTGGAAAAACGCCTATGTTAATTACTAGGCGCTTACAAGTTTTGTCAAAAACTGAATCAGACTTCCGAGAGACAGGTCAAAGGCAAAAATGACACAGGTCAGAAGCATCACGGCAACGCACACGACAAGCGTGTACTGAGCGAGCTCTTTCGGTTTCGGCCAAATCGCCTTTTTGAAGACCTCCGAGCAGGTTTCATTGAAGAAACGCCGTGCGGTCCCGATAAGACTGAAGATTTTTGAAAACATTGTTTAAAGTGGCAGGGCAGGAAGGAATCGAACCCTCGTATGCGGTTTTGGAGACCGCCGTTCTACCATTGAACTACTGCCCTGTGATTTTAGGTACGGAAGCCGGGAACGGATATAGCTCCGTCCCGGCATCCGTCAAATCCCGATCGTTCGACTACTTGATGATGTCGATGATACGACCCGAACCGATCGTGCGGCCGCCTTCACGGATAGCAAAGCGCTGTCCCTTGTGCATAGCGATCGACTTACCGAGTTCGATTTCGATTTCAACGTTGTCGCCCGGCATGACCATTTCGGTGCCTTCTGCGAGCTTAACAACACCCGTAACGTCGGCCGTTCCGAAGAAGAACTGCGGACGATAGTTGGAGAAGAACGGCGTGTGACGTCCGCCTTCTTCCTTGGTGAGAACGTAAATCTGAGCCTTAGCCTGCGTGTGCGGCGTGATGGAACCCGGCTTCGCGATAACGTGACCGCGGAGGATCTGGTCCTTTTCGATACCACGGAGGAGGATACCGACGTTGTCACCGGCCTGGCCCTGGTCGAGGCTCTTACGGAACATTTCAACGCCCGTAACCGTGGACTTCATCGTGTCGCCGAGACCGACGATTTCGACTTCTTCGCCAACCTTGATAACACCCTTTTCGATACGACCCGTAGCAACCGTACCACGACCCGTGATCGAGAAGACGTCTTCAACAGACATCATGAACGGCTGGTCGATTTCGCGTTCCGGTTCCGGAATTTCCGTGTCGAGAACGTCCATGAGTTCGGAAACAGCCTTGTAGCCCGAGCCTTCTGCATTGTTGGCAGCGGCGTCTTCGAGAGCCTGCGTTGCGGAACCGCGAACGATCTTGGCATTGTCGCCGTCAAATTCATACTTGCTGAGGAGGTCGCGAACTTCCATTTCGACGAGTTCGAGCAGGTCCGGGTCGTCGAGAAGGTCGCACTTGTTCAACCAAACAACGATTTTCGGCACGCCGACCTGACGAGCGAGGAGAACGTGTTCCTTCGTCTGCGGCATAGGTCCGTCAGCAGCGGAAACGACGAGGATAGCGCCGTCCATCTGAGCAGCACCGGTGATCATGTTCTTAACGAAGTCAGCGTGACCCGGGCAGTCAACGTGCGCGTAGTGACGGGCATTGGATTCGTATTCAACGTGAGCCGCAGCAATCGTAACGGTTTTCGTGTCGTCACGAACCGTACCGCCCTTAGCAATGTCCTTATAGGACTTCACCTGAGCGAGACCCTTAGCAGCCTGGACTGCGAGAATAGCAGCCGTCGTGGTCGTCTTACCGTGGTCGATGTGACCGATCGTGCCGACATTGACGTGCGGTTTCGTGCGAACGTAGGTTTCTTTAGCCATAGTTTTAGTTATTTATTTGTTTTTGTTTATTGTTGAAAATTGGAAATGGAGCCCCCGAGCAGACTTGAACTGCCGACCTCGTCCTTACCAAGGACGCGCTCTACCGACTGAGCTACAAGGGCATCCGAGCATCTTCCTTCGCGAACGAAAGAAAAGGAATTGCTATTTTCTCATTTTATAAAAAATCGTCAATACTTTTTTTAGCGCCCCACACAAAAACGGAATTTCCCCTGCTCCCGCAAGTGTTTCGACGCCCAGGACCGGATGAACGCCAGAACGCGTTTGTCGATTTCCGCGCTTCCCGAAGACCGGATTACGGTAAAATGCCGGTATGCGGCCTCCCCGTAGCAGTCCACCTCAATCGGCGCCCAAAGCATTTTAGCTTCGTACATCCCCTCTAAAGCAACGTCGCCGCAGAAAATACGCTCTCCGCTACCGCTGTTTACGACGGACATGCGCACCCCCGGTGCAATCGGCGGCTCCGCATCCAAAAGACGCCGCTCGCCGAACGAATCAGTCACTCCCCAACGCGACGCGCCCTCAAAAACAGCCTCTTCGGAGCGTTGAAAATGTTCCCGTAGGGCGAGCGCCTCCCGATTGGTATCAAGAAAAAAGTTTCCGAGAAAGCCGAGATTCTCATCGACGACAATATCGTCGCCCGCCACGGCGCCGTCGCCGTAAACATTCCAGAACGTCGGCAAGAACAGCGGCGTGGAATCCCGCAACTCACTTTCCTCCTGCAAATGCTCGCAGACCGACATCGCCGGGAAGCTTCCGCCACGATCGGCAGCAATCGAAATACTCGGAGAAAACATGAACGCAAGTCCGCACAGACAAACGAAAACACCGACAAAAACCCAGCGCATTTGAACGGTAAAAGTCTTACGATAAAACCGATAGATGCGATACGACCACTTCGACGGACTCAGCTGCACGGGATTCACGATGCGGGAATTCTCTCTCAAGCGTATTTTTTTTGCCACCATAAAAATTCCGCATTGACTCAGGCGGCAGAAAACGATTTCGTAGGGCTTTCTTTTACGGAGAGATGACAGAGTGGCCGATTGTGCCTGACTCGAAATCAGGTGTACTGCAAGGTACCGGGGGTTCGAATCCCTCTCTCTCCGCCACTTTCAAAATCCCGCTTGAATACAAGCGGGATTTTTCATTTAGAGTGCCTCCAGGGCGCGACAGACTTCATCGATAAGAAAGCCGGGGGTCGAAGCTCCTGCCGTCACTCCGATTGTCTTGTAGCGCGCAAGCGCAGCCAAATCCAATTCCTTGAGAGTCTCAATGTGATAACAGGGGATGCCCTGCAATTCGACGAGCCGGGCCAATTTCAAAGTATTTGCGGAATGCCGGCCTCCGATAACGACGATGGCCTCCGCGCCGTCCCGCGCCAAAGCAGGCACGTCTCCCTGACGATCCCGCGTTGCGCCGCAAATCGTGTTAAAAACAACAGCCTGCGGGAAGCGCAGCTTCAATGCTTCGGCCAACACTTCAAATTCGTCAACATACATCGTCGACTGCGAAACCATACACACCCGCTCGCCCAAATCGGGAAGCGCCGCAATATCCTTGAGCGTACGCACCGCATACCCGCGTTCCTGCGAATAGCCGAGAATGCCGACGACTTCCGGATGATCCGGATCGCCGAATATCACGGTCGTATATCCTTTTTTTGCATACATCTTAACCCGACCGGCAATTGCTGCAACATCCGGACAGGTCGCATCGCGAAATTCGAGTCCGAGAGAGCGCAAATACTCCCGGCGCTGCGGCGTGATTCCGTGCGCGCGCACAATAAGCACAGCCTGCTTTCGCGCCTCGTCGCTCAGATTAATCTCAAGCTTTTCGCTGCTTCGGTAATCGCCGAGCTCCCGCACCCCTTCCCGCTCAAGCTCCGCCATCATTTGGCTGTTATGAATCAGCGGCCCGTCGGTAAAAACCGGACGTCTCCCGCGCGACGCATAGTCACGCGCAATATTGATGGCGCGCTCAACACCCTTACAAAATCCGGCGCTTTTGGCTCGAAGAACTTTCATAACAATAAAAAAAAATGCCCGAAGCCCAAATGCAACCCCGGACTTCGGGCATTACGAAAACGTATTAGCGACGCTTTTTCTTCACAGGCGCCTTCACGGCCGCCTTTTTGGCGGGAACGGGCTTCTTAGCCGACACCTTCACGGCTTTCTTTGCAGGAGCTTTCACGGGCTTTTTCGCCGCAGGCTTCACCGTCTTGACCGCCTTTTTCGACGCAACGGGCTTGGCCGCGACCTTCTTAGACGAAAGCGTTTTTTTCGCCGGCTTCGCAGGTTTCTCGGCAGCGTTTTTTTTACGCGCTCCCGCGGCGAGTCCGGAAAGCTTCTTCGCCGAGATACGTCCGATATTGCCGATCAAAAGGCGGACAACATCCGCAAGACTGCGACCGTTTTGCTTCGCCAGCTTCGTCAGCGCATCAACCATTTCCGGTTCGACGCGGAAGGAAATCTGACGTGTCTTTTCCTTGCGTGCCTTCAGATTTACGCCGGATTTCTCTTCGAGGGCCGTGCGCAGCAAAGAGCTGAGCGTGGAAATACCGAATTTTTTTTGGACTGCCTTCGCCTCCGCGAGGACCTGTTGCGACAAAACAACAGTGACAAGTTTCTTGGTGGATTTCATTTTCAGTAAACAGACTTTAATTACGCATTAAAAATCGCCTCCACATAGTTTTCAACCGAAAACGCCTGGAGGTCTTCCGGCTTTTCGCCGAGACCGACAAAATAAATCGGAATGCGAAGTTCCCGCCAAATTCCGACAAGTGCCCCGCCGCGGGAAGTCCCGTCGAGCTTTGTAACAATCAAGCCCGTGAGATTGAACGCTTCGTGGAAAATGCGCGCCTGCTCGATCGAATTGGAGCCGAGCGTTCCGTCCACCACCAACCAGCGATGATGCGGCGCCGAAGCGTCGAGCTTGCCGACGACGCGGGAAATCTTTTTCAGCTCTTCGAGCAGATTGCTCTTGGTGTGCAAACGTCCGGCGGTATCGAGAACGGCGACATCGCGGCCGCGCGCACGAGCCGCCTGAACCGTATCAAACGCGACAGCCGCGGAATCCGCGCCGTGGCGACCGGGCACGAGCTCAATGGAAAGGCGTTCAGCCCAAGCCGTAATCTGCTCATTCGCAGCCGCACGAAACGTGTCGCACGCTCCGAGAATCACGGTTTTCCCGCTTTGAGAGAAGCGATAAGCGAGCTTCGCCGCCGTCGTCGTCTTGCCGGCGCCGTTCACCCCGACGAGGGCAATGACTTCGGGTTTATTCGCCGTCGATTCCGGAAGCGTCCCTGCGGCGCCCTCAAGCACCTGAGTCAGAACACGCCGACCGATTTCGGCAGCTTCCTTTCCGTGAAGTTCTTTATTTTTGGCATAGGCCTTTTTAATTTCGGCCATAATTTCATCTGCGGTTTCGACGCCGAAATCCGCGCCGTAAAGCGCCTCTTCCAATTCGTCGATGGAAGCGGCATCGAGTTTCTTCGAGAAGATCCCGCCGATTGCGCTGAACAAACGCGCCGTTTTTTTAAAGCCGTCCTTAAATTTCTGAAGAATAGAACCAAACATTGTAATATAGTTTACCGACACCGGGCTTCCGCCTTAGCGGAGCCTTCGGGAAATCGCGTTATTGCGCCGTCCGCAGGGGGCGGGAGAGGTGTTTTTTCACCTTGTCGAGCACCCCGTTAACAAAACGGTGCGAATCGTCCGTCGAATAAATCTTCGCAAGATCAATCGCCTCGTTGATTGTCACAATCGGCGGAATATCCGTGCGGTAGAGCAATTCATAAACCGCGAGACGCAGAATCGCCAAATCGCAACGGGCCATACGGGAAAGCTCCCAGTTCTGAGTGGCATCCGTAATCACGCCGTCGATGCGGGAAAGGTTCTGAAGCGTCCCTGCGACAAGCTCTTCCGCAAACGCATAATATTCGCGCGAATTGCCCAAAGCTTCCGTATCGGCAAACGCCGGTTCGCCGTCCGCGTTGTCTTCGCCGTCTTTCGCGCCGAGCCCCATCGCCTGCGGGATGGAGAAAAACGCGTAGAGTTCGTCGCTCAAATCACGATGAGAGCTGCTTGCGGACCAGGCGTAGAGAAATTGCATCGCCGCAATACGATTTTGGCGGCGTTTTGCGGGCACCGGGCGCTCCGGTTTTCCCGCCGTGTTCGTGTTATCCAAAGCCATGTTAGTTTTTATGATAAGGGTTATCGGAACTTCCGAAGAAATCGTCCTCGTCGTCAACTTCTTCATCATCAAGCGAAAAGCTTCCGAAAATCTCTTCGTTGCGTTCCCGCTCCATGTCATTGCGATCGAGTTGTTCCAAATAGTCGGCGAGACGATTGCCGAGCATTGCCATCTCAAGGGCGGCATTGGCAAATTCCGTCCCGCGGTCATGTTCGCCGAAGACGCGTGCATCCGCCTGCGCCTCGTTCAGCGTGACGATAATCCCGTTGATAACGGGCACCTGCGTATCAACGGCGATACGTTGCAACTCGCAAGCCGTCGCATTGGCGATAATTTCGTGGTGCGGGGTATCTCCCGCGATGACAACTCCGAGCGCAATGACGCAGTCACAATCGCCGGTAAGCGCAAGCATCGAAGCCACGTAAGGCAGCTCGTTGGCCCCGGGAACGCGCGTAAGCGTAATCGCCGAAGCGGGAATTTTCTTTTCGCGAAGCCGTGCCTGAACACGATCAATCAGATAATCGACATGTTTTTCGTTGTAGCGCGACGCTACAATGGCAAATCGTAAATCGGAGCGAGCCTCAATCTTGTTTGTAGGTTTGTTTTTGCTCATAAAATCGCGAATTGAAAAGAACCGGAAAAAAATTAAACAGCGACAACCAGATGCTGATGGTGTTTGCGCCAGGCATCCCGCCAAGCGGCCCGATGACGGGAAATCCAATCGTAGGCGGCCGTATCGAAACCGACATCCCGGCCGGCGCGCTCCGAAAGAAACCATTTGTGCCGCAAAATCTCCTCCCGTTCGGCCAGCGTCTCACGAAAAAGGCTGGATTGCTGAGCAATCAAGCGCGTAAGCGAGTCCGGCACCTTTCTGCCGGAAAGGCGGCTTGCCTTTTTCTGTGTGTTAAACGCGGTCATCTGAAAAGCGCCATCATGTTCATTCCCGCCCGATTGGCAACTCAAATAAGCGGAGCAAGACCGGAAGCGAACGACCCGCCCCGTAATTATACAAAACGGCGCCACGCCGAAGCCGGCGCAACATCCCCCCCAAGGCAAAATTCCCTTTCCCACAAAGGCGTTTTCTGTTTTCATTAATCTTTTACATTTTTCAGATGGACAAGAAGAATACAATCATCGGGGCTCTCCTGATCGCAGCCGCAATCGGGCTGATGTTCTGGGACGCCCGCAACCGCACGGAATTGCCGCCGGCCTCGCAACCGGTCGTCACGCGAAAAACCCAAAACGCGGTCCCCGCCGACCAAGCGACAGCCAAGGTCGCCGAACAGCCCGCTCCGAAAGCGCCTCAAGCTCCGGAAAAGATTTTTTCGCTCGAAAACGCCACGCTGAAGCTCAATATCAGCTCGCGTAACGGTGCCGTCAAAAACGTCGAGCTGAAAACGCAGCCGACTTCGCTCGAAGACAGCGCTCCGGTCGTTTTCAACGAAGGCTCCTCCGTTCCCGCACTCCGCCTGGCTTCACCGTCCGGCATTCGCGGCGTGACGCCGATTCCCTTTGACGTCGATTTCGTCGTTGAATCTCAAACGGAAGACAGCGCGACCCAAACGCGCACGCTGACCCTCCTCGGCAAGGCTGACGGACTGGAAATTCGCCGCATTTACACACTTTCGCTCAACGCCGAAGGTGAAGGCCTCCAAGACCCGTATCTGGTCAACCACGACATCAAGATTAAACGCGTTTCCGGAGAAGCCAAAGCGTTTCCGCTGTTGGTCTCGACGGGCATGCTTCCGCCGACGGAAGGCGACCGCGCCAACATCTTTTTGAATGCCTCGTGGTACAACGGCGACGATTATGAAAAATGCTCCCCGAGCGAGTTTAAGGATTCTTCGGGCTTCCTCGGGCTCGGCGCCCACCGCGCGGCTCCGGACCTCGAGATGCCGATCCACCACGCCGATCCGCTGAGCTTTATTGCCGTCACCAACCAATACTTTGCCAGCGTCGTCGGCTTTGCGGAAAGCACAAGCGCCATCGCCTCCCGCGTCTTCGTTTACCCGCAAGTGCTTCCGAAAGCGGAACAAATCAATGATACGACGCTGACCACACAGGCGTACGCGCAACTCGATGTCCCCGCACTCAACGTCGGGCAAACCGCCAACATCCGCCTCCACTACTTTATCGGGCCGAAGGAATACACGCGTCTCGCAGAACTCAACGACACCATCGACGGCATCGACAACGTCGTTCAGTTCACCAGCCTCTTCGGATTCATCTCGGTCGATTGGCTCTGCAAAATTCTGGTCGTCGTAATGAATGCGCTTCACAATCTCCTCCCGGCAAGCACTTGGGCCTGGGGCTGGGCGATTCTCCTGATGACGCTGATTGTTAAGGGCATCACCTGGCCGCTGACGATGGCTCAGCAACGCTCGGCGAAGAAGATGCAGCAGTTCAGCGAACCGATGAAGCAAATTCGCGAAAAGTACAAGGACAACCCGCAGAAAATGCAGCAGGAAATGATGAAGTTGTACCGCGACAACAAAATCAATCCGCTCGCCGGCTGCTTCCCGGTCCTGATCCAAATTCCGATCTTCTTCGGCATGTACTGCGCCTTCCAAACCTGCGCAGAACTCCGCCTGCAGAGCTTCCTTTGGATTTCCGACCTCTCGATGCCGGACCTCATCCCCGGCATGGAAGACGTCACCATCCCGCTCATCGGCGCGCAAATCCACCTGCTCCCGATTCTCATGGGCGCAACGATGCTCGCCAATATGGCAATGACGCCGATGCCGAACGCTCAGCCCGGGCAGAAGAACATGTTCTACATCATGATGGCCATCATCCCGGTCATCTGTTACTCGATGCCCTCCGCACTGACGCTCTACTGGACGATGCAGAACATTCTGACCATCTTCCAGACATGGCTGGTCCGCCGCTCCCGCGACAAGGATTCGGGCCCGGCCGGGAAGGTTGATGTCATCCCGCCGACCAAGAAAAAAGGCCGCGGTAAAGGCCTGCCCTTCGCCCGCTAATCCGCCCGAGCGATAAAAAAATCCGTCTCACGAAAAGAGACGGATTTTTTTATGCCCGCAAAACGGAACGGCCGGAACACAATGCCGACAAAAAAGCCGCCGCAGTTTTCGCGACGGCTTTCCCGAAAGCACGTTTACTTATTTCAACGCATTCAAAAGCGTGGCCTTCTGCTGAAGACCGACAAACTTCTGAACGACTTCGCCGCCCTTGAAGACGAGGATTGTCGGAATGTTCTGAATTCCGAAGCGCGCAGCGACTTCCATCGCTTCGTCGATATTGACTTTGCAGATCTTTGCATTGCCGCCAACTTCGTCCGCAATCTGGTCGATTGTCGGGCTAAGCGCCTTGCAGGGGCCGCACCAGGGCGCCCAGAAGTCCACAAGCACGGGAACGTCCGCCTTAATTGCGTCGGCAAACGTGTCGTTGTCCAATTCGTTTACGTAAGGTGATGCCATATGAATAAAAGCGTTGGCGCTACGGGATTATTTGTATTCGCGAGCCAAAAATTCGAGCAGAATGAGCACGATACCGGCGGCCGCAGCGAGGAAGAAGAGGACATCGACAACGGCGGCGAACTTGCCGACTTCCGTCGATGACTCAACAACTGCGGGAGCAGCAATCGGAGCACGGCTCGGCACGGGAACCGGCGGCTTAGCGACGGCGACGCGCGGACGTACGGGGGGAGGAGGAGGAAGCGGAGAGGACATAGCAGGTTTATTCGGAATAGTGGGTTTGGGTGTGGGTTTTGCCGCGGGAGCGACCTTCGCCGCCGACTTGGGAGCACCGATGTATTCGATGAGAACAAGCGTAGCGGCAGGCTTATTCGCAGGAGCCGCCTTCTTTGCGGGCGCGGGCTCCGAACTCGGTGAAACCGGTTTCGGCGCAGGCGCAAGCTTGACGCGCGGAGCAAGTTTCACAGCGGGTTTTTGAGGCGAATTCTCGAGGGGCATGACGTTTAAAAGTTTCCCGTTATCTTATCTATTTATTCCCGCGAGTGAAGAATAAAATTCTTGCCGCGGTAAAAGGTCCTTCCCGCATCCCGCCGCGGCTCGCCTTGCCTCCGGGGGAAAATCCCTGTAGAGTTGCGCGAACGATGAAAATAAAAATCAATCCCGGGGCACGGCGCATGTTGTGCCTGGTCGGTGCGATGATTCTGGGCGGAAGCATACCCGTACTCTGGCGCGCCTCCGGTACGTTTTTTGACAATTACGCCGGAAATCTCGTTCCGATTATGATCATGACGATGCTGCACTTCTCGTTTATCGACGCGAAGTTCGGCAAGGGTAGCACGGGCTGGAGCCATCTGCGTATCCTGCTCTTCATGGTCTCGCTCTCCGCAATCGCCTACTTTACCGTCAACGCGCTGACGGGCAATACGAACTTCGCGGTCATGGCGTTTCTCATCGGGATGTCTCCGACTGCCAATGCGGCTCCCGTCATCACCAATCTGCTTAAGCGCCGGGAAGACTACGTGACCGTCAGCGTCGTTCTCACCAATCTTTTCACGGCCTTTGCGTTGGCCCCGCTCGTCGCGCTCGTTATCGGCAACACGATTCAAATCGATACCGCCGCGTTGGCGTGGAAAACGATTCTGCTCATCGGCACGCCCTTCCTGCTTGCGATTGTTCTGCGCAATTTCGCCAAACCGGCCGCCGCCTTCGTGCGCCGCTGGAAATTCCTCTCGTTCTACCTCTGGATGATTATGCTGTTTACGGTTTGCGCCCAAAGCGCCACCTATATCTGCAAGCAGGACAATCTTTCCTGGCTAATCCTCGCCGAAATTTTCGCCATTTCCGCCACGCTCTGCGCCGTCAACTTCCTCGGCGGCTACTTCTTGGGCGAAAAACATTTCCGTCGGGAATGCTCCCAGTCCGTCGGACAAAAAAACACCATGCTGATGCTTTGGGTCGGCTTGGCGTTCTTCAATCCGATCGTCGCCCTCGGTCCCACCTTTTACGTCGTTTGCCACAATCTGTGGAATTCCTGGCAATTGCGCCGGGCCGACAAAAACGCAAGTACGATTCGATAGTCCCCCATGCGATGAAAATTTCACGTCTGAAAGTCTTTGCGGATTTGGCCCACACGGGAAACTTCTCCGAAGCGGCACGCCTTAACGGGATTTCGCAGTCCGCCGTCAGCCAGGCTCTCCAAGCCTTGGAAAAAAGCTTCGCCGTCCCCCTGATTGACCGCACGCAAAAGCACTTCGCACTCACGCCCGAAGGCGCCCTTTTGCAACGCCGTGCCCGCGATCTTTGCACGCTCTACGAAAAAACGACGACCGAGCTGCTGGAGCTCCGCAACGTCGTCGGCGGCAGTGTGCGTGTCGGCATCATTCCCTCCGTCGGCAACAGCCGCGAATTCCCGCAAACCCTGCGCCGCTTCATGGAAGCCAACCCGCAGGTCGCCATCTCCCTGACCACGGAAGCCGGCTACGGCATCTCCTCGAAAATTGCCCGCGGCTTGCTGGACATCGGGATCGTCGTCGCCGACAAAAAACAGCGCTCGGAAGACTACGCCCCGCTCTACGAAGAAGCCCTCGTCGCCGTCTGCGCCCCCTCGAACACCCTCACCTTCCAACGCGACGTCTCGCTCGCCGAATTAAAGACCTTCCCCTTTCTTTCTTATTCGGACGACCTGGCCATGCGCCGCCTCGTCGATGGTGCCTTCCGTGCCGCCGGGCTGGAGTGCGCCCCCGCAAAAATCTTTAACAGCCTGGACGTCCTTAAGCGCGCCGTCGAGCTCAACGAAGGCGTCGCCATCGTTCCCGCCGATTCCGTCCGCACGGAAGTTGCCGCCGGAACGCTCTGCGCACGCCCGGTCCGCGGAGTCCGGCTGACACGCCCCATCGCCGCAATTTCGCGTAAAAACCGACCGCTGACGCCCGCCATGCGGCGTTTTATCGAGGCGCTGAAAAAATAAACGAACGCGAGAGTTCCGCCTACGCCCGTCGCACGCGAAACCGGTGCACTCCCGAATCGACAATCTCGAAGTCGAGATGAAGCGCGTCCGGCGGAAGCGCATCGCCGATTTTTTCCGGCCATTCGACCACCCAGCACCAGGGCGAACGCATGAACTCCTCAAGCATCAGCGATTCTGCGGCTTCCGGCGATGGTAAGCGATACGCGTCCATATGAATCAACTGGCGGGAAGCACCTTCGTAAATCGCGTAAATATTATAGCTCGGCGAAGTAACGGGCTCGCGCACGCCGAACGCCTCCGCAAGGCCGCCGACGAAAGTCGTTTTCCCGGCTCCGAGTCCGCCGTGAAGCGCCAGCGTGCAATCCGCGGGAAGTAGCGATGCAAGTTCCCGCGACGCCGCCCGTGTCGCCTCCGCACTTCCGCAAACGCGCCATTCCCCGAATTTTTCAAAAATCGCCGAATTCATGGCCGCAACTTTACAAAACAGGAATGCGTCAAACAAACACTAATCTTATTGCCCGTCCGGAAACGCGGCAGCCCGTAGCTTGGCCCAAGCCTTCACAGGACTAAAACCATTCAAAAACGAAGACGGCTCGGAAACGGCAACACAGATAACGTCCGAGCCCGCGGGCAAGCTCAGTTCAATCGATACGCTCTTCCCGCAAAGCCGGCGCTCCCGCACGGCTACGGCCTCCGGATGTTTCCGGAAATGCCCTTGAATCGTTTCATCGGCTTCGACAATTCGCGCCGCATGCTCGGCATAACGACGCAGAAGCTTGCGCCGTTTCCATGCACGCCCCGCCAGCGCACCGCCGCAGGCCATCGCTAACGAACTGAAGAAAACGACACCCATTACTTCCCGCGGGTAATCTGCCGAAGCGCCTCGTAGGTCGCAATTCCGGCGGCCGTGGAAAGGTTCAACGAACGCAGCGTTTCCGCCGGCTGGGGAATTTTAATCTCAAAATCCTTGCCGACAAAATCGTGAAGCCATGCCGGCGCCCCGTGCCCTTCATTCCCAAAAATCAGTCCGTCCCCGTCCCGGAAATCCGCATCCCAAAGCCCCTTCTCGGCCTTCGTCGTCAACAGCCAAAAACGCTTCGGACGATCCGGAAATGCAAGAAATGCCTCCCAGTTTTCGTGGTGAACAACGTCGAGCGACTTCCAATAGTCCATCCCGGAGCGCCGCAAATGCGCATCCGTAATCGTGAATCCGAGCGGATGGATGAGGTGAAGGCGCGAGCGCGTAATCGCACACATCCGCCCGATATTGCCCGTGTTCTGCGGAATTTCCGGATTAAAAAGAATGAGGTGAAGCATTTTTATAAATTGGCGCTTAAAAGCCGAAGCGTTTAAGTCATTCGTTTTTATTGCGGCCAAACCATCATGCAGAGCATGCCGGCGGCTTCGGCGGCATCAAAGCCCTTCGGACTGTCTTCGACGACCAGGCACTCCTCTGCGGGAACACCGAGCTTTTCCGCCGCAAGCAAAAACAGATCCGGCGCAGGCTTGCTGTTCTTCACGTCCTCCGAAGTAACGACAACCGGGAAAATTTCGGCGACGCCGATGGTTTTCAGGATCTCGTGAACCTCCTTGCGGAAGCCGCCGGACGCAACAGCCAGCTTCGCGCCGCGCGCCGCAAGTCTCTTCGCATAAGCACAAACATCCGGAATCGGCGTCACCTCGCAAATGTGCTTTTCGAGGTACTCGTGATAGTCGGGAAGCAGGCGGTCGATACTGATCTTAAAGCCGTAACGCGCTTCGAGAATCGCAATCGTATCAGCCGTATTCATCCCGCCGAGCGTGCAAAAAAATTCCCATGGGAAAGCCCAACTCTCGCCGACCTGGCGCCGAATCGAATATTCCCAAGCGGCATGGTGCAACTTCATCGACGCCGCAAGCGTGCCGTCGCAGTCAAAAATATAAGCGGAAAAAGGTTCTTTCATTTCGGAACTCATGAACCGCGAAGCCTATCCCCTTCCCGCCCCCGGCGCAAGCCTGAGACAAGACGCCGAGCTCGAAACCTCCCGCCACGCTCTATGTCCGCTAAACGAAATATCGCCACAGCAATAAATCCCGACAAAAAAAGCGTCCCGAAAAGGACGCTTGAAAATGGAGCCACTTGTCAGACTTGAACTGACGACCCTCTCATTACGAATGAGATGCTCTACCAACTGAGCTAAAGTGGCTAATGGAAGAATGAAGCTTAAATCTACACTTTTTATTTTTATGTGCAAGCAAAAATTAAACCGGAGAGACCGAATTTTTATTTTTTGCCGAATTCGGCGGGAAGGAGTCGGCATGTTTTTGCGACAATCCAAAATCCCGGGAGCGTACAGAGAATCGCCCACCAGAAAAAGTTTTCGTAGCCGAGCCATTGCTGAAGGGCTCCGGCCCAGAACTTCGGGAGCATGACACCGAGAGCCATAAAACCCGTGCAAATCGCGTAGTGGGCGACGGCACGCCGTGTTCCCGCGCAAGCATAAAGCATGTAGAGCATATAGCCGGTAAAACCGAAGCCGTAGCCGAATTGCTCGACAACGATGCTTGCGCCGATGAGCGTGAGCGATTCCGGTTGCCAATGCGCCAGTGCGACGTAAATCAAATCGGGCAGATTCAGCAGCAAAATCATCGGCCAAAGCCAGACGCGCAGGCCGTTGCGCGAAACCAGCCAACCGGCAATGACCCCGCCGGCGAGCATCGCAACAACGCCGAAGGTGCCGTTAAGCAATCCGAACATCCGGTTGTCCAAAGCCAAGCCGCCCTGCTCAATCGCGTCTTTGAAAAACAACGGAGAAATCACGCCGAGTTGCACTTCCCCGAAGCGGAAAAAGAGCAAAAAGAACAGGAGAAACCCGATACGCTCCTTTCGGAAAAACGTTTCCCACGTCTCCAGAAAATCGGCGACGAGCGATGTTTTTTCTCCGGAAGCGGGAAGGTCGTTTTGCGGGAACGGGAAAACCCGTGCATGGAAAATTGCGAGCCCGCCCATGAGCACGGCTACGCCGCCGAAGACATAGCCCCATGCGGATGCGACCGTTTCGCCGTGCGCCGTCAGCAGGCCCGCCGCCGCGATAATCCCGCCCTTCGCAAAGACTTGGGAAAGACGGAAAAACGTGCTGCGCCAACCGGAGAAAAAGGCCTGCCGGCCGGAGTCCAGCGCGAGCATATAAAATCCGTCGGCGGCAATATCATGCGTTGCCGAAACAACTGCCATCGAGAACAGCAAAAGGACGATGAGCGATGCAGGCGCGCCGCAGCTCAGGGCCCCGGCAAAAACGAGCAGCAAAAGCGCCCCGGCAAATTGGGTTTTTACAATCCAGGCGCGTTTGCGTCCTACGCTGTCAACGAGCGGACTCCAAAGGGCCTTCAGCACCCAGGGCAAATAGGCCCAAGCGGCGACGAAAGTGATGACGGCATTTTCAAAGCCGAAATCCTTCATCGCGACGGGTGCGACGAGATCGACGATGGCGTTGGGAAGTCCCTGCGTAAAATAAAGCGTCGCAACCCAAAGAGCCGCGACGCGTTGCAGAGAAAGTTTTTTCTCGGAGGAAAGATTCACGAAATCGTTTCCGCTTATCGGGTTTCAATCGTCACACGGGAAGCGGAGCCTCCGAGATTGATGACTCTCGGCCCGGAGGAGCAGGCTCCGGCAAAGAGGCAGAAAAGCGCCAAAAAGAGCGCTGTTGCCGCGAGTTTGCCGAAACGCTCCCGCGACTGCTTAGTTGCCCGCATTGTCGGCACCCTTTCCGAGCGTTTTTTCGCCGAAAGCGTCCACCGCCTTAAAGAGTTTGTGGAAGAAGTCCGCAACCGTGACATTGAGCGAGAGCATTTCGCTGTTCGTCAGGTCGATGGCATCGCCCACCTTAAATGCGCGGCGCGTGTCTGCGAGGCGGACTTCGGGCTTGTCTTCCGGCTTGAGCGGCTGAATGGTCTGAACCGTCTTAAATTCAAAGGCGAGTTCGCCGTCTTCGTCCACGTCTTCTGCGGACACCACGCCGTTTTGCTGCATGAGCGCGCGCAGTGCGATGCCGAGCGTCGTCACGGCGTCTTCGAGCGAATTCGTGATACCGAATTCCTTTTCGAAGGCTTCAAACTTGTCGGGAATCGAGGAGTTGACGAAAGCGTTTTGTTTTTGTCCGATAAGTTCGTTGGTTGCCTTCGGGTCTTTTTCCATCGCGGCCTTGTTGGCGATGAGCGTGCAAAGCAGATGGCAGTTGTCCATACAGGCGGCGGCAAGTCCGAGCAAGTCGTTGAGGGCTTGGCGGAGAATCAGGCCGTGGACATAGCCCTTCATGGCATCGAAAGGCATGTGAATGGGAGCGACCGGCATAATGCGCGTCATTCCGCTGAAAGTATCGTAATTTTCGGCGCTTACCGACTGCGATGCCGCGAGATTGAACGCGAGCAAATCAAATTGGCGCTGGAGAGCACCGAGGAAATGGCGGCTGATTGCCTGCAGGCTGATGACCTGTTGTTTCGGATTGTTTTGTTCTTCGGACATAATAGTAGAATGGAATCGCCAAAACCGCGTTCCCGCAATGCAATTTTCAGAAATTCGTGAGAAGTTTTTCGTGCCGAAGCGCGGCAAACGCCGCTATCCCGGGAAACCCTGAGCGTCTTCCGGGAAAAACCAGACGAAAGCATCTTCGGGATCGCCCTCAAATCCCTCGGCGGCCTTAATCCGGAGCGTCCCCGCATCCGAAAGGCGGAAAAAATTCTCTTCGGGCGGGCAATCGTCGATGCGAAAGATTTCCGGCGGAAGAACGATTTTTACGGGTGTTCCGGCAGGCGCGTCATCGCTTCCGTGCCAGGTTCCGCGAATTTCGCCGAACGGAGTCTCCGCAAGAAACTCACAGGCACCGGCAGCAAGGAGCGTCCCGTGAATCGCCTGTTCGACTTCAAGATCTTCGACGGGAATCATGTCCCCGCGAAGCCAGGTAAAAAATCTCCGGAAAAATCCCATCGCCCGCCTTAGCCGATTGCCTCTTCATCAATGCGCACAGCCTCTCCCGAACCGCATTGCGCACGATAAGCGAGAAATGTGCCGGCGGCGGCATGCTTGTCGAACACCGGCCAAACGAGCACACGGTCGGTCGGAGGAATCGCGATTGCATCGATTTCTTCCCGCGTAAAAAACGCGAACTGGCCTTCGTCGATTTCCGGCGGAAGTGCTTCGAGCGGCTTGCGAGCGTCAAAGAGAAACATCAGCCAATGGCCGCTTCCCTCATAACTGCGCTCGGAGACCATACCAAAAAGGTGCAAATCGCTCTGCGTAAGCTCGATGCCGGTTTCTTCCCGCGCCTCGCGAATCGCGCATTCAAACGGCGATTCGCCGATCGCCATTTCAAGCTTTCCGCCGACGGGACTCCAACAGCCCTTATTCGGCGCCTTTTTGCGCTGAATCATGAGAAATTTTCCCTCCGCATTTTTGAGAAAAATCAGGACGGAAATCTTAAACGGCAAAGTCGTGTTCATGATTTGATTTCGGCTAAAACCCTCTTACCAAACAATCGCCCAGAGCGCTTTCAGGTAGCGGCCTTCAGGATAATTCGACATCACGGGATGGTCCATGCCCGGCCCCGTACGATCCAAAATCTGCAGACGACGGCCGAGGCGGTGCGCGACGCGGACAATCAGCGCCTCGAAATCTTCGACCTTCAGCAAGCCCGAGCAGGAATTCGTCACAAACAAACCGCCTTCCTTTACGAGCGGCAACACGACCTTGTTCATGTCGTGGTATTTCGCGTAGCCGTCTTCGTAATCCTCACGCCCGTTAATCAGCTTCGGCGGGTCGAGCACAACGACGTCGAATAGCTCGCCGTTCGCCTGCATTTGGCGCGCATAAGTAAAGGTATCGGAGTGGACAAAATTGATGCGCGTCTGATTCAGATTCGCGTTGCGCTTGGCCTGCGCGACCGCATTTTCATCCAAGTCCACGCCCGTCACTTCCGCCGCATTGCCGAGCACCTTCGCCGCCAACGAAAATCCGCCCGTGTAGCAGCACAAGTCCAAGACGCGCTTGCCTGCGCAAAGGCCGGCCAGCTTTTTTCGGTTATCACGCTGGTCACAGAAGAAGCCGGTCTTGTGGCCGTTTTCAAAGTCGACCGCAAAACGCAAACCGTTTTCGCGAATCTTCACTTCGCGCAAGCCCGCCGTGTGTGTTTCTTCGCAGGCACGCGCGTTTTCCATGCTGCCAAAGCCTTTGACGAGCTGGATCGTCTCCCAGGTCGTCCCGAGCGCTTCGTGGAAAATCGGCAACCAGCTCTTGATGCGCTGGTAAACGGGAAGCGAGAAGATTTCGACGCTCAAAACATCGCCGTATTTATCGACGACCAGACCATTGAGCCCGTCGGCATCACCGTGAACCACGCGGAACGCATCCGTCGTTTCCGACAAACGCAAGGTCTCCGTACGCAGGCGACAGGCACGGCGTATCAGACTTTCGAAATAATCCGCAGGAAGCGGCTCCTTCGCATGCGAAAAGATGCGTAGCGGGATATTGGCTCCCGCATTGTAAAAGCCGTGTCCGAACGGGTTGCCTTCCTTGTCGTAAACCGTCACCTGCGCACCGGCTTCGATATTGCCGGAAGTTGCACCGACAAAACGCGGAAAAACATTCGGCGAAAACGTAAAATATTTCAACTGCACCCACGGCGTTTGCCACGCATCGCTGCCCGGCGGCGGAGTCGGTTTTTCTGCGGCGAAGCGGCGTTCACGCGAAAATTCCCCGCGGCGAAAATTCCCGCGCGGAGCAAAATCTTTTTTATGGAAGTGCGAATTGGAAGCGTTTCCGTTCATAGGCGTAAACGCTACCCTTTCCCGTCAAAACTTTCAAAGATTTTCGCGAGCAAGCCCCCTCGCCGGAAATCTCCGCCGCGAACAAACTACACAAAATTTATTTGACAAATCCTACTAATAAAATATCTATTGCGTCCCTAAATGTATGAAATAAGGAAATAAAAAATGAAAACAACTACCCCGATAAAAAAACATCACGGACGTTACTTACCGTGGGCGGCGGGGAGCGCCGCATTCCTCGGATTCGCCGGAACACTCTGGGCGCTCTCCGAAGTCTTAGAAAACGATACCGACGGCGACGGATGGACCGACGCCGGAGAAATTGTCGCGGGAACCGACCCCGCAGACGAAACCGATCCTTGGGATTCTGACGGCGACGGCATCGCCGACTACCTTGAATTCCTCGACGGGACCGACCCGCTCGACCCGAACGATCCGCCGCGAATCCGAAAAAGCGTGCTCACCTACAGCGTCGCCGTAGCAAGCGACGAAGCAAAAAACATCTCGCTGGAGTCTCTGAAATCGGGGTCGCAACAAAATATGTACCACAACACGGCGTGGTTCGGAAAGCGTTTGAACTATACGTTCTTCAGGCCGACGTCTGACTCGAAATGGCAGGCCATCAACGGCAACGAAATCGAATATTGGTCCACGGGATATTACGACTTACTCGCCCGAAACGGCAGCTCCGGCATCGCCATTACCGTAGAGAATGTTCCCGCCGGAAAATACACGCTCAAATGGAAACACATGCAACGCCCGGACGGCGGGAGTACCGGCTACTCGGTACGCGTTTCCGGTGCGGCAACGGCTTCAAAGAGCTTTACAGCCCCGAAGTCCAATTCGGAAGGCGAAATCCACGAAGCCTTCCTGACGTTTGAAGTAAGCGAACGCGGAACGCTTGTGCTTTCGTTTGATGCAGGTAGTTCCGGAACGAGCGGTCCGCTTGTCGGAAGTATTGCACTTTGCGAAGCCTTCGGAGTAATCAAGGTCGATTGGAATGCAGATACCGGAGGCAAAGAATTTGCGGTGACGCAGGACAGCGGTGCGGCGTTTACGGGAAGTGATTGGGATGTCTCACGGACACGCCAAGCTAATCCGGTCGCATTTCAAAGCGGATCGAATCTGAAGCTGATTCCGACGTTTAACGCGCCGGAGACAAGTCCGCCGACGGCGATTCGGGCACAAGTCACCTTAGGCAATTCGACAAAGACCTACACGCTTCCGTGGACGGAATGCGGAAAAGGCTTTTCGATTCCCGCTCCGGTTCCTGCGGGAACAGTCGGATACTTCGAAAATGTGCAAGTCACTTGGTCTGTCCGCCACGACTCCGAAGCGTGGGAAGACGCCGGCTCCAGCACCCACGAAATCTACTTCACGCGAGGCACGCCGTTGACAACCCTTCGCCAGGGAACCTTATTTAGCATTTCCTGCAAGCAAGCGGCAGGACTAAGTGACCCGACGGCGATTGTGGATGCCATTTACGCCGAATTCACAGACCGAGACGTCCGCCGCGTCTCCGACGGAAAACAAATGACGTATTGGGCATGGAATCCCGAGATCAGGGATTGGGATACGAGAGCGACCAATACACATGAAATGCTCAAAGAAGAGCAGGGAAATGGAGATTGCAAGGCATGGAGTGATTTTTTTGAGAAATTAGTAAAGATCCAATCAATTGGGGCTAAATGTGCTCTTGTGCAATCATCTTTCAGCACAAAGGAAACCAGCAAACCTGAAGTTTTATTGATTAAAAACTGGAATTTTGAAAAAACTGCAGGAAGTACGGAAATTATTGTTTCCCGAAAGGACGAACAAACGGGGGAAATCACGCAAGAGAAGAAAAGCTACTCTCATATTTTCGGGAGAAGTAACCTATACCCCAATCTGGGAAGCTCCCATCCGGCTACAACTATTCCAAGCCAAGGAAATACGTCTGGCCCGCCAGAGTTCAACCACCATTGGATTGTAAAAGTAAATGGATTCTTATACGACCCGTCTTACGGGGTAGAAAAATCCCCTAATATAGCTGACTACGAAAACAAGGCCTTCGACGGCTATTGTTTAGTGAGTGATGCATTTCTAATTCGTAAAAATGAAGGAGAACGCGATGTTTACTATTCCGAATACTAAAGCCGTGGCATTAGGGGGCGCCGGGATCTTGATCGTCTTTCTTTTGGTTTTATTCCGAAATCAGACTTCAAGCGACGCAGATCCCAGTCTTCCGGAAAGCACGTCGCCCAATCGCTACCGAGAACAAAAACTACTAAACAAAGGAAAATTCTATTGGGAAGCCGCCAAAGTACCCAACCCAAACGCGCTTAGCGAGTCCGAGGAAAGAGAATTTATACGGGAAAAGATCATCCCTTTGAGCTTGCAGCTTCCTACAAGAATACCGGCCATTCAATTGAAGGGGCTTCAGCAGGGAGCTTCCGGCGAGGAAGTCATTTATGCGCTGGTAGATCAGACTTCTTTTTGGTTTAGGCGAATGCCGGATGCCTACTTGGAAGACGAAAATTATTTTTACGTTTGGTGCAAAGGTTTTTCGCACCAAGGATACATTATCTATAAAAATACATTCAAGTACTCCAAATGGCATACAAAAGGTCATTCCGGACCGCAACTTTATGGCGGCGGACGCGAAAATTGAGCTCCGGAATCCGAAAGCGAATATCAAACCGCTCCGTCGGCATGCAGCAGGGAGCTTAGCATAATGCCTCCGCAACGCGACGCGGATCGGAAGCGAAAACAGAAATCGCCGACGATAACCAATACCACACAAAATCTATTGCGCCTCCAAATGTATGAAACAAGGAGATAAAAAATGAAAATATTATTACTTGGCCTCCTGATAGCTATCTTTTCGACGTGCGCATTCGCTGCGAAAGAAAATCCGGCGGCATCACACGACTCACCTTTCAGATTTCCGCTCAACAGCATTCAGAGCGAAGGGGACAAGCCTATCGTTGTCGATAGCGCGAGCTCCGGAAAGCGTAAGATCTCGATTGTTGAAATTTATAAGCAGGGATATACGCCGGAGAGCGAGCATCTGCGAGCCCATGGCACAATGTATGTATACTCCGCCCCGTTCTATCTTGAATTAGATGCAGATGGAACCATCTCACGAACCGACGTGATGTGGGGAACGAGACTGGAAATCGTGGCAATAAGCAACAAAAAGTGCTGGATTGCATCGGATTCTCTTAAACCCCGATACGTGGAAGAAATCTACGAGATCGATCTTCGGAAAGCTCTGCCCCAAAGCCCCGATTTGCTTCCGCAAGAGCCGCTCCACCAGTTTTTCGAAGACTGCGAACTTCGCTTTCACCGTCCCGGGAACCGGGTTTCTTATTCGGTTTCAGAGGACGGAGAAACGTTGATTCTTACTCCTCACAAGCCCGGAAAGAAACCGGAAGATTTTCCCGTAAAAGAATTCGTTTACAAAGATTCTTCCGAAGAGACTGAGAGCAAAGCACGTTCAGACTCATCAGAAAACCGGGAAAACCCGAAAGCAGAGTCTCATCCACGAAGAAGAAAGCACGCCCCTGAAGGCTTGTCCCCGGAAGACACGAAAAAACTAAATTTTCTTTGGGACAATTTAAGCACGGAAACATTAAAAGGAATTGAGAAGCTTTCTCCTCAGGAAATTCTTTCGAAGTATTCCGGATATTTGTATTTCAACAAGACGTGGAGTGTTGATGAATCAGAAATTGCTCAGGTACGCGAATGGATAAAATCAAAAAATTGGCATCTTCATGAGCAAGGAACAATTCCTTTAGAATATCGTAACAGTAAACAAAACTGCGCATGGGCACTTTCATGCCTTCGCCGCTTGCGCTCATACGCAATCGGAACGATTAACGGCAACCAAGTCGGACCTCCGGATGTGTGCATCGAAGATGAGTCTTTTTTCTACATGTGGTTGAAGGAACGGCCAGAGCAAGGGGAGATAATCGAAAAGAAAACGTTTAATCTCTACTCGTGGACGTTTGAGAAGGAAATGCCTTTTAATCCGCTCCCGAAGAATGGAAGCGACTGCTGATAGATCCCTCTAGAAATTCGTTTCTGAAGGAGGCATTACGAAAAGAGCGTCTCAGGTGTTCCGAAGTGTTCTTTTGGTAGAATTCTGAACATTTCCCAAGGAAGAAAAACGCGCCACCATGCAGATTGGTCGTACAATGAAGAGGATTCGAGCAAGCAATGTACACCCTCCGTGCCAATCCCGGTAGCGGATTCCCCTAAAAAATACTTCGCTTGGCCTCCTCCGATCAGGAAAATCCCCAAAGGCGAAAAATACCCTTGGGAGAAAATGAAAGATACAGCGCGTGAGTGCCCAAGCGAAGCTGAAGAAAGAAAATTCATTTGGGAGCATGTCAGACCATTGACGGCAAAACTACCTCAGCGAGTTCCTCCGATGAAGCAGAAAGGGCTTCAACCCGGGGTCTCCGGAGAGGAGGTCGTTTGGGCATTAGCGACGCAAAACAGTTATGACGCCCGCCAAATGCCGGACGCCTACGTGGAAGACGAAAACTATTTGACAAATCCCAGAAAACAGATATGTATTGCGTCTCCAAATGTATAAGCCAAAGAAATATGAAATGAAAACAACTCCCCCCATTAAAAAACAGCACGGACGTTACTTGCCGTGGGCGGCAGGAAGCGCCGCATTCATCGGACTCGCCGGGACTCTCTGGGCGCTCTCCGAAGTCTTAGAAAACGACTCCGACGGCGACGGATGGACCGATACCGAAGAAATTGTCGCGGGAACCAATCCCGCCGACGAAGCCGATCCTTGGGATTCCGACGGCGACGGCATTGCCGATTATCTTGAATTTAGCGATGACACCGACCCGCTCGACCCGAATGATCCGCCGCGAATCCGAAAGAGCCCGCTCGCGTACAGCGTCGCCGCCGTAAGCGACGAAACAGAAAACATCTCGCTTCCGTCTCTGAAATCGGGGTCACAACAAAACATGTACCACAACACGGCGTGGTTCGGAAAACGTTTGAACTACACCTTCTTCAGACCAACAGCAGATTCGAAATGGAAAGCCATCAACGGTAACGAAATCGAATACTGGTCCACGGGGTATTATGACTTACTCGCCCGAAACGGCAGCTCCGGCATCGCCATTACCGTAGAGAATGTTCCCGCCGGGAAGTACACGCTCAAGTGGAAACATATGCAACGCCCGGACGGCGGGAGTACCGGCTACACGGTAAGCGTTTCCGGTGCGGCAACGGTCTCGAATCGCTTCACGGCTCCGAAGTCTAATTCGGAAGGCGAAGTCCACGAAGCATCCCTGACGTTTGAAGTAAACGAACGCGGCACGCTCATCCTTTCGTTTGACGCAGGCAGTTCCGGAACGAGCGGTCCGCTGATCGGTAGCATTGCGCTCCTCGAAGCCCTCGGAGTGATTAAAGTCGATTGGAATGCGGATATCGGCGGACAGGAATTCGCGGTGACGCAGGATAGCGGAGCGGCGTTTACGGGAAGTGACTGGGAAAGCTCACGAGACCGCCAAGCGAATCCGGTCGCGTTTCAAAGCGGATCGAATCTGAAGCTGATTCCTACATTCAACAATCCGGCGAGCTCTCCACCGACGGCAATTCGAGCGCAAGTTAGTTTAGGAGATTCGACAAAGACCTACACGCTTCCATGGTCTGAACGCGGGAAAGGCTTTTCGGTTCCCGCTCCGATTCCTGCGGGAACGGTCGGTTATTTCGAAAATGTGCAAGTCTCTTGGTCTGTCAGCTACGATTCCGAAACGTGGAAAGACGCCGGCTCCAGCACCCACGAAATCTATTTCACGCGAGGCACGCCACAGGCAGGACTTGCACAGGAAACGTTGTTTTGGGTTGCCTGCTCCTCTTGCCACGGCAAAAGCACGGATGCGGATATTATCGACGGAATTTGGAGCAAGTTTTCCACCGGCTCCGGCCCCGCCAACCTCTGCCGCCGCGACGGAACCCCGATGAAGTACTGGGGAGAAAAAGCATTGACTAACGCGTTCTCCTCTCTTTATTTCAGCGCGTCAGAACTCCTTGCAGATGCTGACGGGAAATGTGGCGCATGGGCCCAGTTATTGACGAGCTCAATGCAACTCCAAAAAATCAAATCCGTAGACGCGAGTGTCGAACCGATTAATAAGGATGAAGGATTTTTAATAAAAAATTACACATCTAAAAACATGCCGACATCAAGCCTCACCTATCCATATGCATTTTTCATGAGCATGGAAGAGTATAACTCCTATTCTGGAGACCATCCGGCTTTGATAGACGAAACAGGTATGCCGGGACAAAATATGTCTAATCCTGTTTCTACATTTGCAGACCATGCCCTTGTGCGCATTTCTTTCACGGAAGGGGAAAAATACTATGATCCAAGCTACGGAACCGGGCCGTTCTCCTCTATCAAAGAATGGGAAAACTATGCCGTTGCAGGATATACCTCTCTAAACACTCAGAACTGGATTATCGTAGAGGGTGTCAAGAGACCTGCCTGCAGAGCAAAAGAAAGGGGCAAAAAAGCCTGCAAGGAGGTTGTTAAATAAATGAAAGCATTATTAGTTCTGTTCTGGATAAGCGGACTTTGTTCGGCATCATTTTTGTGGGCGTCGAACGAAGAAGCAAACCCTCGTAAAAGCGTATTTTTCAAGCCTCCTAAAGAAGTTTTTTCGGAAGGAGATCAACACATCGTCATCGACAGCAAAAGTTTCGGGAATCATAAAATCTCGCTCATCGAAATTTACAAGCAAAACTATACGCCAGAAGATCCGAATCAACGCCTCCACGGAACACTCTACGTGTATCCCGCCCTCTTCTATCTCAAGACAGAAGTAAACGGGAAAACCTCACAGACGGATGTTATATGGGGCACAAGACTGGAGCTTGTCGCAATCAGCGACAAAAAGTGTTGGATTACTTCCGATTCCGCCTTCCCGCGCAATATCGCAAAAATATACGAAGTGGATTTTCGGGAGCCGCTCCCCCAAACACCCAAAGTACTTCCGCGAGAACCCCTCTTGGATTTTTTCGATAAATGCGGGCTACTTTTTTCCCGCCCCGGAAACCGGGTTTCCTATTCGGTTTCAGAGGACGGAGAAACGCTGATTCTTACACCACACAAACCCGGAAAGCAACCGGAAGATTTTCCCGTAAAAGAGTTCGTTTACAAAGTTTCGCCCGAACAAACAGAGAGCGAGATGCTTTCAGACTCGTCGGAACGTCGGGAAAACTCGGAAGCTCCCGCGTCCGAACCGGAATCAGGGGCTTACAATGTTGCCGGCGGCATTTTAGGACCAATCGCAATCCTCGGCGCACTTTTTATCTGGAGACAATGTGCTTACTGTAGAACCAAGAAAACGAAATAGGAGATCTGCACGGATTACACGAATTTGGCCTGCGGCGTGGAACCAGTACTCTCCCACTGCTTCATTAGCCGGATTTGCTTTAACACCACAAATAGGGCTTGGAGTTGTAGAGATTTCGTGCAGGCAAAGGCCTCATCAAAAAAGACAAACTTCTTTTGAATACACAAATGAATAATAAAACAATCGTTGCTACATTTGCTTTTTGCGTACTCGCGATAAGTTTAAGCGGAAGCGCAACGGACATCTTCCGGGATCCCGGGATGTTCGATCAGGCTTATTTTAGCGTATCAACGAATCCCGAAGGAAATTTATCCGTAAAGATAGCTCCCCACTGGGCTTTTAGACGGACCTCCGGAACGAAGGTTCTACTTTTTGATTTTGAGCATAATTCCAAATCCGGAAAGTGGTTTCTCGTCTCGGACGGACTTCGGGAGGAATTCGTAAAACCCGCCTCGCCCGGATATTACGAAAACTGGTTCGCGGAAGCGATTCGCAAACGCAACGAAATCCGTGCCGCTCGCGGAGAAACCTTAATTGACGGTAAGCTCAAAATACGTCCACGCGAAGAAATTGAGCAAAGAGAAGCTGAGCTTGCCCTAAAACGGAAAGCGCTTTTAGAGACACAGGGGGAAGAGCAGGCTCCCGAGTCGGGCTCTCCGACGAATGCCGGAGAGCAGGAATATTCACCCCCGCCGCGATCGCACTACCGGCAGATTACCTGGATTCTCCCGCTTGCAGTGATTTTTGCCTGTTCCGTCGGGATTTTCCTGTGGCTGAAGCGCCGCCTCTCGGGGGAAAAGCAGGATAGGACGTGAAGAGATTTTTCAATTTTTACCGAAAGCCTAAGGAAAGCTACGATGTTGGGTACATGGAAGATTAATCAAATGAAAGTATTATTGTTTTGCGTTCTGACAGCGATCTTTTCGCCGTGTGCATTCGCCTCGAAAGAAAATCCGGCGGCATCACACGATTCACCTTTCAAATTCCCGCTCAACAGCATTCAGAGCGAAGGGGACAAGCCTATCGTTGTCGATAGCGCGAGCTCCGGAAAGCGAAAAATCTCGATTGTTGAAATTTATAAGCAGGGATATACGCCGGAGAGCGAGCATCTGCGAACCCATGGTACAATCTATGTATACTCCGCCCCGTTCTATCTTGAATTAGACGAAGATGGAACCATCTCACAAACCGACGTGATGTGGGGAACGAGACTGGAAATCGTGGCAATAAGCGATAAAAAATGCTGGATTGCTTCGGATTCCCTTAAACCCCGATACGTGGAAGAAATCTATGAGATCGATCTTCGGAAAGCTCTGCCAAGAAACCCCGAATCGCTTCCGCAAGAGCCGCTCCATCAGTTTTTCAAAGACTGCGGACTTCGCTTTCACCGTCCCGGAAACCGGGTCTCTTATACGGTTTCGGAGGACGGAGAAACGCTGATTCTCACGCCACACAAACCCGGAAAGCAACCGGAAGATTTTCCCGTAAGAGAATTCGTTTACAGGGTTTCGCCCGAACAAGCAGAGAGCGAGACGCTTTCAGACTCGTCGGAACGTCGGGAAAACTCGGAAGCTCCCGCGTCCGAACCGGAATCAGGGGCTTACAATGTTGCCGGCGGCATTTTGGGGCTAATCGCAATCCTTGCCGCACTCTTCATTTGGCGCAAGATTCGTTCTCGCGAAAAAAGTAACAACACCTGAATTCACAAACTGCACGAATTCGGATTGCGTTCCCGGAAGGCGAACAAAAAAACACCGGCACGGAAGTACCGGTGTTTTTTTGAGGTCGCGACGCCGTGAGAATTATGCGAGGCGTTTGCGCCAGGCGGCAATTTGCGATTTGACCTGCTTCGGGCCGGGCATACCGACGCGTTCCCGCGAAGCCATCGCCGTTTTCAAATCGAAGACGCTCACCCAGTCTTCGCGAAGCTTCGGGTGGATCTTTTTCACCTTTTCGAACGGAAGCGCATTCAACGGCAGGCCTTCCTTTTCGGCGAGCGCGACCAAGTGTCCGACAACGTGATGCGCTTCGCGGAACGGCACTCCCGCACGCACGAGATAGTCGGCAACGTCCGTCGCGAGCAGAAGCGGATCGGAAACGGCAGCCGCACAGCGGTCAGCGCGCATTGATGCGCCCGCGAGCGTTTCCCGCAACACATCGAGCGAAATCATCACCGTATCGAACGAGTCAAACACCGGCGGTTTGTCTTCCTGCAAGTCACGATTGTACGTCAGCGGCAAGCCCTTGACCATCGTAATGAGGGCGACGAGATTGCCGTGCAGGCGTGCGGACTTGCCGCGAAGCAATTCAAGCGAATCCGGGTTCTTCTTTTGCGGCATGAGCGACGAGCCGGTCGTAAAGGTATCGGGAAGTGCGACAAAGCCGAATTCCGAGGAATTCCACAAAATCAAATCTTCCGCGATGCGCGAAAAGTGCACACCGCAGAGTGCGCAGGCCGATGCAAATTCGATGAACGTATCGCGGTCGGAAACGGCGTCCATGCTGTTGCGCGTGATGCGGGCATTCCCGCGGTCATCGACAAAATCCATTTCGAGCGCAGAAAACTCGCGATCGATCGGTAGCGTCGTTCCCGCGATTGCGCCCGAGCCGAGCGGCGACCAATTCGCATGGTCAAACACGGCGGCGAAGCGCTCGCGGTCGCGCGAGAACATTTCGACGTAAGCGAGCAAATGGTGAGCGACGGAAACCGGCTGCGCGCGTTGGAGATGCGTAAATCCGGGAATGTAAACCGCCTGATTGCTTTCGGCGACATCGAGCAAAGTGCTGATCAACGCACCGAGCTTTTCAAAAATCTTCGCGGACGCATCCTTGAAAAACAGGCGCATGTCGGTTGCGACCTGGTCATTGCGGGAACGGGCAGTATGGAGCTTCGCGGCAGCGGGAACGCGTTTCGTCAGCGCCTGCTCGATATTCATGTGCACGTCTTCGAGCGCAATATTCCACTCGAATTTTCCGGCTTCGATTTCCTTCAAAATGGCATCGAGCCCGCGTACGATATCGTTGCATTCCTTCTTCGAAATGATCCCGACGTGCGCAAGCATCTTTGCCTGCGCCTTGCTTCCGGCAATATCAAACGGAGCGAGGCGCGCATCAAACGAGACGCTTTCGCTGAATTTGAGCATCAGCTCGGCGGGGCCTTGCGAGAAGCGTCCGCCCCAAGTTGCCTGCTCTTTGCGAGCAGCCGTTTTTTTCGTCGTCGAAGATTTTTTTGCCATAGAGTGAAAGGTCAAATATTAAAAGTGAAAGCTTAAAATTAAAGAGGGCCGGTTGAAATCGTTAGGCATCGGCAAGCAATCGGATGCCGGCGCCTAACGGCATTTAAAACTCCCGGTTTACAGGCCGGCGGGAATGCGACCGGAGAAATCATGCGCGCTTTCGAAGGCATGCGCGGCGGCGAGCACTTCGCCGTCGGCGAGCGCTTTCCCGATAAGCTGAAGCCCGATCGGCATGCCGGCGGCATCGAATCCGCACGGGAGCGAAACAGCGGGAAGCCCGGTAAGATTCGCGGGGACGGTACAGATGTCCCCGAGATACATTTTAAGCGGGTCGGCCGTTTTCCCGCCCTTCGGAAATGCGGTCTCGGGAGTCGTCGGAGAAAGAATCAGATCGACGTCCGCGAAAGCCTTTTCGAATTCGCTGCGGATGAGCGAACGCAGCTTTTGGGCGCGCAGGTAATACGCGTCGTAATAGCCGGCGGAAAGGACGTAAGTCCCGAGCAGAACGCGGCGCTTAACTTCTTCGCCGAAACCTTCGCCGCGGCTTTTCGCAAAGATGTCGATGGCATCGGTCGCGCGGGCGCTGCGGTGCGTGTAGCGAATACCGTCAAACCGTGCGAGATTGGACGAAGCTTCCGCCGTTGCGATAATGTAATAGGTCGGAATGGCAAGCTCGATTGACGGGAGCGAGATTTCCCGGATTTCGCAGCCTTGCGATTCATACCACGCGGCGGCTTTTTTCACGGCTTCATCGATAGCGGCATCCCCGCCGAAAAATTCTTTCGGCAAGCCGATTTTGAGTTTCTTTGCGGGAGCGGAAAGCTGCGGCAGAGTCGGCGTGCGTGCACCCGGAAGCGCCGTCGAATCGTGCGCGCAAGGCGAGGCGAGCACATCGTAAAGCGCAGCGGCATCGGCAACACTGCGTGCCATCGGACCGACCTGTTCAAGCGAAGACGCAAACGCCACCGCCCCGTAGCGGGAAACGGTTCCGTAGGTCGGCTTAAAACCGACAATCCCGCAGAAGCTTGCGGGTTGGCGAATCGAGCCACCGGTATCGGAGCCGAGCGCAAGCGGCGTCATGCCTGCGGCAACGGCAGCGGCCGAACCGCCGGAAGAGCCGCCGGGAACGCAACCCGTATTCCACGGATTCGCGGTCTTGGCAAACGCGGAGTTTTCCGTCGAAGACCCCATCGCAAATTCGTCCATATTGAGACGGCCGAACACGACGGCACCGGATTTTTTCAAATTGGCGATGACGGTGGCGTCGTAGGGAGAAACGAAGTTCTCGAGCATTTTCGACGCGCAGGAGCAGGGTTGGCCTGCCACGGCAATGTTGTCCTTGATGGCAACGGGAATCCCGTCGAGAGCCCCGAGAGTCGCTCCCGCCGCTCGGCGTGCGTCTGCGGCATCGGCTTGAGCGAGCGCGTCGGCTTCATCGACGGAAAGAAAGGCACGGATTTTGCCGTCGGCGGCACGGATGCCGTCGAGTTGTGCCTGCATGAGTTCCCGTGCGGAAATCTTCTTTTCCGCGAGGAGCGCCGCAAGTTCGGTTGCCGTTTTAAAATTCACTTCGTTCATAAAGAAAAGCTGATAGGTGAGAGCGCGGCGGCTTATTCCCCGTCGTCCACGACTCGGGGAACGACGATTTGGTCTTCGCGGGCAGCCGGAGCATTTTTGAGGAGTGCTTCGACGGGAAGCGTTTCTGCAGGTACGTCGTCACGGAGCACATTGTAAACCGGGAAGGCATGGGCGCAGGGCTCGAGGGCGGAAACGTCCACGGCGTTGAGTTTTTCGAAAAAGCCGAGAATGGTTTGGAATTCTCCGGCAAATTTTTGCTTTTCTGCGTCGGAAAGCTCAATGCGGGCGAGCGCCGAAACGTGGTTAAGATCGATTTGGGAATCGTTCATAAAGGGATTTATTTGATTTTGAAAACGAGTTTCACGTAAAACGTGGAATCCAAGTGGCGGTTGCCGACGGCGACGATGCTGTTGTAAACATTGCTCATCCCGATGCGGATGCCGACCTTGTCTTCGTAATAGGCGGTTTCGAAGTAGGATTCGTGGGAAATAACGTAGTCGCCGCTCGGATTGTCGAGCGAAGGACCGTAATTGATTTTGTTAACAATCTTGCCGAAGTCCGCGCTATAGCGGTGGTTCACTTCGAAGTCGCCCGTCGGCGTGCTGACGTCCTCAATTCCGGCATCTTCCTCGTAGCTTTCGTAGCGGAAACCGGCACCGCAACGGATATTCAGCGCCCAATTATCGCGGTCGATAATGCCGTAGCCGAGCCCGAGCGCGGAAGTCGTAAAAAAGTTCTGCTTGGCGATTTTGTCGTAGCCGTTGTCTGTGCGTCCGTACCATTGAAGCGGAGCATAGAATTTGTCTTCGTAGTCGGCAATGAGGTGGAGGTTGTCCTGCGAGCGGTCTCCGTTCGTCTCGCTGTAATTAAAATTGGCGGCGAGGTGGAGCTTATCGAATTCGCCGACGTTGTAGGCGTTCATTCCGAGAAGGGCCTGAGCAAAATCCGTCGTCCCCGACGTCCCCGTAAAGCCGGCCTCGAAGGTAAAAGTCCAGTGGCGGTCTTTTTTCCGGAGAGCACGTTCGGCCGGGCTAAGATCGCCGACGCACCAAAGATCGGCAACCTCGTCCGTCCCCGCGGCGGCAATCCCGTGCAACGAGCTGATGCTGATTGTATTGCCGAAGCCGGGAACTACCGTTCCGTGAAACGTCGCACCGGAATTCGTCGTCATAAACACCGCTTCATCCGTCGAAAAGTTTTCAACCTTTGCCATGTTGATTTTGAAGTCGCTCTCGGCAAAGTCGGGGGCGATGACGAGCGTCCCGCCGGAAATGCCCTTAATTTTTCCGCGAATGAGCGAGCCGTCCTCTAAGCGCACTTCGTCTGCGGATGCCACATTCATCCCCGCACAAGCCACAAGCACAACGGCAAAGCCCAAAACTCTCGAAAAAGACCCGAACATAAATTTCGCCCCAATCTAATCCATTTCCGAAAACGGGTAAAATAAAAAGACTGCGGGAACCCGCCGGCCAGCAGAGCCGCAAGACCTGTTTTTCGTGGACAATTACCCGGCACGGGAGAAGAATGGAATGCTCCGATTAGGGAAAATTGCCACGGAAAACATCTGACACGCTTCATGCCGGAAATTTCCACTCACCAACACTGCCGAAACGACTACCTGATCCGCCTGCTCGCGGAATGGGACGCTCCCGAATTTGCACACTTGCCGAGCCTGCTTTCGAATCCGGCGGTACTTTCCCGCAACCGCCCCTTCCCGCTCCCCGGCAACACGATGCGCGAAGGCATCGTCAACGCCTGCAAAAACCCGGATCTGGCCAAACAGGCATTTAAAGCCGCAATCGCACTTACACGAATCGGCGTGCCCGCGCCCCGGCCGATCGCCCTCGTCGAGCGCCGTGAAAACGGGAACCTGACCGAAGGCTACGTCGTCTGCGAATACATTCCCGGGCTGTCGAATGCCAGCCGGGAGCTCGATTACGAACTGCACGAAAAACGCGACTGCGAAAGCCTGATGACGCTGGTCGAAGAGCTTGCCCGGGCCATCCGAAAGCTGCACGACGCCGGTATCATTCACGGCACCCTGACCACGCAAAACATCGGAATCGTACGGCAAGCGGACGGCTCCCGACGCATCCTTTTTCTCGGATTAGACAACGCCGGCGTTCATCCCCCCAAGACGCTGACGGACGAACAGCGCGGCCGGGATCTCGCCGCACTGGACATCCCGTCCGGCATTTTCAACGAATTTCTCCACATCTACGGAGCGAACCGGGCCTGCCGGAAAGCGGAAGCCCACGCACGCCGGCAAGTCGCAAAGCAAGCTTTTTTCCGCCTGCTCCGCCACCCGATTCGCGCATGGAAACAACGGGGAAGCGACGAAAAACCGTCCCTTTTACGCCTTGCCGAAATCCGCCGCAATCTTTGGGTTTGGGACGACCGCTCCTCTCAGCCGGCTCCGCTGATCGCCTCGAAAGACCGCCGGCTCCTGCGCCCGGCGAGCAATGTAATTTCTGCGATTTTCCAAGTTCTCGCACGCGGCTTTTTCATCAATAAAGCCTTCCGCGCCCTCAGCCGCGAATCTTTCAACGAAGCGGTCTCTTTCGCGGGGACCTTCGGAATCGCACTCGAAGAAAACCCGGAAACCCTAAACGCCCAGTTAGCCTATCTCGACGAACTTCAAGGCGAACAACGCCTACCCGTGCTGTTGCGCGTTTACCACCACAAAGGACCCGAACACTGCGAACGCGTTATCCGTTGCGCCCGGGATCTGCACGCACGCGGCAATCCCGTGGCACTCGCCCTCGTCCAAAGCCGCGATGCGCTACTCCGCCCGGAGTCCTGGGACAAGATGCTCGACAACGTTTTCGAAGCCACTCACGCATTCGCGGATTTTTACGAAATCGGGCACGCCGTTAATCGCGGGAAATGGGGCATCTGGGATTTTCGGGATTATCCCCGCCTGCTGGCCCCCGCACTCAAAGCCAAACAACGCTTCCCGCACATCCGCCTCACCGGCCCGGCCTGCATCGACTTCGATTTGCACTCTCTTCCCGCCCTGCTCGGGAAAATTCCGAAAAACACGTTCGCCGCCCTTTCGCAACACCTCTACGTCGATCGCCGCGGTGCCCCCGAAAACCGACAGGGCCGGTTCGACAGCGTGGACAAATGCGCCCTGCACCGCGCATTCGCCCGCGTCTATCGTTGCGCCGAAGAAAAAATCATCATTTCCGAGGTCAATTGGCCGCTACTTAACACCGGCCCCTGGTCTCCCGTGGGCCTTCTCTTCCCGAACTCCGGCCCCTGGGAATCCCCGCCGAGCGTCTCCGAAAACGACTACGCGAAATTCATGATTCGCTACTGGCTTTTGACAATCGCCGGCGGACACGTCTCCCGCCTCTATTGGTGGCGCCTCGCCGCGCGCGGCTACGGCTTAATCGATGACACCGGCACACCCGGGCAATGGCGGACACGTCCCGCGTTCCACTGCCTGAAACAATGGCTCGCCCTGCTGGCCGACGCCCGCTTCGAACGCCGTATCCCCTGCCGCGACAAAGGCTGTTTTGCCCTCGAATTCTCCCGCAAAGACGCCTCGCGCTTCCTCGTAAAGTGGCACCTTGATTCCATGCCGGAAATCACGGACCCGGCCGCATAAGGCGACCTCCGGAAATTCGCTTTTTAGGAGTTTACACGCAATCCGTTTCATTGTGCCGCAGGCATGGAAACGGGTCTGTTCCCGTCACTTTGCGGCGCTTGTTTTTCACAGATTATCCGCGGGTTCCGACTACGTCTGCGCCCGTGCTTAGCGTTAGTATTCCCGTTTCCCGGGAATTCGCCTGCGCACACGTTAGCGCCAAGGATTTATGATTGCCGGTACAATATTTTCCCGCTTGCGGGAAATACATGGAATAGCCGCGGGGGCAGGCAAAGCCGAAACCCGCGGACTGGCGCTTCGCCGTCATGCGCCGATCGAGGACGCGCTTACCTCCCTGACACTCCTGCGGCGCAATGGAACGACTTACACACGTTTGCGGGACTCCTCTAAAAATGAATTCCTAGAGGTCGCCTTATCACTGCTTCCCGCCCCAATTCAAAGCGTACAAAGACGAAAACAAGGACGGACGGCACCTCTCGGAGCCGTCCGTCTGTTTTCTATCTCTACTAACTCTAACTTCTCTATCTAACCCAAAAACATAAATAAAGCGCAGCCGATTTTATTTTTTGTCTGCGTTTTCCGTTTTTTCTTCCGGCTTCGCTTTTTTTTCGGCGGAGGCAATCGGGCGCAGGTGGGTCATCCCACGAATGATGGCCACGACGCCCGGCGGAATCGCATCGATTTCCTCCTGCGTAGCACAGGGGCCACGGAAGATTTCACCGTCTTTGCGCGTACGGACAATCACTTCCCGCTTATTGTTTTCCCGCGTGAAGACGATAGTGTTTTCGTTGTTCGAAAAGACCTGCGAAGAGGTCGTATTCACAAATTTTCTGGCAAATCCGCGCTCGATGCGTTGCGGGAGCTCCAAAACTTTACGAAAACGCTCAACGACACGGCGCAATTCGTCGGGGACGCCATTGTCGAGCTGTGTACGGATGATGATACCGTCGGGAGTCAAGGCGACCCGGTTTTTGAGATCCGCATTTTTGGAGAGTGAAATTTCCCGACCGTTGACGACGATGCGGATGTCGTCGCGCACCTGCGTCGCCGGAGCAATATCGTCCTCGGTGCTCTGCTTCAGCGCATGGCCGTCGCGGACGCCCAAGGCCGCTTTCGAATTAAAGGTCTCCTTCCCTCGCAAAAAGCGTAGCTCAACCACGTCGCCGGGGGCGTAGGTACGCAGAAGCGCCGCAAATTGGCTCGGGAAAAAGAGCTTTTGTCCGTCGAGGGTGAGCAGTAAGTCGCCGACTTTCATTCCGGCTTTTTCGGCGGGAGAATCTTTTTTTACGTAAACCACGGGGAGGCCGAATCTGGAGATTGTGCGGACTCTCGGATCGACGTTGTTGCCGAATGCGACACCCAGGATCGGAAGCGAGCGCGTGCAGATTTCCGCCTGAGCCGAATTTACTTTCACCTGATCGGAAGCCGGCGACTCGTTAACGGGCTCTTCAGCCCAAACGGGGACGATTCCCGCAGTGAAAAACAGCGGAACAAGCAATTTAACTTTTTTGAAAACGTGCATTCAGGCTTCCTTTCTATCGGATTGAAACTTTGTTCAGTAAACGGCAACGACGGTCGGAACGGTTTCCTCGAAGGGGAGATATTCGACGAAACTGCTTTCCGTACGGGGGTCACGCCAACGTTTCATGTTGGTGTAAATATAACGGACGGGGCGAATGAGAGTCCCGTCATCCCGCATTTCAATCGGCAATTCTTCGACATTGCACAATTGCTTTTCCGTGCTGACCAGCTCGTAATGGGGGAAGGGAGCTTCACTGCTTGCGTAATGGAGGCCCACCGCCAAAGCGCAGGCGGCACTTGCGGCGGTCGCGGCTGCGGTAATCCAGCGCGGGAAACGGATAAAACGGCTGCGTGACGGCGGCTTTTCGAAAACGACTTCGTTCTTGTCATCGTCTTCCGCCAGAGACGCGGCGACTTTTTCAAAAAAAGCGTTGCTCGGGGCCCGCGGTTGCAGGCGCGACAGAGCGGCTTCAACATCGGCGAGATCTTCGAGGGCCTCAAGCGGGGGCTCTGCGTCTTCGCGGTCGTCCGCAAGTCGCTTTGCCACACGGGCAAAAAACGCGTCCGAAAGCGGCGGCAGAGCCACTGCTTTCAGCTGTTTTTCAAAGGCCTCGATTTCTCGTTCCGTCATGGTTGTTTTTTGATGTACTTTCGCAGTCCCTCGAGGGCATAACGATAGCGCGATGCCGCCGTGTTCTGCGAGATATTTAACTCGTTGGCGATTTCTTCGAATTTAAGTCCGCCCCAAATTTTCATCACCACGACTTCGCGCTGTTCCGGCGGCAATTTCTGTAATGCCGTTTCGAGAGCCTGCGTCTCTTCGTCGGGGCCGAACTCGAACATCGTGGAACGCTCGCCCATCTCATAGGCCTGCGTTTCGCGATGAACGCGACGACTGCGGGAACGTCCCTGGTCAATCGCGGCTCGACGAATTGAAGTTATGATGAGAGCCTCCGGGCTGCCTCCCAAGTGGCGTTGATGCTTCCAATAGCGGACGAAGGCCTCCTGCAACACGTCTTCCGCGTCGGCGAGTGAATTCGTCCATTGCTGGGCGCATAACAAAAGGCGGCGACCGTTGGCGCGAAGCCATGTCTGCCAGTCCAATTGAGCGGTAGTTTCTTCGGACATTGTCTTGTACGAAAAAAGCGAGGACGTGTTTTCTTTTTGTTTAAAAAAAATACGTTCCCGCAGATTTTTTTGCGGAAACGTATTTTTTGAAGGTTAAGGATTAAAAATTAAAGGATTCGGCGAAAACACTTTTCGCTTTCTTTTAATCTTTGTCCTCGAATCTTTGATATTCCGGTTAGGCTCCGAGTTCGTTTTTGACTTCGATGAACGCGGCGAGTGCCTTTTCCAGGTCTTCGCGCGTGTGGCCCGCCGTGATCTGCGTGCGGATACGCGCCTTGCCCTTCGGAACGACCGGGTAGAAGAAGCCGATGGCGTAAATGCCCTTTTCGAGCAGGCGGCGGGAATATTCCTGAGCCAAGCGGGCGTCGCCGAGCATAACCGGAACAACCGGGTGCGTGCCCGGAACGACATTGAAGCCGGCCTTCGTCAGGCCTTCGCGCCAGAACTTCGTGTTTTCCTGGATGCGTTGGACAAACGACGGATCATTTTCGAGAAGCTCGAGGGCCTTGAGTGCGCCGCCGACAACCGCCGGAGCAATCGAGTTCGAGAACAGGTACGGGCGGGACTGCTGGCGGAGCAAGTCGATGATTTCCTTTTTACCCGAAGTAAAGCCGCCGGAGCCGCCGGAAATGCCCTTGCCGAGCGTCCCCGTGATGACATCGACGCGATCCATAACATCGCAGTGTTCGTGCGTCCCGCGGCCGGTTGCGCCGAGGCAGCCCGTCGAGTGGCATTCGTCAAAACCGACGAGCGCGTCGTACTTGTCGGCGAGGTCGCAAATGCCCTTGAGGTTGGCGATAACGCCGTCCATCGAGAACGAGCCGTCCGTGAAAATCATGATATTCTTCGCACCGGCAGCACGGGCTTCCTGGAGCTTGGCTTCGAGGTCCGCCATATCGTTGTTCTTGTAGCGGAAGCGCATGGCCTTGCAGAGACGCACCCCGTCGATGATGGAGGCGTGGTTGAGCTCGTCGGAAATAATCGCGTCGCCTTCCTTGAGGAGGCATTCGAAGAGACCGCCGTTCGCATCAAAGCACGCACCATAAAGAATGGTGTCTTCGGTCTTGAGGAACTTCGAGATCGCGGCTTCGAGCTGCTTGTGAATCGTCTGCGTACCGCAAATGAAGCGGACGGAGGCACAACCGAATCCGTACTTGTCGAGGGCTTCGTGTGCCGCCTGGATGACGTCCGGATTGTCCGCGAGTCCGAGGTAGTTGTTCGCGCACATATTGATGACTTCGCGTCCGTCTTCGAGACGGATGTGAGCTGCCTGCGGGCTGGCAATCACGCGTTCTTCCTTGTAAAGACCGGCTTCGCGGATTTCGGCGAGGCGCGTCTTCACGGTTTCGAGATAGCTTTTGTACGACATAGTGTTTGATTAACGTTAAAAATTGCTCTGTATGCGGCAATTTTTGCCCTCCGCCCCCTTATCGGCAAACAAAAAATGCAGGGCTGCGGGAGAGATTAGGCACCCAAGACGGTCTCGTGCTCCTTATCCAATCCACCGTCTTGAGAAAAAAATTACCGTGCTTCAAGGGGGATGGCAGGGAGCACGGAGGATCGTTTCTGTCATCGTCACAGAGGCGTTCCCAATTAGACAGGCTGTTTTTGATGTCATTTTGAGGTTCCTTTATCTTCGTATAACGACTTCCAGGGGTTGCGAACTTTGTCCCGTGTCGACAAGGATGCCCTCCTTCCCCGTCTCCTATAGGATCATATTTGGAAAGAGCTAATTTTATTTTTCACTTTATTTTTAAGTTTTTTGCATTCCTTTGAAAGGTAACGGAAACCTAAAAAGTCATATGCAAACAAAGTTTGATTCCCCCGCAAATGCATACAGATTCCATCCGCCTTGTTCTTCGATGGGGTCGCGGGAGAGGAAGCGGCCGAGGGAGGGTGAGTAGTGGCGGTAGTTGTAGTAAACGAGGTCGAGCTCGGAGTCGTAAACTTCGGACGACCATTGGAAGGGTTGCGAGACGTCGCCGGAAGCAGTGACAGCTCCGAAGGGCGCGTAGCTGTAGGACGTGCGGATGTAGCCGGCAGGGCCGAAGACTTCACAGATGTTTTTCGTGAGGTCGTAGCCATAGGTGAACCACGTCCCGTCTTTTTGAATCGCGAGCGGACGCGTCGCCGTCGGTTGTGACGGATCCCAGGTGACGAACCACAGCGCCGGATGCGCCGAACGCGTCAAATCGAGCGCCGCGATTTGCAAGTACCCGCGATAGATGTAGCGGTGGTGAAGCGTCGTTGCTCCCGCGACCGTCACTTTCTTCTCGAAGCGGCGGCCTTGCGAGTCATAAGCGCATTCCACGACCGTTTGCGTTGCCGCGTTCTCAAAACGCACCGGACGGTTTTCCGCGTTGTAGGAGACTTGCCACGTTCCCGTCGACGTCTCTATCTGAGTCGCGTTCCCGTCCGCATCGTATTGAAGCGACGACGACACCGTTTCGCCCAAGGTGACACTCGTATATTGATTCAAATCGTTCACGGAATAGGTACGCTCCGCTCCCGCCTCCAGCGCGGTGTTTCTATTGCCTATAGTGTCAAACGCATAGGAAAACTCATTGCGCCCCATAGAGTGATGAATAAAAATCGGTTCCATTGGAGGAGTCTGTGCAAAAACAAAACTAAATTTTTGTTTTTATTCTTTCCCATAGAATACTCACCTCTGCCGATTCAGACGATTTATCCCTATTTGCCAATTCTGGCATAATAACATCCAGGCGTTTCCGGAGAGGTAAAAAATCTATATTGTGCTCTAAAATTTCGACTTTCCTTACTTCGATCAGTTTTAAAAGCGCCCAAATAAAAACCTCATCTATTTCACCAGTTTTCTCGTGATCTTGCGATATGTATTTCTCGAAGATTGGGAAATAAAACAGAAACGCGGAAGAACTCATAAAATAAAAATATTCAAAGATATCGTAAGGATTTTCAGCTTCGTTTAGTAAATAACTGACGACATCTTCCACTGATTTATTCTCAAAAATTTTTAATGCAGGGCCTGCATCAAGATCTCCGCAAAGTAGCCCTGGTGCAATTTCAATGGATGTTGGACTCTTATTCTTACTCTTCATCATCTGAACATAAATTTTCACAGCATTTCTTCATCGCTCGTATAGCATTTTCTAACTGCTCTTGATGCCCTCTCTCTTTTTCAATAGAGCCTTGCGGACTCTTAATACTCCCCTCCAAAAAATAATCACACTTCATTGAGAGGTATGCACTTCTCCAAAGCACAACATGCCCCCAACACACGCAATTAAGAGTCGAATGCATTACAGGCGATCTACTGGAACATTTTCGGCAAGAAAGATGATGATACTCATGATACGCGGCAACACAAGCGAGTTGGCGAGCTTTTACAAGAACTTCTGTTATTCCATCTTGCGTATAGCGAAGAGCCAACTCCCGACAAGTAGGATCACTCAAACATGCCACAACACTCAACCCCATTACCGCTGCGGCTGCTTCCGCCGCAGAAATTGTTATTCCTAACGGCAATAAAACAGCTGGCGCTGCATTCCCAAGCAAATCGAAATAGTAAACCCCATTATTCCCGACGAACGCGTAGAGGTTTAGACCACCCTGTTCTTCGATGGGGTCGCGGGAGAGGAAGCGGCCGAGCGAGGGGGAATAGTGGCGGTAGTTGTAGTAAACAAGGTCGAGTTCGGAGTCGTAGTATTCCGAAGAGAAGCGGAACGGATTGAGCGCAACGATGTCGAACGAGGCGCTTGAATCACTGTGCGTGCGCGTCGTGGTGCCGAAGGGCGCGTAGTCGTAGTGCGCGCTCATAATTTTTTGCTTAATCATTAATAATGTTTTGCGCGGCTTCACATTTTCCAGTAATCCCAAATAAAAAACTCTATTTCATTGGACGTAAATCGACTCTCTGGATCTACA